>SYDY01000117.1 GCA_005801425.1 Bdellovibrionales bacterium | reverse complement strand
CTCTCCCGCAAGCGGGAGAGGTTATAAACCGATCAAAACATTGTTCCTACCGTGTAATAAACCTGCGGGGATCGCGCTGAAATATCACCCGCACTCACAATCGGCCAGCCGAGTCCCGCACGCAGCGCCAGAGGCACCGCCCAGCTTAACACAATATCAGCCCGGATCTCCACGCCCACACCCAGATTCATATGTTTAAGCCCTGTCAGTGATGCTCGGGCCACATCGGCCACCGAACGATCGGTACTTCTGCCAAATGCAGTGCCTGCATCTGCAAAAAGAGCCATATGCAAACGCTGTAAAAAAATAGGCAGCGTCCAGAGACCGCGTTGCATCTGCCACAAAGGAAATCGATATTCGAGATATCCTGCAAGCAGCGCCGCACCCGCCTGAAAGTCATTGCTTCCAAGGGCAAAACCGCGCAACGGAAACAGACGATCGGTGGTCGATGAAAACAGCGACGTGCCCACATTGCCACCCAAATAAAACCGTTCGTTGTAGTCGGGCCCCAATGCCCAAGCCACTACCGCACGCGCGGCAAGGACGTGATTGTTCAACCACGGATTGTTCAAATAGCCACGGGCATCAAGATTAAGCAAAATCTCGTTAAATTCCCCACCGAGTCCCTTTGAATATCCACGAAGGCCTGTTTTGATACCCCATCCATCTTCAAGACTGACCGAATAGGCATATTGCTTTGAAAAGCCATAACTGTAACTTGCTTCAACCCAGGCGAAATTTGTTCCACCGGGTGCACGCCCTCCAGGACGTCCAAGATCGGATCGCCGTTCAAAATTGTACGTGGCCTTAAAAAGATGACGGCGACGCCAAGGCCAGGTCACCGATGACTGGGCATAGTGGGTCTGTTGATCCAAGGCCCATGTGGCCAGTTCGCCACCAAAAATGGCGATGGTGGGATACCACACATCATTGAAATAACCCACAGACCAATTAAGTCGCTGTGCCATGGCGCTGGTACCCAGCGACAACACATAGCGATGTTTCGCCAGAACATCAGAACCCCATGTCGTCGCACCAAATTGAACATCACCCACCGTCACCAACACATCGGGGATCAACAACCAATTGTGCTGAAATGGTAACAAGGTTCGCCACACCGAAGAAGACACATCGGTTTGACCTTGGGACAACACCACGGCATCATCTTTTAAGCGTTCTGTGAATTGCATAAAGGCCTCAAAGCCTTGGCCTGGTTCAGGAATGAATCGGTCGGTGATCACGCCTATAGCAGGCGTAAAGGGCATTTCGAAAATATCAAAGCCCTCAGAACGCGCATTGCGGAATAAAAGAAATGCGCCATCGGGTGAAACATCGGGCTGAAATGCACCGCCGATCACATGGGTAAGCCGGATGTGTTTGCGCGTCTGTATCTCAAATGCGTAAATATTAAAAACGCCATCCAGATCGGATTCATACAAAAGATAGCGTCCATCGGGCGACCATACCGGATTGGCATCCAGTGCATCATCGACACTCAAACGTTGCAACCCTGCACCTGTTTGCGCGTCCAAAATAACAATATCCCGGTTGCCATCGGGAAACCATGTGGAAACCGCCAATTGTTTTCCATCGGGAGAAAAGCGCGGTCGCGCATGTTGCATATCACCGTGCTCGGAAACCAGCGTTTGTAATTTCAATGTTCCTTTGGATTCATCATCCCACGTCGCCCGTGTGATCCGATTGGTGTGCAAACGATTTTGAATAAAAACCATACTTCTTCCATCGCGCGAAATATCAGGATCGCGTGCACGAAGCGGTTCTTTACTTTCAGCATCTTCCAACTGGGTGATTTTCTTTTTCTTGATGTCGTAACGATAGAGATCGTTAAATTGATAAAATCGGTCGTTGATTTCTGATTGCGAATAAAACACCGCATCGCCCGATGGAGAAACGGCAAGACTGGGACTCAATGTTTGCAAAGCAATCGAATGGTCATCGGTGCCATCACGACGGATACTTCGCACGGTGGATCCATCCACGGGACTGTTGCGTGAATAGTAAATAGATTCTCCATTGGGATGATAACGCGCACCGGTCACATGACGACCGTGGTGGGTGATTTGTCGTGCTTGCGTGAGAGGTCCTTCTGCGACAATGGCATCGCGTACGGCCTCAGCGAGCTTGGCTTCCTGATTGGACCATTCATTCCATAATGAAGGGAGCATCTCCCCAAAAGCCGCCTTGGCCGCAGGAGAGTAAAAATAAGGAATAGGATACGTGGCCGAATTGCGATGAAACGATCGCACGCCTTCTTTGCCAAACTTATCAGCAAGCCACAGGTGAAAAAATCCACCGTAAAAATAAGCCACGTTAGGCCCCGGCCAATCGGCATAAAGAACGTTCGCCTGATCGATACGCAACATCTTGCGATCAAGTGCGGCAAGGCGAAGTAACATCGCCACATAGGATGATCGCCCGCGCCCCGTGCGCGTCAGCATGGTTTCAGCATAAACGGCCACACCTTCGCTATAAAATTGTGGCGCTGTCCCATTGGGCGCCACGGATTTTCCAAAAACCCAACGCAGCACACGTGCAGGACCCGACGTTTGATCAATATCGCAAATATGCGCAAGCTCATGGATCACCAGCATGCGCAACCAGTCATCGTAGGATGAAAGTCCTGCAATTTCTGTGGGTGCGGTCATGTACAAGCGTACGGTATTTTTTGGCAGGATCGTGGCCGAACCGTTGGCATCGTCGGCGACATCCGCAAGGACAATTTCAATGCGGCCTGCCGGATGAAAGCCAAACAATTCGGCCACAGAGTCCAATTCTTCTTCGGCAATATTTCCCACACGAACCGCAAGTTCGCGTTCGCCTTCGCTGTAATGCACTGCAAAACGTGGCGTCATAATAACGCGCCAATTCAGCGCAGGATCGTACAAAACCGCTGCCTCCGCATTCAATGCAAAAAAGCAGCCCAAAACGATACACCATGCACGCGCCGACATTTAGGGAGAATAAACGCGATACTAGCAATATGCCAGATGGTCCTACTTGAATTGATTTTCTGTTTTGAGATACGCCCGCCCTTGGGTGGCTTCCCAAATATTATAGGTGTCAGGCAATCCATTGCTTCCACGTCGTGAAAAACGTTCCATGGCCGCATCCAGATCCAGCAAAAAACGAAGTGACACTTCACGCGATGTCGTGGTGTACACAAGGATCGTGTTTAAAGAACAATCATGCCAGGTTCCCATGGCACAGTCGCCTTTCCAGCCCTTGGTCTCTGGACTTAAGCCACCGTTGGTAACTTTTGCATTGTCAAAGGTTCGAAGCTCCAACAAGTCTTCTTTGACATAGGTATGAAAGCCATTATGGCCTACAACTTCGACTGAAGGCCCTGAATTGGGCGCTGTTACAAGCAACCGTTGTTCACTTCCTTGGCTTACAAAAATGCGCGCTGGTGCTGGGGCAAGACCTGCCAAAAACATTTCAAGATCGCTGTAACGTCCAGGTTGCTGATTGTTGCCCGTATGGGTTCCAAAAAAATTGCCACCAAAAGAACGCAGTGTGAACCACGATGCTGGATGCATGTCGGCAGGAGCCCATGAAGGATTACCTCTTAATTGCACAAGATGCGCCTCTGGAAAACCACCCAGTTGACCCAGCTGAGAAATGAATCCCCAGTGCGTGAAATCGGCTTGATATGCGATACGACCAGCGCCGTATCCGATCCAGTCTGATGGAAGTGTCGGGGTGTTTGCACTGGAACTGCGTGCCCCTGGTGGCAGCATGCCATTTCCCCAGCGATGCATCAGTTCGTGCAATGAAGCGCCTGACTCAAGATTTTTCAAGTCCAGCAACTGACTGATACCTTGGATCCTAGACCCCGATGTTGCGTCAATACGGTACTGGGCCCCCGACTCGGGAGGATCAGGGACCCACATGATTTCATGGGGAGGTCCAACCAAAGCATCGCGCAAAAAGTTTAAAAATCCTACACGAAGATAATAATTTCCGAGGAACCCATGGGTAAGCTTATCGTTGAGGTCATTGGACAAAATGAGGACTAAAACACGTTGATTGGGAAGCAATACCGCTGCTTTAACATCGTTTTTATAATCAAAAGAAGGAGACCAAGTATCGCCAGCAAAAGAAAAATTGTCACGAGGGCCAGGGCTTGTCAGAGGCAAACGCTTAAAGCTCCCAGAAATCGCATCCAAACGTACTGTAGGCGATGTCCCATCGATACCCCATGCTGACATGATGTCCACATTGAGTCCTGAGACATTCGAGATGATCTCCACGTGCCCAGCCTGCACACCATACAAAGGCTGCACCGTACTGGCAGCAAAAACAAATTTTTCTGTAATCACACTTTGCGATCCTGATAAAAAACCACCGCGCCCATACGTAAGATCTGAAGGTACCACTGAAGGGGGCCATTTAGTCACATTCACTAAAGCGCTAGCATTTCCAGAAGTGTGAGGTCTCCATTCAATATAGTTAATCCATCCCGTTAAATTCCATACAATCCTCTGCTGCGCATCAACCCGCAATCCATAGGGCATCCCCTGACGATTGTGATAATGGTAGTAAACATGCCCTGCGACACCCGTCGTGCAATCCTGAGCACAGTTGTTCGTGTTTTCACCATCGGTGACATTGCACACGCCATTGCCACAGGCACACAAGGAAGCAGAACACTTGCATACGCCGCTTTCACATATCGCACCAGCACCATAGGCTTCTGCACAGGTAAAATTATGATGCGGACACACGCCGTAATCAACCCCAATGCATACCGTATTATCGGATGACCACGCATAACCGGTATTGCACACCACAGCGCATCCGCCCATCACGCATTCGACATGCGCATTGGCCACGCTGGTTGCAGAACATGCCACGCCCTCAACACCGCACGCCGTTACGAGATCTTCCACACACTGCGTTCCTGAAGCATGATACCCCGGTCTGCACGCCGTTGTGCAAATCGGATCACCCAAAAACTCCGTGCGTGAACACATCGCTTCTTGATTGGGCCCAGCGATGCATTGAATCGTTTCCGATCCGCAAGCCGAAATTGAATCGGCAACACACGTATTATTTTTTTTGTGATAGCCCGGATGGCACGTTGTTGCACTGCATGCTTTGTTCTCACATAACGCTTCTTTAACTCCAAGTCCAAGTGCGGCGTAACACGAATTGTCCCAGGCCCCACACGCAATGACGCCATCGGGTTCACACGCCAATCCCAATGGATCGCGATGAAAGGCATCCGCACATGCTGTGGTCGTCCACTTCAACTGACATTGATTGGATTTGCAAATCACATCGCTGGCATTTGCATGCGCGATTGTTCCTTCACATTCGTGGTCCGTTGTGCATGCTTGTTGCGTATGCATGCACAACGTATGCCCTGACGCGATCGTTGTAGGAGAAAATCCGTCAATACACGCTGCCACATGGCATTTGCTTTGTATGCATTGCCCTGACGCCTCTTGCGCATACAACGTACAATCTTCCCGCGAAGAACCGCACATCGTATCAAGATCAGGAAGACACGTCATCCCGCGATACGTAGGATGCCAACCCGGCTCACATGCTGTGGCACCACAGGTCCAAAGATTTTGCGTTGTCCGATCAAACACTTCAACACTGTAAGCCCCTATCGCTGTGGCATGCTCAGGCTTAAACGAACTTAAGGTGCATGCGGTTGTACGCCATGCACCATTACTCCAGCAATTCCCCAAAGTTTCCAGGCAACTGGGCTGGCACGATGCGCTATCACACACGCATGTGCCGCTATCCAAACGGTAGCCAGAGGAACATACGGGCGTGCATGAACCATTGCTGCATGTCATAGCGCCATGTGAAAGCACTTGCGATGCGGCACATCGGGATTGATCGCACGCACATGACTCGTTTTGGGCATTGTAAAGTGCGTCACATGTTAACACGCATTGATTGGTCGTTGAATTGCAGGCCCAATTGCCGTGTTCCGTTGTTGTCTCCCCGCACGCCTGCTCATCGCACGCACAGAGATCTCCCAACAACGCATAGGCGTCATCACATACCCGACCACACAGTGCTTCGCTGGTGCATTGCCAAACACCATGTTCAAACGCCGTTTGTTGAGGACATGTTTCTGTGGAACAAACACACGTCCCATTTTTTGATTCATGGGTAGGATCACAATTGAGCGTACATTCTCCCGCATCGCATGCCCACAAACCATGGCTATCATTTTTTGCACTACATTGTGTTGCGTTACAAACAGAGATGCCATTCACAATCACATAACCCTGATCACAAATGAATTCACACGAGAGTTCAGTCGTGCATGTTGCATGACAATGCTCTACGCTTTGCGCATCACACAAAGTATCGTCACAAAGACAAACCTCCTCTGAGTTGATAAAACCGTCATGGCATGTCAGTGCGCATATTTTATCGGCATTGCACGCCCATGTACCATGGCTATCCACACGTACTGCGCATGTCGCAGACTCACATGAGGGTGGGGTCGCAACCGTGTCTTTCTTTCCTAATCCACACGAAACAGCCAGCAGTCCCAGCAGTGCCCATGTCAAACGGAAAATAATATGCATGCTTTCATTGTCAATTAACTCTGATGAAAGTCATAATTTCAGATATAACTCTTGCCTCACTTGCCCGCCACAAGACACGTCTGTTATCCACAGCGCATGCGCGTCTTCCCATGCCTCATCGCCTTACTTGCCCTAGGTGTTGCCCAACCCAGCATGGCCTATTTGCCTTCATCTGATTTTCTACTGAACCAATGGGCTCAACGCGCCCAACAACAGGCGATGCAAGATCTGCAAGCCGATGTAGAGACAACCGTTGAAAACGCAGAAGGTGAGCAACCGGAGAAGGGTCAACTTTACATCAAACGTCCCGAAAAACTTCGCATCGCACCCAATACCCCATCGGAACAAGCGGTCCTGGTCGTGCAAACAGCCCATAGCACGCCACGATTTCTTTTTGCCGCATTATGGGCATCTCAAGGCTCAAAAGCCGACGATGCTGCACGCAGGATCCATCATGTTCTGGGCACTGTGGGGATCAATACACGCGATGTCTCCTTAGGACGTCATGGCGATCGCACCGTCTACATCCTCGGTGCCAAGTCCTGGGAGATAGACAAACCACAGATCTGGTTCGATAAAGACACCATGCTTCCAGTGCGCTATCGCATCAAGGCAAGTAAAACTGCTGCGTCTGAAGAGACACGGATGAACTACGATTTCACCGACGCCAAAGTGTGGTTTCCATCATCATTTGACATGTTTGATGCCAGCGGCAAACAAACGAGGCACAGTCAAATCAGCAAAGTACGCATCAATCGCAAATTGCCTGATACGTTGTTTCAAATATGATCTTAGCAGAACAACACGCTATAACCCATGTTGATGTTGTGGTCGCAGCGCCACTGGGTGCACTCACGTATGAAGTACCACCAGGCGATCGAGAAAGCATACACATTGGCATGCGCGTGCGCGTGCCACTTGGGCAACGACACGTTTGGGGCTACGTCATCGCCACACACACAGAAACACCGAGCAGCGATTTTACTCTCAAACCCCTTGTTGAAATATCCAACGAGATATCGCTTCCCGTACATCTCTTGGCATTGGTTCGTTTTGCATCGGATTATTACAACGTTGCCTTGGGCGATATGTTGCAAGCGGCGTTACCGCTGAAAGCAAAAGAAAAAACACCTCGATTTTTAACCGTCGGCGATGCCCTTGCAGCGTCATGCAATGAACGCATGACCACACTTTTTAATTTATTAAAAGATAACAAACGCGGTCTCACCGCTGCCCATCTTGCAACTCGTCTCGGCATTTCGCGCCCATCTGTCGCAGCCACACTCCGCACCATGCAAAAAAACGGTTTGGTACAAATTCACGGCACCACGCGCACCAAACGGCGTCAAACCATCGCTCCTCTCACTGCATGGGGATTCACCGAAAACACCGACAAGCCGAAGCTTACACCCGAACAAGCGCACGCCACCGATGCGATTTTAGCAAGCATCAACGAAAAGACTTTCAGCGCGTTTGTCTTGCATGGTGTGACTGGGAGCGGAAAAACAGAAGTTTATCTGCGTGCGGTAGAACAAGCACTTCTGCTGAATAAAAGCGCATTGGTGCTTGTTCCTGAAATTGCGTTAACGCCCCAATTTGGTGCCCGATTCAGACATCGTTTTGGAGATCCGGTGGCTGTGATCCATTCGGGACTTACGCCCGCTGAACGCCGCGATGCTTGGGACCGTGTATCGCAGGGTGACGTACGCATTGGCCTTGGCGCACGAAGCGCCATTTTTCTTCCCATGGAAGATCTGGGCGTGATCATCGTGGACGAAGAACACGAAACATCGTTCAAGCAAGATGAAACACCTCGCTATCACGCACGCGATCTGGCCGTCTATTTGGCCCATCGTCATGGATGTCCCATTGTTTTGGGATCGGCCACACCTTCGCTTGAAAGCATGGCCAATGTCTCGCGCGGAAAATACGAACTTTTGCAACTCACAAAGCGTGTGCATCAAAGACCTTTGCCTGAGGTCACATGCATCGACATGACTACCACCGAACTTGATCCCGATGGTGTGTTTACTGCGCCACTTTTGAACGCCATGCAGGAAACCATCGACCGCGATGAGCAATGTATTATCCTGCTCAATCGCCGTGGTTTTTCACCCCATGTGTTATGCAAAGGATGCGGCCATACGTTTACATGCACCGCATGCAGCATTTCTTTAACATTTCACAAACGCCGCAACATGCTTTTGTGCCATTACTGCGGATTTTCAACCGGTGTTCCTCAAACATGCATTAAATGTGAAAGCGATCGTATAGAAGCGTTTGGACTTGGCACCGAACGTGTTGAGGCCATCGTGCGAGAACGTTTTCCGAGCGTCGCGAGTATTCGTCTTGATCGCGATACCACACGCACGCGAACTTCAATGGAAAAACGACTCCAAGACTTTCGCGATAAAAAAGCCCATATTCTGATTGGCACCCAAATGGTAGCCAAAGGCCATGATTTCCCTGAAGTGACTCTTGTGGGCGTCCTTGCCGCCGACAGTGGTCTTCACATTCCTGATTTTCGTGCCACTGAACGGACCTTTCAATTGCTTTGCCAAGTGGCCGGTCGTGCGGGTCGTGGCACGCTTCCGGGGCGTGTTTTATTACAGACCTACAACAGCGATCATTATGCCATCCGTGCAGCATGTGCCCACGATGCACCCGCGTTTTATGCCCAGGAAATGCAATTGCGTGAGGAATTGCGCTACCCGCCGTTTGCCCATTTGGTTCTTGTGCGCTTTGAAGGCGAGAACGAACAGGAAACCAAACAAGAAGCCGAGCGCATGAGTTCCATTTTACGCGCCAATGTTCGCATGGGTGAGATCATGATCTTAGGACCTGCGCCTGCACCCATTGAACGCCTCAAAGGAAAGTGGCGCGTACAAACGCTTCTCAAAGCCAGCAATCGGGCATCACTGCACAAAGCATTGCAACATATGACCGTACGTCCCACGGCAGGCGTGCGATGGGTTGTTGATATCGACCCATTCAACATGCTCTAGGCCGGATGGGGTCATATGTTGCAATGTTGCGGTTTACGGGGATGCGCGTCAAAAATGATGCGCCAAGACACAAACCGCAACATTGCAACATATGACCCCATCCGGGTAGCTTCATGACATGCACACCCAGATCCTTATTTTAGACAACAACGACCGTACACTGTTGCCTTTGGTAGATCGTTTTAAGGATGCCGATTTTGGTGTGGAAACACATATCCTCACCGAGCAAACCCCCATTGGCATTGAGGCGGATGTGATTGTCGTCACGCTTGCATCCCCGCATGCTTTGCGCTGGTGCGAACAAACCAGAGAAACGCCCACAGGGGCTATCATTCCCATCATTTTTGCGGGGCCAGGGCATGAGAGGATCCAAACCCCTGCCGACGCTTTAATCTACGGCGGCGATACGTATCTCGATCAACATGCCGATTTTTCGGCATGGCAATCGGTGCTTACTGGCTTCATTGCGCCTCACAAGATGATAAGGGCGGTTCGCGAACCGCACCTACAAACACAAGGCGGCCCGCACCTACAAACAACAATAGAGATCATCGGCAAGCAGCAGATCCTTGCCAAGCACCAAGAGATATTGCGCGGCAATTACTACCAGATCCTCGATGTGTCGGAGCATGCAAGCATTGAGGAAATCAATGCCCAGCGCGATGCACTCTTAAAAAAATATTCCCCCATACGGTGTGCCCCTTGGATCCTGAGTGAACACAGCGCCCACTTGGCCGATATTGCCCGCGTCATCCATGATGCGCATTTTGTGCTTACCCACACCCCACTTAAAGACGCATATACTGCCGCGTTCGGTTGACGAATCGTGCTGGGGGACGTCATTATTGTACGATGGCAAAACTCCCCATTCACATATGGCCAGATCCGGTTTTGAGCACCCGTGCCGATGAGGTCAAGGTGTTTGATGATGCCCTGCGCACGATGGTGGGCGACATGTTTGAAACCATGGCGGATGCCCGCGGCATAGGACTTGCCGCCAATCAAGTGGGGATCCTCCAGCGGGTGTTGATTGTCGATCTCGATCCGGAAAATGACGCCGCGGGCGATCCCGAGCTTGCCGAGCAGCTCAAAGAATGGGGCTACGAAAAACCCATGGTGTTGATCAATGCGGAAATTACGTCATCCCACGGCAAGATCACATGGGAAGAAGGATGTCTCTCTGTCCCTGGGGTGACTGAAAAAGTAGACCGTGCCGAAAGCGTAACTGTAAAAGCATGCGATGAATTTGGAAAACCGTTCACCCTCGAAGCACACGGCCTTTTCGCCGTATGCATTCAGCATGAACTGGATCATCTCAACGGGCGCGTCTTTGTTGAGTATCTTTCCAAGCTCAAGCGTGATCTGATCAAGCGCCGAATGATCAAAGCCAAAGCCGAACACACAGTGAATGAAACGCAAACGGTGTCGATTTGATGGATTCACGCACCAAAATCGTATTCATGGGGACGCCCCAATTCGCAGTTCCAAGCCTTCAAGCGCTAATCGACATGCCCGGCATTCAGATTGATTTGGTTTTAACGCAACCCGATAGACCCAAAGGGCGCGGGCAGCATGTACAAGCATCGCCCGTTAAGCAACTTGCCTTGCAACACAATATCCCCGTGTTAACACCAGGGCGCTTAAACGATCCGGGTGTACGCGAACAACTCGAAGCATACAAACCGAACATTGCCATTGTTGCGGCCTATGGGTTGATTTTGCCAACTTGGGCTCTGCAATGGCCAAAACTTGGCTGTATCAATGTTCACGCATCGATACTTCCCAAGCATCGTGGCGCGTCACCCATCACACAGGCCATTCTTGATGGCGATAAAAACACCGGGATCAGCATCATGCAGTTGGAGGCAGGCCTCGACACGGGACCTGTGTTTGCCTCAGCGGCAATACCTATTGGCGCCGAAACCACCACGGGGCAGCTAGAAATCACACTCGCACAACTTGGCGCGGATCTCTTACAACAAACACTGTCCGATATTCTTAAGGGCCGCATCCACGCCACGCCACAAAACCACAGCCTCGCGACCTACGCACACAAAATTAAAAAACAGGATGGAGCGCTTGATTTTTCTCAATCGGCGGCTCAACTTGAACGCCAAATACGTGCTTATCACCCATGGCCGGGCTGTTTTACGTTTCTTGGCACGGAACGCATTGTTGTGCTCGATGGCTACGTCGTGGACCAGCATCCCAACAGCTCCCCCGGAACGATTATTGAAGCCTCCTCAGAGGCCGATTTGTTGGTTGCATGCGGGAATGGATGCTTGCGGATCAGCCGCATCAAGCCTGAAGGCAAACGAGAGATGGACGTCGGCGCATGGCTTTTGGGGCGACATGTAGGGGATTTAGCGATGTTTTCCGGGCATCCTGCCTGATGATATATATTCATTTTTATGCAATGATGGTATCATTTCCAAAGTCACTGCATCGACGAGGACGGACACGAAATGTCAAACAAAGACCTCCAAACTTTTAAAGCAAGCGACCTACAAAAACCCATCAAAAAAGGTGGAACAGAAAAAAAGGCCGCATCCCCTGCGCAGCACGATGCCAAAAGCAAAAAAGAAGAGTCATCATCCGTGGGTTTTGAATCTATTGAACAGACACTGGACACCATGTCCCATGATGCGATCAAAGCCCAACTTGCCGAACTCATCGATCAGATCGAAGCCCTTGGGGATCAGGCCAGCAACAATCGGGGTAAATCGGAGGCGGACAAGGCCATTATCGCAGTGGAGCGCACAATGGAGCTTCTTGCTTACCTTTATCAGACACGCGACGACATACTAAAAGAAGCCCAAGCAGGAAAATGACACATAAAATAATCCCATAAAATCACCCTCGTTTTTTTTCAACCGCAAACCCCCTCCAACGAGAAAGTAATTGCGATGGCGGCCGCAACCGTGCCGAGTTCATCAGAAGGAGACACACGGTATGTCTGGAACAAACAGCGCCAATAATTCTGGGGTAAGACTGAGCACGCAACTCTCAGCGACACAAACGGCCGCAAAAGGAAGCATGCAGTCCGGCGGTTTCGCCAATGCCCTTGGACAGGCGTCGAGTGTTGTCAGCCAGTTCATCCCTGGCGGTAGCATCATTACCTCGGCAGTAGGCCAACTTGCCAACACGCAGGCACGTATGGGCGGTGGCCAATCGGCCGCAGGCGTCGGCGGTGTTGCGGGCGGAACATCAAGCGCAGGATTGGGCGGCCTCGTCGGGGGTGCTGGCGGTGTTGGTGGTGGCGTTGGCGGCGGGACGGGTGTCACGGGCAATGATCCTGGCAGCATGTTTGCGGCCATCCAAGCGAGCCAAACCCAGAGCCAGATGTTCAACTTGAAGTTTCTTCAGTTGCAAGAAGACGCGCAAAAGTCGAACCGTGAGTTCTCTGCAATGTCCAATATTCTCAAAGTACGCCATGACACTGCCAAAAATGCCATCGGTAACATGAAATAATCTTTGAACTTCTTGGGAGCGGTTCACGAACCGCCCCCATTTTCGTGTATACTGATCATGGATCCATCACAGGATGAGTACATGACAACAGAAGAATACATGATCAAAGGTCTGGTCCCTGTAAAACGCAGCCTCGTCACATTGTTGATGGAATCAGGCTACCTTTACATGGAAATGAACAAACCGACCGAGGCGCAGGAAGTCTTTGAGGGTGTCGCAGCCCTTGTGCCTCATAGCAGTGTTCCCCATATGGGACTCGGCCATTTGCACTTTTCATTTGGCAGACTTCCAGAAGCGCTTAAAGCCCATCAAAAAGCATGTGACATCGAACCCGACTCGGCAGCAGCCCATGCGGGTGTTGGTGAAATTTTGATGTTTCTTCGTGAATTCGAACAAGCCGAAGAACAACTCGATCTCGCCATCGCGTTGGACAACGACGGTCCCGCCGCAGAGTTCGCACGAATGCTGCTTGAAACACGTACCCTAGGCGTGTTCGGCTAAATTGAATACGGCACAGCAAGCTGTGCCGCTACAGGTGTATTCGGTTGACATTCATCAAGCGACAGTGAGAGATTAAAATCGGCCATTAGACCGGGAGGTTGCGTTGAGTAAAATCGGAGCTACCCCACCGAAGGGGCCTGTTACCCCCTCCGAGAATGCCACGTCTCCTGGGACTGAAGTTGGCAAACCGCGCACCGAACCACGCAGTGACAGCTTTACCACAGGAGCTGCAGCGCAAAGTCGTTCGCCTGCGATCAATACCTTGGCCCAGCAACTGCATACTGCTGCACCGCGGCTTCAGTTTGCCAATGCAGACTACGCCGAATTGGCACGAATTTTTGCAGGCATCATAAGCCAAAATCCAGGTCTTGAGCGTAACGAGCGAGCAAGTCGGTATGCACGCGCGATATTAAACAGGAAACGCTTCAAAAAACTGCTGGGCACTATGTCTGAAGCCGAAATCGGTAAATTGTGTGATGCCATAGGCGACGCACTCAGCGACTCGCCTGTGTTTGGAGAACTGATCGAAGAAGTAAGCGATGGCGCTTCAAAATTGGGTCGAGATGCTTGATCTCGATCCTTATGTCGATAGGCAGCAAGCTATGAGTGACGCAAAAAGAAAAGCGACAAAAAAAGTACCGACGACCGACTTGTCGGATCGTCGCGCGCTTGCTGAGCAATACTTACCTTACGTGCGTTCCATCGCAGGCAAGATCAAAAAGACAGTGGCCAGAGAGATCGATTTTGAAGATCTCGTTGAGTACGGCATGATCGGCCTGCTTGAAGCTGCCGAGCGCTATGACGAAAGCTTTGGCGCCAATTTTATGACCTTTGCGTATTATCGCATCCGTGGCGCTATTTACGATGGCCTGCGCGGCATGGGTTGGATGAGCCGCAGCGAATATGCCAAAGCGCGCTTTGAAGAACGTGCCAACGAGTACCTTGCCGAAGTGGCCACAGCCCAACAAAATGACGGCAATGCACCCCATGCCGATAGCGCCTTTGAAAGCGCCATCCACGAATTGGCCAATACGGTGCAGGGACTTGCTGCGGTATACATCACCACCATTGATGGCACCGAAGGCCTGCAAATCTCCGACGACAAAACACCTTTGCCCGACGAAGCACTTGGCCTTGAACAAGCGAGGGCCCTGGTACGCCAAACCATTACACGACTTCCCGATCAGGAGCGTAAACTTCTCGAATTGTATTATTACCGGGAATTAAGCTTACAAGAGGTCGGCGAACAGCTCGGTCTCTCCAAAAGCTGGACAAGTCGGCTTCATGGCCGTGTGATTGAAAAACTCCACAGGATCTTGGCGGATAGTCTAGGCGAATAACCTACATTTAAATACGCCTACATAATAATCACCATTTATTTTAAACCGAAAAGAGTCCCATCTGGGAATGTTATCCGGGACTTGGTTTCAATTCCCACGGAGAGAAACGAATGGCCAGTGGTGGTGTGGCAGGTGGAGCTGGCGGCGGCATCGGGCAAGCTGCCCAAGATTTACTTAAAGAAATGAACAAGGGCCAGCAAGCGCCTGGTCAAGAAGGCCAAGGGCCCAAGGGCGCTTCCTTCCAGCAGTCGATGGGACAAGCCCAACAAACACAAGCCCCACAGGCAGCCGGAGCGACTTCCGCCACCGCGATGACCCATCAGGTGGCCGCAGCCCAACAAGCAAGCAACGTCTTGCTGCAGGCACAAGTACGCCGTGCACAAGGCCTCACCGAAGTGGGCCAAACCAAAAAGACCACCGAAACCCGTATGGTCAAAATGCTCGATGGCCTGATCCAAGGCCAAGACAAAATGGGTGAGATCATGAATATGGCAATGTCAGGCCGCCAGTTCAGTCCCCCTGAGTTGCTGGTGATGCAGGCAAGTATGTTCCGCTTTACACAAGAACTCGAACTCGCCGGTAAAGTGATCGAAAAAGCGACGAGCGGCGTTAAGCAAACACTCAATACCCAGGTTTAAAAATCTATCCCTTCGTCAGATAATAATCTGTAGGGGCGGTTCGCAAACCGCCCGTGCGATGTTTGTGCAATTCTTGAAGGGCGATTCACGAATCGCCCCTACAATAATAATCAAACCCATGTAAAATGGATTAAAGTTCTCGACGCCCGAATAAGGGGGGTGCTCCGTGCGTTCACACAATGGTTTTTTGCTTGTTCTCTCCATGATGTTCATTGGGTGTGGTCTTGATCCTCTTGCCTACGGCTTGGAGCAAAAAGAAGCCAATAGGATCATCGAATTGCTTGCCGATCACGAAATCAATGCACAGAAACATGAAATCGAAGGTCGTATTGTCACATTTACGGTGCTTGTGAAGCCCGCTGACAAGCTGGAAGCCATTAGGCTTCTCAACTACTACGATCTGCCACGCAGACTCGATCGTGGTTACAAAGAAGTCTATGCGGAAACTGGCCTCATCCCAACCAGTACCGAAGAGAAAGCCAAACAGCTCGCCGCGCTTGAAGGCGAAATTGAACGACAGCTCAAAATATTTGATGGCATTCTTGATGTCCAAGTACAAATTGTCGTCCCCGACGAAAACGCGTTGCAAACCGCCGAAGATCAACGCACGCCCACCACGGCCAGTGTGACCATCACCCATTTGCAAGAATCCAAACCCTTGAGCGAAAGCCAGGTGCAAACCATTGTTGCCGGCGGTGTTGAAAAACTCACAGCGGATCGCGTGTATGTCGTGATGATCCCAAGCCGCGCATCGGCCAAACGCAGCGCAATCAATGAAGGCGCCAATGCGCTTGTCACTGCAGCATCACAAAAGAAGGTCATCGCAATATTGATCGTTGTCAGTGTATTCTTTGTGATCGCGGCAGTCGGGGTTGTGCTATCCAATCTGCGCGCACAACGGATCCGTACACAACTCGAACGACTTCAAGCCGAGATACAAAAAGCAAAAACAAAACAAGAAGGCGAATCCTCAAGCACCAGTTCTTGACAAGTTGCAGCAAAGAATAGGCGTAAAGCAGTACAATGCATCCGTTTTTTCAACCCCTGGACGACAGGGAATCCATGTTACTTCTCACCGCGTTGACCGTGGGCGGAAGCGGTGCATCCGAAGTCTTTGCATATCTCCATCCAAACATGCGTGAACGCATCACCGCCAAAGCCCAAGCACTCAAAGCTATCCCCGCAGACAAACGCGTTCTTTTTATGGTGCGTCAAATGCAAACGGCCATAGAAACCGATGGACTGCACAATGTTCACAAAGCCGACCCAAGCTGGATCCTCCATGCCCTCAAGGGCGAAAGTCCTACCGTTGTCGCCGTCGTGCTTTCAAGCATGCCGCGCGAGACCACCCGTGATCTCTTAGGATTGTTGCCCGAAACCATTCGCAAAGGTTTACCCGAGCACAAAGCAGTCGCGGCCATTCCTGCGCCAACCAAACACTTGGTGCGTCAATTGTTTGAAAAACGCTTGGCACCTATGCCCGCTGAAAACGAGTCGAAACTCACGTTTCAAAGTATCGTGCATATGCCAAAGGCTGATCTCGGTGTTGTACTGCGCGATCTGGGTTTATTGGAACTCGGACAGTCCTTTGCTGCCATAGGAAAAATGGCCTTGGCAGAACTTTGCCGCAGACTGCCACGCCCAAGAGCCGAAGAACTTGTGGACGCCGTACGTACCGCCTCTGGCGTTGACGCACCTGATCGTAAAATCGCCGAATCTTTTTTATCGAAGGTGGTGGCCAATTTTACGGACACCGAAGAACTTTTTGTGCGCGCTGGCCTTTGGCGGCTTGCCAATGCCCTGCTGCTTGAATCACCCGAGTTTTCTGCAGCGATGAGTCAACGGTTGCAGCGACCTCTTGGGCTCGATCTTCGCCAATACATTGAGCGGGCCCGTGAATTGGCACAACGCCAGGAAGAGGGTCTAAAACGATTGCAGGACAGTATTTTAATCCGCATTCGTCGCTTGGCCATGCGTCAGACCCTAAGCCCTCGTTATGCCCAAATGCCGGTTACATTTCACCACGCAGAATCTGCCAATGAACTTGTCATGCCCGAATGACACATGGCGCAGCAAGCTACGCCGCTACCTTTCTATCTGGTGAGGGGCAACGCAACATGGCACAATCATAAGACATGGCGAAACTTATTAAGAAAAACGACACCGGTGCCCATAAGGCTGTTGCTGTCGCAAGCGACTACGAACCCGTGAGCGCAAGCCGCGTCATCAGCCGCAGCACCAACGAAGCACGCGCCGATTCGGTGCGGATCCGTGAACGCACCCTTCTTGAAAAAGACGAAATTATCAAAGAAGCCAAAGAGCAGGCGAAACAAATAGCTGATAACGCCACGGCCGACATCGAGAAACGTAAAGAAAATGCCCATGCCGAAGGCTTTGAAGAAGGCAAGGCAGCTGCCGCAGCCAAGTGGACCGAAGCCATTGCGCAATCGGAAAATCAAGCAAAACAACTGGAAGCCCAGCTTGTACCGCAACTTAAAAGCATCGCCATTACGATTGCACGCAAGATCTTGGGCGAAGAACTTAAGACACATCCTGATCAAGTGATTTCATTGATCAAACAAGCACTTATGGAAAAAGCACGCAATCGCCAAGAGGTGCTCCTTAAAGTGCATCCTGCCGATCTTGAGCGTGTACGCGGGTCCAAGGCCACACTTCTCGAAGTGTTGAGCCACTGCAAAGACATTACCATTCGTGAAGATGAGGGCGTGTCGGAGCACGGCGTGATCATTGAAACCGATGCCGGAAAAATCGATGCCCAGCTTGAAACCCAGTTGGCCATTTTTGAAAAGGTACTATTGGCGCAAAAGTAAGACATCGCGGGGTTGGCAAGGGCGGTTCGCGAACCGCCCCTACAATAAATACCATTTCGAGGTATAATCGAAAAATAGGCGGTTGAATGTCGAGCACCGAGACAGACAGTGATGTTATCGATCTAAGTGCACTTCTGGCAGCCGTTGAACAAACGGAAACCGTGCATGTTCGAGGTCGGGTCAAAGAGGTCGCAGGGCTGGTGATCCACGCGGTGATCCCAGGCGTGAGCATCGGCGAGATGTGTTATCTGGACAATACCAACGGCAAACGGATCATTTGCGAAGTGGTCGGCTTTCGCGACGAAAATGTCATGCTGATGCCGCTTGGTGAAGCACAGGGCATTGGCCCCGAATCGGAAGTGATTGGCACAGGGAAGCTTCTTTCCATCAAATGCGGCTATGGGCTCCTGGGGCGCATTCTGAATGGACTTGGGCAACCCATCGACAAAAAAACACCCTTGAACGAAGTCGATGGCCTGGAAGAATGGGCCATTGAACGCGAATGTCCCGATCCCATGGAGCGCAAACGCATTACCGAGCACATTGCCATGGGTGTTCGCGCCATCGATGGCCTGCTTACCATCGGACTTGGACAGCGCATCGGTTTGTTCGCAGGCTCTGGCGTCGGTAAGTCCACGCTCATGGGCCAAATCGCTCGCAATTGCGAAGCGGAAGTCGTTGTTGTTTCGCTGATCGGTGAACGTGGACGCGAAGTACGTGACTTCATCGAAGAATCCCTGGGCGAAGAAGGTTTAAAAAAATCGGTGGTCATTGTGGCCACATCCAATTCGCCATCACTCGTGCGATTAAAATCAGCGTTTGTCTCTACAGCCATTGCCGAATGGTTTCGTGACCAAGGCAAAAAAGTGCTGTTCATGATGGATAGCTCCACACGTTTTGCCCGTGCCCAACGTGAAATCGGTCTCGCCATTGGTGAGCCGCCCGCACGCCAAGGCTATCCTCCGAGCGTGTTTGCCCAGATCCCACGTTTGATGGAACGTACAGGCAACAATGCCACTGGATCCATCACTGCACTTTACACCGTCCTTGTCCAAGCCAGCGATATGGACGAACCCATCGCCGATGAAGTGCGTGGTATCTTGGATGGTCACATTATCCTTAACCGTGAACTCGGTTCACGCAATCACTGGCCTGCCATCGATGTCTTGCCTTCACTCTCACGTGTGATGAGCGGTATTGCAGCCAAAGAGCACAAAACCGCTGCAGGAAAACTGCGAGAAGTGTTGGCCACCTATGAAAAGCAACGCGATTTGATTTTGCTTGGTGCTTATCAGTACGGCACAGATCCCCGAACCGACTTCGCCATCGACAAAATTGAAGCCGTCGAGACTTTTCTCAAGCAAGGCATGGAAGAAAACGATGACTTTGATGGCACCATCAAAAAATTGCTCGAACTTTTTCCGGCAGGTTGAAAGCGCCTAACCCATGGCAGACTACCGCCTCAAAGCATTGCTCAGTGTACGCGAGTACAAAGAGGAAGCCGCAAAGCGATATCTTGGTGAATGCCTCACAGCCCTCAAAGAGGCCGAAGACGAACAAAAAAAGCTTGAAAAAGAGCTTGAGCGCATGATCGGCAATCGTGAAGAGAAACGTAAGGAATTCTCCGAAAAAGTCATGAAAGGTGAGATGAGCGCCCAAGAAGCCATCGCCGCCGACAAATACATCGAACGACTCAAGGAAATGGAAGAGAAGAAGCGCGATGATATCAAAGCCCAAAAACGCGTCGTACGCCGCAAGCGGCAGGACGTAGAAGGCGCCAGGGCCGATCTCCTCGTTGCCAACCGTGACTTAAAAACCCTGGAAAAACACAAAGATAAATGGCAGAAAAAGACGGCCAAAGAGCTTCTCACCAAACAAGAAGATGCCCTTGAGGACACCGCGCAGGGCATTTATCTTGGCAAAATAATCAATGCAAAGAAAGAAAACCACGAATAAAAACAGCCACATGGCCAGGGAATTGACTAAGTTAAGCGGGAAGTATCGTTTGGAGTTTTAATATGGTGGACGGCGTCGACAATCGCGTAGAACTGCGCAAGCAAGAAGAAGCCAAAGAAAAAAAGAAGCTCGACGAAAAACAACGCGAAACGTTTCGTACGCAATTGCAGGCACAAAATCAGCGCACCACCGATGCCAAGCAACAAGGCCTAGCACAAAGCACCAAACAATCCGCAGAAAACCAGGGCGCCTTTTCTAAACTTTTGCAAAATTCTGGACAGGCCAACAATCTGAAAAACGCGCTCTCGCAAAAATTGTCCGAGAAAGACAACGCCACCAAATCCCAAGAGAGCATCAAACACGAAGACAAAGCACGCACGGAGTCCTACGAAACCGGCGAAACCCATCAAAAAGAAGTGGATCGCAAATACGACGAGATGCAAGACCGGCTCATGGCCCAGCCCGAAGAGAAAAAGCAGGGCATGAATCAAAATATTCAAGGCGATGGCTTTGGTGGCGGCAATCCCGAAAAAGAGTCAAAAGGCGGAGGTGGCGGACAGAGCAGCGGTGATGGGCAACAACAGCAGGCGCAAGGCATCCAAGGCGCGCAAGCCACATCGGAAGCAAGTGCCGCAGGGGGTACCACCGCAACACCCGAAGTGGTGGGGCAACTCGTCCGCGAAATTGCCAAATTCATGCACGCCGGTGTGGATGAAATGGGCAAAGCCATGGTCGAAATTGGGCTCAACGATGGCGTATTAAGCGGCACACGTATGCGCATCACGCGCCAAGGCAAGGACGCTATCAGTCTTGAATTCACCACCAAGGACAGCAACATTAAAAATCTTCTCGGCAGCCTCGGCACCCGTGGCGACTTGGGTCGCGCCCTCGAAAATGCGGGAATACGGCTTACCGAACTTACGGTGAAATAAAACGGGAAAAAGGCAGATGCCGCGGTAGACTTAAGGGTGCGAGGAAGGCCTCGCCCTGGAGGAGCTATGGCTGCGAAACCGCCTGATAAATCACAATTTGTCCCCGCAAGAGCAGCTCCTCCTCCTCCGTCTAATCAGTCAGTCCCCGTCATTATTGTAGATGCAGAGCCAGCAGCTGCCATCTTTGAGCAGCCTTCCTCCAAGCTACCAGCGTCACGCAGTGCTCCCAGCCCACAGACATTGCGAGTACCTAAGGCGACACCTGATGGCGCACGTTCGGCCCCAACAGCAACCAGCAAAGGACCACCAGAGCTACCACCACCTGGGTCAAAAGAACTATTTAAGCAACGCGCGGCAGCAGAACTAACCGACCCCACCACACCACAAAATTTAGCCACTTTTCGCAGGGGCTATGTGGAAAGCATGATCCGTCACATTGAATCCACGCCAAGATTAGCGACAAAAGACGGTCTTAAGATCTTGGCAGCATTGAGAGCACGCCAGGCAGTGCTTGCGGATCCGACGGGTTGGGCCACAAAAAACCTGCTTAAACCTAAAGAGCCCATAGAAACCCAAGTAGGAGAGAGAAAGGACAATGAAGACCTCCACTCCCTCATGAAATCATGCTCCTCCCCACTGTCAGTGTGTTCTCTTCTGGGACAGCAAACGACCTTGCACGCCGAACATCAACTCATGGCCTTGGCGCTCGCCGCCTGCGAGGCATCTGTAGATCCCGCAGCAACGAAACACGACGCGAAACATTGGGGCGAAGCCGCTGACAAAGTCCACCAAGCCTGGCTTTCGACGCAGGTTCCGTGGAGGCCCATCGCGCATCCCATACAACTCAGCGGACCTCAGCATCCTGAACTCACAAGCATCGTGCTCAGCCAAATTCCAGCGTGTGCCATGCGCTCAGATTCAGGACATCGACTGCCCGGCTATATTGACGAGCAAGGCCGCACCGCCTTTGCTGCCGAAGGGCCGCTTCCCAATCTCTGGCTGTCCACATGTGCACCACCCCCATCAGGGATCGGTAGCAGACCTGGAGTCGCCGGCATTAACCTTCTCCGCCACGGCACACTCGCACCTTTTGGTATCAATGCCGAGTCCGTGGAACAGATGGATAAGGGGCTGCTAAAACAGTACATTGACGATGCCAAAGCAGCGCATATCCCGGGGGCAGAGGGTATAGCGCCAGCGAACATTTCAACCACGACTGGAATCAAACGCAAGGCTGACACCATTGTTGAGGTTCTTCGCAAACACATCGCATTGCTACGCGCCAAAGAGCTGGTCACAGCGGCTTTGCTGAGCAATCGGAATCTCATGGAACAAGTACTTCGAGGCAGTCATGTAGAGATCAATATGACTTCGATCGGTCTTCTCTCCCCAGACGGCGTCCGACCCTACGTGAGTGGTGATGAAGCCAATGAACGCGCCATGGTCGACTTGCAACACGAAGCCTTGTTGGCATTGTCTGGCCGACCTCTCCACTTGGAAATTCCAGGTCCCGGTGGAATTTTGAAGGTGCACGTCACCCCTCAGATCTGCGACTTTAATTTGGGTGTGAACGTCGGGGCTGTCGGTGACGAGGGCTTAAGCGCAAAGCTCAAAGCCAGTGTTGGGAAAGCGTCGGGTATTTTTGGCCACACCCTGGAGCAAAATACGCAAGCAATGCGTGTGCTGGATCAACGCAGAAGGATCTTCGCAGAGAGAGCAGATCTAAGCATTGAACAACGAGAACTTGCCGGCGCACTTTGGCGCGACATAGAAACCATATGGGGAGGCGGTGGTGGCTCATACCAAAAAGCAGGTGATGATCCCTACAAACTCGTCAGCCGTATTGCGCTGCTTTCCGCCTTGATGGACAATCCCACATGCATCAATTGCAAGAGCGGCAAAGATCGAACAAGTTTTGAAAACGCAGAAGTCGATTTCTTGTATCTCCACTACTGCAAATTTGGCACACTTCCGCCTCACGATAGACCACTTACGCACGAACAGCGCGATCTCATGTGGGAAATCATTCAAGCGGGTGGCCATCGTGAAATCCAAGTCCACAGCACAGGGGGTGCAGGCACCAAACTAGAAGGGATTGAGGCCATCTTCAGGCGATTTGCGGATGAAGCCGATCCTATAGAATACGACAGAAGAAAAAGAATATTTCTTGGTATTTCTAAGCAAGTGCCTGCTTAACGCCCACAGGTGTCACGTGACACGCCCTATGGAAAAATATTTTTTATCCATTCGAGCGAATAGGCACCTGCGAAAGCAATCAGGATTGTTTTTGCCGTAAGTCCCAGGAACGCGGCTATGGTGAAGCGCTGCCAGGGGATCTTGAGCGCACCACTTGCGATACCTGCGATGTCGAAGAATGGGTTGGGTATGAAAGCAACAACAGCGATTGCGAGCATGTCATATTTTTCAATATAATCACTAATTCGTTGATAAGTGGCTCTTGTCGTAACATAGCCACTGCTTGCGTAGCCGAGAGCGTAGCCAACGAGCTCTCCCAACACGCCACCCAATCCTGCGCAAAGCCCTAGAGCCAGTGGATTCAGTTGACCTCCCAAAATATAAACAAGAAAAAGTCCTGGTGTTGGAAGAAAGAGCGTCGCATTTCCAAAAAACATAAAAAGAAAGACACCCAAATAGCTGAGTCCAGCCATCTCGCGAAGCTGTGCGTCATAGCGTAAAATAAGCCCGCTTACCAAAATGGCAAACGCGAGCGCCAATAGATGTTTGGCATTTATAAGCGACTGTTTTGTTTTTGCCATATACCGTCCCTTTTAAGCGCTGCGCGCAGCTTGCGAACCCAGATCGACCAATGTTAGGCTTTAGATGTCCATTCATCCATGCAGGCAGGTTTGTTTTGGTGAGGCAATACCGTTTTGAAGGCCTACGCAAATTTACCAAGTCGCAGATCAGCCTGCAGCGCAATATTTGCAGATACATATCGAGCGAGCCTTTCAAAGCAACCTTTCTCGATGACTTGGGAAAAGTACTCAGCGAGGCCCTCAAAATACCCTGCTCAATCTCCCGGCCGGAGATTTGCGCAGTTGCCGCATCGGACCTTGAAAATATTCTTCCCAAACTAAGCTGCTTGGTGCAACTCGGTGTAGGACCGAATGCGGGCACACTGATCGCACAAATAGACGGTGACACCGCCGCCATCTGTGTCGACCGCCTTCTGGGTGGCGATGGAACACGCAGTCGATTTCATCGTGCTTTGACCGATATTGAAGAAGGGGTGATCTCGTTTTTGATTTTGAAAACGTTGCATACCCTGCACAAAGGCTTCCAAAGTGGCCGCGAACTGGCCATCACCCTTGATGGTTTTGGCGCTACCCTTGCAGATATTCAAAAGGACCTCCCAACCTCGGGTGACGTACAAACCGCCAATTTCCGCATCAATATTGGCGAAAGTATGGGCTATATACGATTGTTACTCCCTCCAGCGCTCGTAGGCACTTCGTTTTGTGTGACCGAAGATGCCCAGACAACTCCCCAGGAATGGGCGTTGATGCGTAGGCGGTTGTCGTCATTGGGTGATAAAACGGTGACAGCACGCGTTGAAGCGGCGCGTATTCAGCTTTCCCAAAGCGATCTCAATCAATTGGAAGCGGGTGATATTATTATTCTCGACAACCATGAGCTCACCAAAGACAATGAAAATTTCGGCGGTGTTGTTCGCATGCAAATAGGAGAAGGCTTGGGTGGCCTTATCCGTGGCCAACTTGTGAACAAAGAAGATCATACACGGCTTCGTATTCTTGATATCGTCCCACAAAAACCCGCATAAGGAACACTCCATGAGCCCAAAAAAATCCGATCCCGAAGACTCTATGGTGATGGAAGATTCCGAAATAGGATCGTTTGCCAGCGAACCTTCCGAGGTCTCGGAGGCCAGCGACTTCAGCAACTCAAGCATTGGCCCTTTGGACGACGCAAGCATCAGCACCGCCATGCCAGAACCTGTGGCCAGCGTTGCAGCACCCTCTCCGGTCATTTCTCATCAAGCAAAGGTCGCCGAACCCGATGAGGACATTCCTGCCCCCCAAGGCGACAATCTCGAAAAAACGGAAACGCTCTTGCAAGACCTCAACACCACCGTGGTGATTGAACTCACGCGATTGCCTCTCACCACATCCCAAATCATCCGCATTCGTGAAGGCGAAATCATGCGCCTTCCACGAACTCCCAGCGATCCTGTATCGCTCGTCGTCGATGGCAAAGTATTTGCCCGAGCCGAATTGGTCGAAATTGATGGCGAACTTGGTGTTCGCTTGCTCGAAGTGGTTGGATCGTCAAACTGATGCTACATGCCATCGTCCTCAGTACCGCCATGTGGTTGGCAACACCCGCACCTCTTGAGATGCCTCCTTTGCTGCCCTATCAACCCCCGACACAAATATCGGAGCCCAGTGTTTCAGGACAGTTGGGCGCCGAATTACTGCGGGTTTTTCTTTCACTTGGCCTGGTTGTGGGTCTCATTTACCTTCTAAGCAAAGTGGCCCTTCCACGTATGTTGCGACTCTCCAATCAACGCAATGGACGTGTCTTGTGGGTTGTGGAACGCGCGCAATTGGACGGAAAAAATTCGGCAGTTATCATTGATGTTGCAGGGGAAGGTCGTTTTCTCGTTGCCACGGGCGAAAAAGGTGTGAATCTAATTTCCCGGCTGGGCAAGCAACCCGATCCCACTTCAGAAGTCGAGTGAGCACAGTGGCAACAACATCCAAGGGCGTAAGAAACAAAGCGATGGCGATTCTATGGGCCGTCATCACCGTCATCATGATGCCTAGCCTCGCTCACGCAGCTGGGGTCGGCCAAGAAAGCGTGACCAATCGTCCGCTGATGATGATGCTGGCCCTTGCCGCGATGTCGCTTGCGCCATTCGTGGTGATCATGGTCACGTCATTTGTAAAATTGGCGGTGGTATTGTCCATTGTTCGCCAAGGTGTTGGTACGCAACAGATCCCCCCCACCCAGGTAATCACAGGCCTGGCCATGATCCTCACTGTGTATATCATGATGCCCGTTGGCCTCGATACATACCACCGCGTGAAAGAAGATATGCTCAATCGACCGTTTAGTACGGTCAATCTTGAATCGATGAACGCACAACAAATGGCTGATATGGGTAAAATTGCCCAAGTGCCACTTAGAGAATTTTTGATCAAGCACACCCACAATCGCGAACGCGATATGTTTTACCGTTTGGCATGGCGCATGCGTCAACCCCGCGACAGAGCCGATCTCACCGACAGCGATTGGAGCATTATTGTTCCGGCATTTGTGATCACAGAACTCAAAGAGTCGTTTCAAATCGGCTTTATTCTCTTTGTCCCATTTTTGGTCATCGACATGGTCGTCTCTAATATTCTGATGGCGCTGGGTATGCAGATGCTTTCGCCAACCACCATCTCGTTGCCCTTTAAGATATTGTTGTTTGTGATCGCCGACGGCTGGTATCTGATCACCCGTGGCATCGTATTGGGATACAGTTAATCCGAGGATCGACCATGGATGAAAAAGCCATTGAGTTTATTATTCGCCTGACGAACGAAGCACTTCTCGTCACGGTCATTATTTGTGGTCCTCCCATTCTATTAAGCATGATCGCAGGGCTTATTATTTCTTTGTTTCAAGCCGTGACGCAGATCCAAGAACAAACACTCACCTTTGTGCCAAAAATGCTGATTATTTTTGGGATCCTGGCGGCCACCGGCCCAACACTCGGTGGCGTCATGCTCCGTTTTACGTTGTTATGCTTTGAGGGCTTTCCCAAGGTTCTCTTTTAGATACGGAGTGCATCCATGGACTCCATGTTACGAGAACTTGGGATCAATACCGATGTAAGCCGGGAAATGATCATTTTTACGCTGATTCTGCTGCGAACCATGGTCGTCGTCTTCATGACGCCATTTCTCGGCGGCAAAACAGCACCCGGCGTTTTAAAAATGGGCATCGGCGGCATGTTTGCCATACTCATGTGGCCACTCGCCCGAGGGTCGATCACCGCATTGCCCGTAGGCATGATCCCAATCATTGTACTGATGATGAAAGAGGTCTTTGTCGGACTTGTCATCGGCTACATCAATCAAATGGTATTTTTTGTCATGGAAGTCGCGGGCCGCCTCATCGACACATTTCGTGGTACCGCCATGGCTGAAGTCATGGAACCTCATGCCCAACACCGCGTCACCATTACGGGCAACATGTATGAACAATTGATGCTCGTCTTTTTTATGGCACTTGGTGGACATCATATTTTTTTTGAAGCCTATGCCAATTCATTTTTCTTAATTCCTGTCGATGGAGGGATTTCCACTTATGTCGCCTCAGGCAGTCTTCCTGATCACCTCACCAAACTCACCAATGAAATGTTGGTCATGTCTTTGCTGCTTTCACTTCCCGCTGGGGCTGCGACGTTCATTACCGACGTTGTTTTTGGCATGCTCAATCGCGTTGCACCCCAGCTCAATGCCTACTTCATGGCCATGCCCGTAAAGGCCATAGGCGGTCTCCTTATGGTAATGCTCGTCATGGACGTTTTTGTGTCACGTTCGAAAGAATTTATTGAATGGGAGCTCACCATGCTTACCCATGGTATTAAATTACTGGCGCCTATTGCTGGGGGGCACTAAGGAATGGGTGACGGTGGAAGCGGAGAAAAAACCGAAGAACCAACCCCCGAACGCCTGCGCAAACTGCGCGAAGATGGCAATGTTCCCAAAAGCCAGGATGTCACCAGCGCGGGGAAATTTCTCGGTGTCTTCGTGGTGCTCGCCGGAACCATGCCCTACATGTGCCAAGAGCTGCTGAAGTTTTTTTATCTCGCAGTGGATCTCTCCACAACCTTCAGAGATCGCCCCCCCAGTGTGGTTGTCTTGTTTCTGGATCTTGCTCTCTTGTGCATGTTTAAAACAACGATCTTTGTGCTTGTCGTCGATTTTGTTCTCGCCATTGTTCTCAACGTTGCGCAAATCGGTTTCTTGTTTACCATGAAGCCCATCACCCCTGATCTTAACAAGATCAATCCTATTAACGGCCTCAAAAACTACTTCAATATGAAGAAAGTGATTGAGCTGTTAAAAACCATTGCCAAGTTCATTCTTACATCAGCGCTCGCTTACAAGGCATTCAAAGAAGTCATCCGTGATATCACACTCACCATCCGAAGCGATTTATTTTCAGCGGTATGGATCGTTGGAAAAGTGATCTGGGATTTTTGTATCGAAATCGGTACCATTTTTTGCATCATTGCTGTTGCAGATTTTTTGTACCAACGTGCCCGATATATGAAAGACAATCGCATGTCGAAACATGACATCAAACAAGAATACAAACAGTCGGAAGGCGATCCGCAAATCAAACACGACCGAAAACAAATGCACCAAGAACTGATCAACTCGCCGAGATCGGCAGTCAAATCAGCCAATGTGGTCGTAAAAAATCCAGACCACATCGCCATCGCATTGAAGTACGACGATTCCGACGGCAGTGCACCTACGGTCGTGGCCAAAGGCACCAATCTACAGGCCGAAAAAATTCTGGCCGATGCCGAACGATACGGCGTTCCTGTGGTACGAAATGTGCCTTTGGCCCATGCTTTACACAAACTTGATTTGGGCGATGAAATCCCCGAAGACCTATTTACCGCGGTTGCTGAAATACTTACATTTGTTCATGATCTCGCCAAATCACAGAAAGCCAAGGATGCGGGCGGGAAAAAAGGCAAGAAATGATAACCGACGCATGCAATGCGATGTTAAGGTATATGTAGGGAGTCCTGAAACATGAGCAGCAGTATGGGTCCTGGAAACTCACGATTCTTTGTGATGCCTGGTGTCCCTAAGAATATATCCGAGACGGGGTGGACCTCGGAAGAGGCTGCATCGACACGCGGTAAACCGCATCCGAGTATCAAAAATTCATCGCTTAACCCGATGATGACATCGGTTCGGGCGAAAGCTGCGAGCAAATTGCTCGCCATGCGCCGTGGACAATCCGACGTCGGCGAACCCGAAAATCCAAGCAAAGAGCCCGACACAGGAACACCCACCGAATTGGTCGAAGCACGCTCAGCAAGTACAAAAATGAAAACCGAAATTCTTAATCTTCTGGGAAAAATGGCCGATCCGACCCTAGAACAACGCATTCAGCATTCCGTAGGCAGTGTGGTGCGATTGCGTGATGAGTTGGCGGAAATGGTGGGCATGACCGAGGCCGTTCAAAGTGCCCGGTTGGCAGGAAGTAGAGGTTAGACCCGTGGCCGATGAACAAGGCGTACTTGCCAATCAACTTGAAGCGCGTGTTCAGCAATTGGCCAGCGAATGGGCCAAAGGCAAAACCAATCTCAAAGATATTTTAGGGATCAACGACAAAGAACTCTATACCATCGCAACCCAAGGCTATCGCCTTTTCTTACAAGGCAAAGCCGATCGTGCACGAATTTATTTTGAGGGTTTGGTGGCCATGGATCCACGCAATCCCTATTACTATCGTGCCCTCGGCAGTATCTATTGGCGCCTTAAAGCGCCTGATAAAGCCATCAAACAGTTCAGCTATGCCATCAAAGTTTCGCCACAAGATATCGCGAGCTTTATCGGTCGTGCTGAGGTCTACGTGTCTACCCGTCAAAATGAATTGGCGCGCCGTGACTTGGAACAAGCCATCGCCATCGGTAGCGCCGCGGATGCCCCGCTGGTGCGCAAGGCCAAGGCGATTATGCGTATGTTGCCGGCTTAGAACTCACCCACAATTGACAGTATTTATCACGAATGGTAGTCCAATGTCGGACAATAAACTGCCCGTAGGGCGTGGGATACCATGCGCAAAACCCCATCCAAAACACCTGCCAATGATGAAACCCACGACGACTCCGGGTGGGACGCCACAAAACTAGAAAGTCCCAAGCGTGCAGCCACACAACTGGCCCTTGGGGGACTTATCTTTGCAGGCCTATGCGGTGGCTACCTCTGGTGGGCCCATCGTGAACATGCCGTAAAGCAATTCATCACCGAAGCTTCACCCCTTATTGAACGCAGTGCACTCAAATCGTTGCGCGATGCTGAAGCCATACTCATGCAAGCATTGGCACGCAAATCCAGTGATGGTGAAGTCCACAGCGATTTGGCAGAACTCTACGCCCTCATGTGGGTTGAACACGGTGTTGCCGATGCTGAAAACAAAGCCAAAGAACATCTCGCACGTGCCATTTCAGCAGATGCTGAAAAAGCACCACGTTACAGCGCCGAACTTTTGATTGCTTTCGGTGATAAACGCCACGCCGATGTAGTCACACGCGCCAAGGAACTCAGTGCCAAAGGCGCAGTCTCCAGCAAATTGTATTTTGCATTGGGACTTGCTGAGCTTGCCACAGGCAAATGGCACGAAGGACGTGAAAATCTACGCAAAGCCCATGAGCTGTCGTCCACAGCGGCCCATTATGCACGTGCACTTGGCGATGCGTACGATGCTGAAGGCAACGCAGGAAACGCGACACTCTATTGGGAGCTCTCGTGTCGTGAGTCCAGTGATTACGTACAAGGCTGTGCACGAACCGCAGAAGCCAATCTTCGTGCAGGTCGAGCAGTCGCTTCAGCAACCAACGAGCTCAAACGACTCGATACCCTCGGCGATGCACTTCAAGGTCCTCAAGGCAAAGCCGCACTCTTAGAAGCACATGCCATTGAGAGCCTTACAAGCCGTCATCCCGACGACGCAATCAAAATCATTGATGACGCCATCAAATCGGTCGGCGTCACAGCACGGCTTCTGGCAGCACGCGCTGATGCACGATTTGCAAAAAACGAGATCGACCCGGGTCTCCATGACATTGAATCGGCAGTCAAAGAAAGCAATGGTGCGAAAAAATACATTCTTGCGTTGATCGACCTCGAAATAAAACACAAGCGCGCGGACAAAGCCCTCGAACGCATGCGCGCAGAACCAAGTGCATCGACCGATCCCACCATGCTGGTGGCCCAGGGACGTGCATTGCTGAGCCTCGGAAAAAATGATGAGGCCAAGCGTGCATTGGATGCCGCCCTAAAATTGAATGCTGAATTTCCAGAAGCACTGGTCGCATCGGCAGAACTGGCACGCATCCAAGGGGATTTCAAAGCAGCACAAACTCTCTATGAAAAAGCCGCCTCTGCGAGACCCCAATACCCTGAAGTCTACAAAGGCGTGGGCCTCATGTGGATCAAGCAAGGCGCTCTGAAAGAAGCTGATCAACAGCTTGAAATCGCTGAGCGCATGTACCGTCAATCGGGCGCAAGCAACATCGAGCTTAAAGAATTATTTAACGATGCTGAGACTGCATATAAAAAAGTGGGGCGCGCCCAGCCCTTTGTGAATAAATGGGGAAGCAAGAGCCCCAGTAAGTCCTAGTTATTCGCAAGAACTTTGCTTTCCTGCTCAACTCCTAGGCAGGAAAAGAACATGGCCAATATTGAGTTCTATCGACATCAGTTGGGCGACGAGGAATTTGAAGCAGTACGTGAAGTACTCAACAGTTTGTTTCTTACGACAGGCCCACGCACGGCCCAATTTGAAAAAGAATTCGCCGAATTTTTAAATACCAAACACGCGTTGGGATTGATGTCATGCACCCACGCATTGGAACTCGCGGTGGAAGGCTTGGGCATTTCAGCGGGCGATGAAGTCATTGTGCCGTCGCTCACATTTATGGCCACCGCCAATGCCGTGGCCAGGCTCGGTGGGACCCCCGTCTTTGCCGACTGCGAAGCAGATACAGGTTTATTGTGTGCTCGAAGTGTCGAGTCACTGATCACAAAAAAAACAAAAGCCATTATCCCGGTTCATCTTTATGGTGCCCTCGTCGACATGCATGCCATGCGAGATCTCGCCGATCGATACACACTTAAACTGATCGAGGATGCAGCACACTGCATCGAGGGAGAACGCGACGGGTACAAACCCGGGCAATTGGGCGATGCTGCATGTTTTAGTTTTTATGCCACAAAAAATCTTACCTGCGGCGAAGGCGGTGCAATCAGCACCAACCATGATGATTTGGCCGCGTGGCTGCGTTCTGCGCGGATCCACGGCATGAGCTGCGACGCCACACGGCGGCACAGCGGTGCATTTAAACATTACGATCAGGAATTTGTGGGTACAAAAGCCAACATGAATGATTTGCAAGCGGCTTTATTGCTCCCGCAAATGAAACATATCGCCACACGACGCGCCGAGCGTGAACGCCTCGCACACCTCTACGAAACAAAACTACAACGTATCGCGGATGTAGATTTCCCTAAAATCCCAACAGGGTGCATCTCAGCCTATCATCTGCAAACCGCATGGGTGCCTGCACAACTTCGCGATACTGTCGTGATGGACTTGCGTAATGAAGGCATCGGTGCCGCCGTCAATTATCGTCCAGTGCACACGCTTTCTGCATGGAAAAATCGCCATGATTGTGTGCGAATACCTCTTCCCAATACGGAACGTATCTGTGCTTCTACAATCACATTGCCTTTGTATCCAGGATTGCGTGATGATGAATTAAACACCGTCGTTGATGTTTTTGAAGCGTCACTGCACAAAGCAAAACAGCAGATTGCGGCATAGAATCAGCGTGTGACACATTTCGACCTCCACTTCGCGCAGCGAGGGGGAGGTCGGCGCATCGCCGGGTGGGGGTGCCGAGTCATTGTTTATGTTCAACCAACAACGCCGTCATACTTACAGCACCGGAAAGTATGGGCGAGATCGCTTCTGACGCGCCTGCGCGTCGCAGTTTCACCAGCGATTCTTCGCACTCGGCACGTGCCACCACATGCACATCCGATCGTAACCCGCGTGCTGTGAGGCAAAGAAGAAGGTTGTCGGCATCCGTTGGCAAACATGCGGCCAAGCCTACAGCCGTACCAATGTGCATCGCATGCAACGCCGCTTCTGTGGTGGCATCCGCACAATAAAACGTGCCGTTGGGATATTTTTCTTCAAGCGCGTCCAAACGATCGGCATCTACATCGGTCACAATGTATTTCCTACCCTGACGTTCAAGCTCTCCCACCACAGCACGCCCCATGCGCCCTGCACCACACACAATAAAATGCGATGTCATGTTTTGCATGTTCTTCACCATACGCCATCTCCGAAGGCTGCCGTGCAAGTCCGATTCAACAATCAACGCAGTGACCGTTGCCCACCACGCGCCAAGTCCAATCATCCCAGTGGCAAGCAAAAACATGGTAAATGCACGCCCTGCATCGGACAGTGGGTGGGTTTCTGCAAAGCCCACACTGCTAACGGTCACCACCGACATGTACAATGCATCAAACCACGACCAATTTTCTAAATGAACGTAGCCAACCATACCCATCATCAGCACAACCAACATATAGCACGTCACCGCCAGCACACGGCCGTGGTGAGGACGCAAAACGTCGATCAGACGAAATTGGTAGGAGGAGCCCCCTGATTTTTTCATACTTTCATTATTGCACCAAAGGTTGTCCACCGCGCGGATCCGGAGGGATCCCCAAGCGATCGGCCATGGTACGAATCGCATCGATCACAGTGACTTCATCTTTCACACGACCCTGTTTCACACCCGCACCCCAAAACAAAACTGGTACCTGACGGTCATCCTTCCAAGGCGAACCATGCTGGGCACCAAGTTCACCGTAATACGGGCGCTTGTGTGTAAAATTCGGTTCCAAAACAAGCGCAACATCTCCGCTACGCTCAGGATTGCTATTCAGATACATCAAACGTTCTATCTGATCGTCACTGTCGCCCTTCATGGAAGCCACCGCCCATGCACGGGCCACATGCGGATAACCGCGCAACAATGTTGCTGTGGCGGAAGCGACCCTACGTTTCATCTCTGCATCCAAAGCATCGTCCAGATATATGTAAGGAATGGATATCTCATCGATATAATTGGTACGTGCTCCAAATTCTTTATTTAAGCCCTCTTCAAGATACTTTCGTACGTCCCCCAAATCAACAAGCCCCGCGCGCTTATCCTGCTGATGCAATGTATACAACGTCGGTGTTACACCATGATCGGCGGTTAGCATGAGAACGACATCACCGTGGGTAACGGTTTCAAGTTTATGAAGCAATCGCCCCAATGTCTCATCCAATGACTTAAGCACGGCAAGGCGCTCCACAGAATTTGGGCCAAATGAATGACCCACCTGATCGACCGCACCAAAGCTTACCAGCAATAGATCGGATGTACGGTCGACACCCAAGTGCATTTTATCAATCGTCACCTCAACCAATGCTTCAAGCGCCTCATCCGATTGCGGTGTACACCACCACGCTCTCCAGCGGCCCTTGGGGTCCTCATTCCCTGGAAGCTGATGGGGGAAAACCAATCCATGACCACACCCACGTTCACCAGGAGAATCGTCTTTCCATGATGCATAGGATTTCGGCAGCTTGGGAAGTTCCCATGATCCATTGATCGTCGATGCGTTGACCGTCTTATGAAATGCCTGCTCAAGCCATGCAGGAACAGGCTTAGATCCCGCCGAAGCCCGCCCCATCAATGCCATCGTATCGTCGTTAAACCACGCCACAAGATCGGTTTTCGTGCCGCCAAGCAGTGCGGCTGCACGACCTTTCTCCGACATAGAAACCACCACCGACTTGGGTGAAACTTCTTTGAGCCTGTCGCCCACCGTAGGCACCAAGAGAATATGGGGACTGCATGGCTCTTTTCCTATATGACAAAGATTGACTGTTTTGTTGGTAACACGATCGTAGATATCTTTGTCGACCACGCCATGAACACGCGGCACCATCCCTGTTCCAATCGTTGCATGCCCAGCTGCCGTTTCGGTTCGCCCATGGGAGTGATAGGCATTGTCATACCAACGCCCTTCCGCAACCAAACGTTTAAACCCAGCGGTCCACAGCTCTTTGTGCTTCTCTATTTCATCAGCACGAAGCTGGTCGATGACAACAATTACGCCAAGCCGTGGACGACTTGCCTCTATAGCTCCCCTTGCAGGTGCAGCCGAAACAGGCAATGCAAACAAAAGAGCGCCAACAAGAAAGATGGGATGCCGCATGGGGTGATTTTGTAGCACCTCAACATAAGGCACAAAAGACTTCGATCGAACAAATCAGCAGATCATTGCGCGCCCATCTCAATCAAGATCGGATCCCAACTTCCACTTTGTTTTAAAATACGTTTTCCAGGGGCCGCGCCTGCCAATTTTTCAGACCAGAGAGGAACGTGGATCTCCTGTCCATTCCCATCCAGCTTAACAACGGCCACTTGGGCACTCCCCGGTGCCAAGGGCGCACGGATCTCAGTGATCGTCCCCTCGTACGTTTGTGTGTAACGATTAAAAAGCGATTTTAATTCACGATCGCCCCCTGTAGGAGGCACCGTTTTCACGGTCCACGTCCCCACATTTTTAACGATAATGTCCCCTGGCTTGGCCGTTCCTTGGGATACCCATCGGGCTGGGCGCGTGACTTCGGCCACCAAGATACGATCCTGATCGACCGCAAGAACCACGGCTCTATAATCGGCAAGAGATCTGCTGATGAGAGGCGATATAAGAAACATCAACGCCAAGGCTCCAAAAAGCCCAGCATTGCGTCGAAATGGACCTTCCAATTTGATCTCGGATTCTTCGATAGCCATGGAACAGCTTTAGCAAGACATGCTACGAAACAAAACCATGACGATGCGATATGCCGATTATCTCCAAGTGGATGCACTTCTCGCACTGCAACGCCCTCTCACGGCGCCTGCCGAGCACGACGAACTTCTCTTCATTCAAATCCATCAAGTGTACGAGCTTTGGTTTAAACAGGTTTTGCATGAAGGCGATGCACTCGTTGCCCATCTCCATGCCCAGCATGTCCCCAATGCAATGCACACCCTCAAACGCATGCGTGCCATTTTCAAAACGCTTGTAAGCCAAGTGGATATTTTGGAAACAATGACGCCACTGTCATTTGCCGCATTTCGTACACGGCTTGAACACGCAAGCGGATTTCAATCACGACAATTTCGTGAAGTGGAATGTTTGTTTGGTGCACCACTCCCTCATAAAATTGATATGCTCGCACCACGTGACCAAGATATTTTGCGCGAACGTGCTGAACGTATGAGCATTTTTTCCGCGTTTATCATCATGCTTAAAAAATCAGGATTGCCTATCACCGATGACATGATTCAAAAAGCACAACATTCAGGAACCCCCAACCCCGATCTTCATCCCGCGCTTATCGCCATCTATCGCGAAAATTCGTCCTTCGCAGGCGTCGCGGAACAGTTGGTAGATCTCGATGAAGGGCTTCAAGAGTGGCGCTATCGCCATATCAAAATGGTCGAACGAACCATTGGAACCAAGCCAGGAACCGGCGGATCTGATGGCGCAAGTTATCTCAAGCAAACGCTTTTCAAACCATGTTTTGCGGATTTATGGGCGATCCGAATTCATTTTTAACAATCGACGCGCCTTATCCAAAACATCGGGTTCGCAATAAATTCGGCTGATATCGGCCGCTTCATCAAAACGACGGTACAAAGGCGTGTAGTCCTCAATACGGCTTTGACGCCCAATTTCAGGCTCTACAACGCGTAGTGGTACACCTTCGATGGATTGGTATCGGGTCAATGCACCAAGACTTTGACTCGCAAAACACGCCACACCTTCGTTTTGAAGCAATTGCAGCCATGCAGCATGTTCATCCACAGCGTCACGCCCGTGGGATTCGAGAAGCATCACAAATGGTTTGCGCGCCACCAAACGCTGTGCCCATGGATTTTTTGAACAACGAAGTCTGGATGTCATCGTGTAATCGTCTTCCAACACATATGCATCGATGTCAGAGGGCCACACATCGCCCGCACTTTCGACGTAGCGCACAAGAAGATCATCATAGGCAACCACCACGTGATGAAAATAAACCGACAAAAACATGTGATATCTGGCCAATAAAAAATTCTCAAAGGCCCAAATCCCACGATGCCGAAGGGCCAGCGTCCAACCTTCATCAGAAACAACAGCAGTCAAGTTGCGCGTAAGCCAATCATCGTCAAATTGGCCGTATGGCACACCACAGTAGTAAGAATCGCGTCGGAGATAATCCATGCGATCGGCATCCACCTCGCCAGATACGATTTGGTGCAACAAAGGCAAAATGGAAATTCCACCCGCTTGTAGGGCCGGTTCGTGAACCGCCCTCTTTTGAGATCCATGACCCAATACCAATGTTGCAAGCAATCCCCCCGTAATGCCGTCATCCCCAAAATTCAGATCAATCATTTGGGTCAATTCAGAATCTACCAGCATTTTGACGGTATAATCTTCATGAGCCGCTTGACGTGGCGAATTGCCGATCCATTTTTCTAAATGCAGACTTTGCACAGGAGGCATCATGCGCTCGCCCACATGACTTAAAGGCGAATGCCCGAGATCGTGAAACAAAACAGCCAAACGAACCATTTGACGTATACGCTGGGCATCCACAGGAGAAAGATCGAGCGCAGGCAAAATACCATCGATCATACGCGTGGCCATCTGCATAGCGCCCAAGCTGTGGCTAAAACGTGTATGGGTTGCGCCGGGAAATGCGATATCCGAAAAGCCAAGCTGCTTAATGGACCGCAATCGTTGAAATGCAGATGTTTCAATCAACGCCAATTCTTGCGCCGACACATCAATCCGACCATGGATGGGATCTTGGATACTCACGTCATGCCTGTATCACATCCGTGAGCATATGGCATTTTTTATATTTCATGCCGCTTCCGCAAGGACATGGATCGTTGCGCCCAACCTTCGGTTGTGTACGTTGCATAGGAACTGCCTGCGGTGGTTCAAAACGACCATTGCCCTGTGAGCGTTCTTTGCGCATCTGAACAGGCTTGGCAGGCTCAGACGCAGGCGCCGCATTCAAGCGCATGGTACGCTCTTCCAGCGCCCGACGGGCTTCCAACCGCGCTTGATAGGCTTCTTCCGTTTCTTGGGTGATCATCACACGATACACTTTTTGCAACACGTTGTTTTGGATAGCCCCCATCATGCTACGAAATAAATTGAAGCCTTCTTTTTTGTATTCGTGTTTTGGATCTTGTTGCGCATAACCACGCAAGCCAATGGCTTGACGCAAATAATCGATATCGCGGAGATGTTCTTTCCACATACTGTCGATGGTTTGCAGGTAAATAATACGACTCACATGGTAAATCGCTTCAGCCGTAAATGCTTTTTCTTTGTCTTCGAGGCCGTCTTCCAAGCGTTTCAACAACGTCATTTCAAATTCATCACGCGATCCATGCGCAATCTCAGACACGGCAATCTCAAGACCAAAAATATCACGGATCAGTGTTTCGAGTTCATCCAATCGCCAAGATTCCATGGACGTTTTGGCGGGGCATGTCCGATCCACCAAAAGCACCACTGCCTCTTCCAAACGCTCAAAAAGCATCGACTTGGTGGTCGCTTCATCCGCACCAATCACCTTGCGGCGAAGTGCATAAATCGCTTTGCGTTGCTCATTCATCACGTCGTCGTATTCAAGCAAATGCTTACGACTGTCGAAGTTGTGGCCTTCAACACGTTTTTGCGCATTCTCAATGCTGCGATTAACCCACGGATGCTCGATGACCTCGCCCTCTTTCATCCCGAGGCGCTGCATCAAGAGCTTCATGCGATCGCCACCGAAGATACGCATGAGATCATCTTCGAGTGACATGTAAAATCGGCTCTCGCCCGGATCGCCTTGACGGCCCGATCGACCGCGCAGTTGTGCTCGCCGGCGTGTGCGATGGCATCAACGCCACCGACGCCTCCGGCGCCAACGTGCACATGTCCAGCGTGGGCGTGTGTGCGCTGCTCACGCGCGCCGGCTACGAGCCCGTGCTGCAGGT
>SYDY01000116.1 GCA_005801425.1 Bdellovibrionales bacterium | reverse complement strand
TCCACAAAGTCAGAACCGGAAATGCTAAAAAATGGGACTGCCGCTTCACCCGCAATGGCGCGTGCAAGCAAGGTTTTGCCAGTGCCTGGGGGGCCAATGAGCAAGACGCCCTTGGGAATACGTCCGCCTAGGCGTGTGAACTTTTTGGGATCTTTGAGAAAATCCACAATTTCTTCGAGTTCACTTTTGGCTTCTTCGATTCCTGCCACATCTTTGAATGTGACTTTGGGCGAGCCTTCGCTCATGAGCTTTGCTTTGGATTTCCCAAAACTCATGGCACGGCCGGTGCCTGCTTGCATTTGGCGAAATAAGAAAAAGATGACAAAAAATACAAGCAGCAAAGGCACCCACGTGCCTAGGAGGTTTTGCCAAAAGGCACCTTCGTCATCGCGCGTGAGTTTAAATTTGACGTTGTGTTCACGCAATTGTTTGAGGACGTCGTCTGAGAGCACGCCCAGGGCCTTCTTTTTGCGGTCTTTATCGGTCCAAAAAAACTCGTTGTTGTTTTTGATCTCAACTTCGGTGCTTTTCAGATTGTCTGATTCAAGCGACGCCAAGAAATCTGAAAACGGGACTTCAAGTTTTTGGGATTGTCCTGAATCGATGGCGTACTTCACAAGTACAAAGCCAAAAATCAGAACGCCCCAGAGAAGAAGGGTTTTATGGGATTGGCGCACGCATGTCTCCTGTTAGGGGGAACTATAATTTACTTTACCACGCTCTGCATCCAGTTGCCCTCAGGGATCTCAAGGCAGAGCATGCGTTTTGTCTTCTGGGTGATGGCATGGCCCAACCCCCGGCGGAGTCCGACGACCCAAACGATCTTATTTTGGCAGATCACCACAGGCCACAGCCTGCGCAATGGAAGTGGGATTTTGTGATCTGTAAATAGATCGCCCACTTGGCGCATCCCTTGTCCATCAAATCCAACCATACGATCGCCTTCACGCCATCTTCGCACATGGAATGTATCTTGGGTGTCGTCGATGTCAAACGCAACCGCCCAAGCCGATTTTTTCTGCCATATCGCGGCGTGATCCACAGGTCCATGGTGGTGGTGCAACGTGACCCCATGGGGGAGTTCTAACAAACCGGCGTGGGGCGGCACAGCAATATCGTAGGCGATGTCTGGTAACGGCGGCCATAGCATCCCACGATCCCATGTGAACTCACGTCCTTCAATCGCGACTGTACCCGCCCGCATGGCGTGCAATTGTTGAAGGTGGGCGCGTCCTGCGCGCACGCCATGGTGTGCAAGCCATCGGATGAGGGTGTGATTATACAGTGCGCGCATCACGGGGGCTTTATAAAATGCGTCGATATGGAGTGCACCACAGGGACCTTGTGATGCTTGAAGAAGATCATCGGCAAGTGCATCGAAACAGACGAAGGTCTCTGACAATTCATGGGCGAGATCGGCGGCATGGATCTCCACCTGGGTATTGAGATCGCGCAATGCGGGCAACACCGCACTGCGTAACAAACCGCGGCTGCGCTTGGCATTGCTCGGATCTTCTGCAAATAAAATTTTATGTTCGTGCAGATACGATAAAATTTCTGTTCGGGTCATGCGCAAGAGAGGACGCACAATTATACCGCGTTGGACAGGGATCCCCGAAGCCCCACGCAAACCGCATCCTCGTGCGATATGCATCAGCATGGTTTCAAGTTGATCCGTGGCGGTGTGGGCCACGGCGATGCGCGTGCATGCATATTCCTCGGCAACCGCATGAAGCATGGCATAGCGGGCCTCACGTGCATTTTCGAGAAGATTGCCTTGTGTGGGCACCGTGACGTGGCGTCGTACAAAAGGTACGCCCAATGACTTGGCCAAGTTTTCTGCCAAATCGAGCTCCCGGGCGGCTTCTGGTCGCAAGCCATGATCGATCCCACAAGCCACAAGATGGGGTGGCGCCTTTTGTGCAAGAAAATGCAACAGAGCTTGCGAATCGGGTCCGCCACTGGTTGCGACCAACATGATGCCCGCATAGCATGGCTCCCCTGTGCTTGACAGGGTGCGATGGCCGCCCATAAATAGCGCGTTTAGAACCATCGGAAACCCCATGAAACGCATTGAACTGCATGAAATTGGTGAGCAAGGCTTTGACGCACACGGCGACGTGGACGCCGAAACATGCGAAGCACTTCTTGGCGATGAAAGCATGGGATATGTGTGGGCCCAAACGGGGCATTACTCCGTTTATCTCACACGTGTGAAAGATGCAGTTCGTGCTGTTGGAAATGCGTCGTTTTTCTTAAAAACATCGTGTTCTCGCTGCCTTACGGAAGTTGCTGTTCCTATTGAAAACAGTATTGATGTTACGTTGTTTGCCCAAGGGCATGAGCCCGTGGCTTCATCCCCTGACGGTGAGCTTCTGGAAGAAGACATGGGCGTATCGTGTTACGACAACGATACAGTTGATCTTGAAGCATTGCTTCGAGAGGAATTGTTATTGTGTTTGCCGATGGCGTCGCTGTGCCGTGAAGATTGCGCAGGGCTGTGTCTTGAGTGCGGAAACAATAACAACGAGCGGCCATGCGGCTGTCATAAGCCGGTTGATCCGCGTTTTTCGGTCTTAACAACCCTTGTGCAAACGGATACTCCGTGACAATGGTGTGTAAGTTTTGTAGGGGACCAGCTTGCTGCGCCCTGAACGTTTGAGGAGATAACCCCATGGCAGTACCTAAGAAACGCAAATCACATTCTCGAACACGCATGCAGCGTGCCCATGACGCTCTCGTGCGTCCGCATTTTATTACATGTGCCAATTGCCGTGAACCACGCCAATTGCATCGTATTTGTGGTTCGTGCGGTCAGTATCGTTCGCGTCAGGTTATCGCAGTAGCGCAAAAATAATTTCAGTGACCCCTTACTTACTCGAAGAGTTGTTGTGCGCGCGTCTTGCGTCAGGTCCTCGCGGATCTGCGTTAGGCCGTGCCATGTGCGGTGAAGCAGGCATCCATGCCTTGGCTCCGTGGCTTGCCAAAGCGACGTCAGAGCAGCATCACGAAGCAGCACGTCAGTGTCATCAAATTACATCGTTGGGGATCAGCGTCATTCCTGCTTGGGGCTATTCAGAGGCTCTTTGCGAGCTTGATGATCCGCCGCCGCTGTTGTGTGTGCGTGGTGATCCTCTGTTGTTGAAGCAACGTGGAATGGGTGTGGTTGGCGCGCGCAGAGCAAGCGCGTCAGGTTTGGCGTGGGCAAGGGATGTGGTCATGGCAAGCGATGCGGCGCTTGTTGTTTCCGGTGGGGCACTTGGCATCGATTGCGAAGCCCATGAAGCTGCACTTGATTCAGGCAAAAAAACGGTCGTGTTTTTGGGTGTGGCCGTGGACCGTGTGTATCCCGCAGGCCATCGCGATCTGTTTGCGCGTATTCTTCGTGCGGGTGGGGCTTTGGTTAGTGAACACCCGCCAGGCGAAACAACCTTTGCCTACGATCATGCCCGGCGCAATCGCTTGATTGCGGCCCTGAGCCACACGCTGTACGTTGCTGAAGCCGATGCCAAATCGGGCACCATGGGAACTGCACACTTCGCGAGAAATTTGGGTCGGCCTGTGCGTGTTCCTGAACCCTACGCTGTGGTTGCACGTGCCGGGCTTGAACAATTGCTTGTTGATGGACATGCCCACATTTTCACTTTACCATCGTTGCAATCGTGTGTTACGAACGCCGTGGGCGGATAGCTCAGCGGTAGAGCGCTGGCCTTACAAGCCGGATGCCGTGGGTTCGAAACCCTCTCCGCCCACCATAAACACTCGTGTTGGGAGGCACCGTGTCAGACGTTCAAGTCACTCAGGCCCATCATCTAGGTGCCGAAGAAGCCAAAAATCGTTTGCAGTCTTTTGAAGGTATGGTTGCCAAGTACGGTGTTAAAGCCGACTGGTCGGGCAACAAAGCCAATCTCAAAGGCACTGGTGTGTCGGGCGATATCGCTGTCTCTGACACTTCTGTGACAGTGACCATCAAGCTTGGCATGCTCGCACGCATGGCTGGTGTTGATGCGGCACGGTTGCAGGAAAGCATCGAAAAGCGTCTTAGCTCTGCGTTCGAAGCAGAAGCATAATCATTCATTATCCCCGGTCATTTGAAAGTGTGTACGCTTAGGTCGCGGAACGCGATAATTGTTTATTGTTGAACAAAAGTAACGGTATAAATATGAATAATTTGCGCTTCGAAAATCGTGTGACTGGGGCCGAACATTTGAATGCACTTCGTTCGAATGCTGCCGGTCATCAAGATCATACCTCAGACGATCATTCTCCGGATGTTGTGATCCCAGAAAATCCCAATGGAACGCAAAAAAGACCCGTAGGCGGCGCGTTGCCAGAGCCTATTGGTCCGCTCAGACAAGGGGGCACTGCGGCCAATCTTCGTGCGGCACAAATCGCATTGCGAAAGGCGGGTCCACGGGTCACATCGCCACAAGCGCCGGCCATGGATTTGAATGAGGCTTTAAATCAGTTGCCCCCAGAAGTGCGGCTCAACATGCCACAGCACGCCAAAGTGCTAAGCATCGGCGAGCCCACAGTACAATTTGCTCCTAAGGATATGGCCATCAATCTTCGCGCGGTTATGCAAGCGGTTGAAACAAAAATTGTGATCCAAGAAAAACGCCGTGATCGAAACAATAATATTGTAACGGTGGATGTGACCTATATGGTGACGATCCCGATTAAGACCAATCACAAAAGTATGTTTTCCAAAGCCCGCCAGTGGGGTCTGTTGGTGACGAATGCCGACGCAGCCGATAGGCTTACTCAAAAAATGACCGATGAAGATCCCGCTTTGGCCCGTGGGCTCAAGCGACAGATCCGCCAAGTGCAGCCGTCAACGTATTCCAATTCGATGTTGCGCGGTTTGGTAAATAAGCTACGTTTTGTTGATCCAAGCCAGAAAGCAATCACATCGAAGCAGGTAACTTGGGCCGATCTTAAAGATGTGCTTGCGATCAAGTCGCCAGAAGATTTGGCCCAAGGCGTGTTGAATATGTCGTGTATGGCCCGTGGCGCTGCACAAGGGGCCGAGGTTCAGCAATTTACCATCGATGAACATGGTGGCATGGGTGATCTGATAACCGGAAGCGGTACGGTCTTGGATCGTATTGCTGGACACGAAGATTATCGCAGTGCCCCCGCCCGCGCCGTGGTGATGGATGCTGTTTATGGCATTCAGCACGGATTTTCTGGGCTTAAGCGTGCGCAAGACGGCGCGTCGTTGGATATCGAATTTGTCGCGTAATTCCTCACACGCCACTTTGCGAAGCAAGGGGGAGTCGGTCGCGCAGCTACCGGTGGGGGCGGATCCATTTTATTTGTAAGCCTAGATTTTCGATTTACCATGATGATTGGTGATTGCAGTAGGCTTGTTGTCTCATATTATAGCCCTAAGTTTGTCCGTAGGCACGCTAGGCGATGTAGGAACGTGGATGCCCCAGGGCAGTGTTGCGTTTGCCTATGCGTCCAATAAAATGCCGTCGGGCGAGCGTTACGATTCCTACCGTTTGGATGCATCACCGGGCGTTTTGTATTTTTTAAAACATGGCATAGGTGTGGGGGGTAGTATCGGCTTTTTGTGGGGTCGAGAGTTTTCGTCGGTGACAGCAAGCAGCAGTCAAAGCGTGGGACTCTCCATTCGTCCAGAGATCGCATACAACATTCCATTGCGCGATCAGATCGCATTGATGCCGCGTTTGTGGGCGCGTTACGTGTTTGAACGTCAAGAGCCTGTGGGGCTTGTGCAGTCGGTTTTTGAACCACCCTCTGTCGATATGCACCGTGTGACACTAGGGTTATTTCTTCCTGTTTTTTACGCCATGCAAAATGGTGTATTTTTTGGCATGGGACCTGACATTGGCTTTGACGTGTTAAGTCGTGTGCAACGTCAGATGTCCGATGTTAGCCATGGGGCGCTCGCTATTGAAGTGCAACTTCGTATTGTGGTCGGTGGGTGGTTGTAACAATGTATTCGTGCAATAATCACGCATGCCACAGGATAACGCAAACGATCTGATATTCTCTCATGATTTTACCGATGCTTTGGTGCCTGATCCTGACGTGCGTAATGCGACACGCCAGGTCTTGAATGCCCATTATTCGTGGGTTTCTCCTACGCAAGTGTCGCAACCTAAACTTGTGGCGGTCGCGCCGGATGTGGCACAGCGCTTGGGAATGAGCGATACGCTGTGCGCGTCGCAATATTTCGCCGATGTGTTTTCGGGGCACTTGGTCCCTGAAACCATGAAACCATTTGCCATGTGTTATGGCGGTCATCAATTTGGTCATTGGGCAGGCCAGTTGGGTGATGGGCGTGCGATCAATTTGGGCGAGATGCGTGATGTCTTCACGGGAAACATGCTTGCGTTGCAGCTTAAAGGGGCAGGACCTACGCCGTATTCACGTTTTGCCGATGGACGTGCGGTGCTTAGGTCGTCGGTGCGCGAATTTCTTTGCAGTGAAGCCATGCATCACTTGGGCGTTCCGACCACACGCGCGCTGTCGCTTGTGCTCACGGGTGATGGGGTGGTGCGCGATATCTTGTACGATGGCCACCCGCGAGAAGAACCCGGTGCTGTGGTGTGCCGTGTCGCACCGTCGTTTGTTCGGTTTGGAAATTTTGAAATTTTTGCGGCACGCGGTGATTTGCCCAATATGCGTTGTTTGCTCGATTGGACGGTCAATACGCACTTTGACCAATGCACGTATGCTTCATGGTTTCACGAAGTATGCAGACGTACGGCGGTGATGATTGCCCATTGGATGCGCGTCGGTTTTGTGCATGGGGTGATGAACACAGACAATATGTCG
>SYDY01000115.1 GCA_005801425.1 Bdellovibrionales bacterium | reverse complement strand
GTGTGGAGGAATGTTGGTGGCCATACCCACGGCGATGCCGGACGATCCGTTGATGATCAAATTGGGAATACGTGTGGGGAGAACGACTGGTTCTTGCAAGGATTCGTCGTAGTTACCCACAAAATCGACAGTATCTTTTTGGATATCTGCGAGGAGTTCACTGGCAATACGTGCCATGCGAACTTCGGTGTAACGCATCGCGGCTGGCGGATCGCCATCGACGCTACCAAAGTTGCCTTGTCCATCGACGAGGACATGGCGCATGGAAAAATCTTGGGCCATGCGCACGAGGGTGTCGTACACCGCTTGATCGCCATGGGGGTGAAATTTACCAATGACATCACCGACCACGCGGGCCGATTTTTTGTAGGCTCGGTTGTAGCCATTGCCCAATTCGTGCATGGCGAAAAGAACGCGTCGGTGGACGGGTTTAAGGCCATCGCGCACATCAGGGAGGGCTCGCCCGATGATAACGCTCATTGCGTAATCGAGATACGAAGCCTGCATCTCATCTTCAATATTGACGCGCACAATTTGCGTCAGTGCTTCGTTTTGAACGTCGTCGGTCATGGTGGGATCCTTATAACCCGGATGCTAAGGTGCAGTCGATACTTTGTTCAGTGGAAGGCTAAAACTTTACCAATCATATTGACTGCAATGGCAGGTGAATTTGTTGCGGAGGTCTCGATGATGAGTACGGCGCTTTTTTGCTCAGACGAACCATAATATCGTATCTGCAGTGATAGAGAAGCGGCGGGTGCCAGCTGGAAATCGCGTGGTGCATTGAGTAACCCAAAATAAAAGCGATCCCCATCGGCCATGGAAATCGTGGGGTTGTCCAATATGAATGCTTTTCGAATAAGCAGTGGTTCATTGCTTAAATTTGTAATGCTAAGTGTGAGCGTGTCGTGTGTGTCCGGATCAGGACCCGATAAGTAAAATGTGAGCGAGGTGGGGTACACGTCGATGGTTTTCAAAGAAAGTGCGGGGTGATTTTCAGAGGGGGGATCGGGAAGCGTGGATATAGGGTTTATGGGCTTATCAGGTATATCGTTGCTATCGTTGATCTCTGCATTGGATGCTGGCTGTGGGGGACCGCATGCGAAACTTCCACACCAACAACAAACCAAGCACAGCAAGCTCCATAGGCTGCGCATAAGTCAATTATAACGGTGAGAACAGATCCACGTAGGAATTTTGCAACATGTCTAAAAAAGCTCATGATTGTGGTGGCGATTTGCTCATACGACGTGTGAATAATAGGGACGACATGGCGGCTGTTGCGACTGCCATACGCACGTTAGAACCCCACGAATTAGAAGTTTTAGACCCTTTGGCGGATAAAAATGGGTCGCCGTTGGATGTTCACGGAATTGATGATCTAATTCGGGATGGTGCACATCTTACGATGGGGCGTTATCAGGACCATGTTGCTCTTGTTGTTGTGGCAGAGCATGATCCCGGGCTGTGGATTGTGAACGATCATGAAGTACGGTCGGCCTCTCAAGCACAAAAAATTTATGGCGTTGTGATCCCTGCTTATCGGAAAAAGTATGGCATTGCAGGACAGGGACACGGATGTGTTGCATTGATCCGCGAAGATTTCCCACCACCGACACAACTTTTAATCGCCTTATCGTTTCCTGAAGCCATATGGCGTAGGCAGGCTGAGCTTCTTGCCGATATCCTTGCAACAAGCGAGCGCGAGCGTGGACGGCTTATCGCGATGTTTTCAGATGCCCGAAGTGGTGATCTTGATGTAGCAGCCCGCCTTCAGGTTCTGGCGGAACCAGGGAAAGCCGCGCGACTTATTTCTGCGATGCGTCAATGCGATTATGGCGTTCTTCATGGCCGTGAGATGCTTCAATGGGGCGTCATATCGCAATCCTTTCTGTGTGCGCAGCTCTACCCGTATGCGGCAAAAACAAGTGTTGCGGTGATACGGCTCATGGAGACATACCCCAAAACGCTGGGAACATGGCGATTTATTGGATTGGATGCGCGATGGGCGGAGCCTGTGTTTGCACTTGAGATATGACGATGACGAACGCTACCTCTTGGGCTTTTCTTGCGAACTTGCTACTAACCTAACGGCGAAATTGTAAAACGTGGTAAAGCGGAGGTTTCTAGCATGTCACACGACGTTATTATGCCGCAAATGGGCGAATCTATTGCGGAAGGCACGATCACTGCATGGTTCAAAAATGTAGGGGACATGGTCGCGCGTGATGAGCCTTTGTTTGAGATTTCGACCGACAAAGTGGACGCTGAGATCCCATCGCCTGAAGCAGGTGTGCTTTTGGAGATCAAAGTACAGCCGGGTCAAACTGTTCCAATCAACACCATCGTTGCGGTCTTGGGGTCGGGCAGTGAAAAATCAGTACCCGATCGGGTTGCAGCGCCGGCTGTTGCAGCGCCAGCTGTTGCTGCGCCTGTCACTTCTGCACCCGCAAGTGCCGTTCCAAGTATCCCTGTCATTGTTGCACCGGCATCCAATGAGCCAGCGATGTCATCGACGGAAGACCGTCGCCTGACGAAAAGCTCCCCTTTGGTTCGTAAAATCGCCAAAGAACACGATGTAGACATTCGTAGCATTGAAGGAACAGGGATCAGTGGCCGTGTGACGAAGCAAGATATCAATACATTTATTGACCGTCACGAACATGCACCGGCAGCGCCTGCGCCGATATCCCAGCCTGTCATGTCGATGCCAGTTGTTGCGCAACATGCGCCAGGCCCTATGGCGATCCCAGCGGCATTTCGTGCACAGGTGTTTGAAGGGGATCGTGTCGAAGACATGTCGGTGATGCGATCAAAAATCGCTGAGCACATGATTTTCTCTAAGACGACTTCACCCCATGTTTATGCTGTTTTTGAAATTGATTTCACGAAGGTCGCGCAATTGCGTGCGAAACACAAAGATCGTTGGAATGAGCAACACGGGGTTAATCTCACCTACACATCGTTTATTATGAAAGCGACTGTGGATGCATTGAAAAAATTCCCGGTACTTAATGCAAGCCTCGACGGTAACAAGATCATTTACCATCGTGATATTCATCTGGGGTTGGCCGTTGCTTTGGATTGGGGCCTTCTGGTTCCAGTGGTGAAGGATGCGGGCGAGCTAAACATGATGGGGCTTTCAAAACGTGCAGTCGATTTGGCGACACGCGCGCGTAATAAAAAACTTAAGCCTGAAGAAGTCTCTGGCGGGACATTTACGATCACCAATCCCGGTATCTTTGGCTCGCTTTTTGGTATGCCAGTGATCAATCAGCCGCAAGCTGCCATTTTGGGCGTAGGTGCGGTTGAAAAACGTCCTGTAGTGATCGACGACATGATCGCAATCCGTACACGGGCTTACATGTCTCTTGGCTTCGATCATCGTTTGGTCGATGGCGCAGTGGCCGACCATTTTATGTCGGCCATCAAAGAAGGCATTGAGAACTTTGACGGATCGTCATTATAACCTCTCCTCACTATGTATCCACTTCGTATTGAGCGCATGGGGCGTGTGCCCTACGGTCCCATGCTGACGTTGCAATTGCAGCGGCGTGATGACGTGCTTGCACAAATTTCTGACGATACATTGTTTTTACTTGAGCACGATCGTGTGATCACCTCCGGTCGCAATGCCAACCATGAAAATCTTCTTTATGATCGCAATGCACTCGAAGCGCGTGGTGTTGCATTGTTTCAGACAGGCCGGGGCGGTGATTTTACCTACCACGGTCCAGGCCAAGTGGTGGGATATCCCATTGTTCAGTTGCGCGACGGCGAGTGTGATATCAAAGCCTATGTGTACGCATTAGAAGAAATCATGATCCGAACCATTGCTGACTTTGGTGTTGTTGCAGAACGCGTGGAAGGGCTGCGCGGGATCTGGGTCGGCCATGAAAAAATTGGCGCCATTGGTGTGCGTATGGCGCGATGGATCACGATGCACGGCTTTGCACTCAACGTAGATGTAGATCTCCATGATTTCGATTTGATCGTTCCATGTGGCATTCATGGCAAAGGGGTTTGTTCGCTTTCTCAAATCCTTGGTTGTCCTGTTGCAATGCACGACGTAGAAAATCGTTTAATTTATCACAGTGCGCATGTGCTTCACCGTTCGACCTATGAGGCACCCGCATCGGTGTTGCCCGAAAAAATGCTGAGTGATATCCCGGAGTGATTCATGACAAATTTGGTTCAAATCGGAAAATCAGGCGTCACGGCACGCCGTCCCGAATGGCTGCGCGTGAAAATTGATCGCACGAATGTGCACACCGAAGTCAAAACCTTGCTTGATGGTCTTAAGCTGAACACGGTGTGTGAAGATGCACGTTGCCCTAATATTTGGGAATGTTGGGGCAAGCATCGCACGGCCACAATGATGATTTTGGGTGAGATCTGCACCCGCAACTGTCGGTATTGTTCTGTGAAAAGCGGACGTCCTGAAAGTTTGCCAGATCCCGAAGAACCAGAAAATGTCGCAGAAGCCGTGCATCGCTTGGGATTGCGGCATGCCGTCATCACAAGTGTCGATCGCGACGATTTGCCTGATTTTGGATCGGACCATTTTGTGAAGACCATCGAAGCCATCAGGCGCAAGAGTCCCGAATGCGCCGTTGAATTGCTGATCCCTGATTTTGGTGGCGATCCGGCATCGCTTGAACGGGTTTTGCAGGCCAAACCCAATGTGCTTGGCTATAACACAGAAACTGTTCCGCGTTTGTACAAGCGCATGCGCAGCAAGGGCCAATACGCGCAAACGCTACAGATCCTCAAACAAGCGGATGCATTTCGGTGCGAGCATGGTGTTTCCATGGGCACCAAAACGGGCTTGATGATGGGACTTGGTGAAACGGTTGAAGAAGTACTTGCCGTCATGGATGATTTGCGCAGTGTGAATTGCGATGTCCTGACCATGGGGCAATATTTGAATCCGACCCAAAAGCATGCGCCTATCGCACGATTTTACACGCCGGATGAATTTAAGATGTTGCGTGATGAAGGTCTGGCGCGTGGTTTTAAACACGTTGAAAGCGGACCTTTGGTACGAAGCTCGTATCATGCCCACGAACATGTGCCTGCGTAACGATCTCATGCTAGAGTGATTTCAGCATGAATTTTTTACATCCGTGGTTGCTTGCTGGTGCAGCCGTGATGGCTGTTCCCATTGCGCTTCACTTATTTGGACGTCGTCAAGCACCGGAGTTGCGTTTCTCCGCCTTTGAATTTTTGATGACGGTCAATCAGCGTTTGGCCCTGTGGGAAAAATTGCGCAGGATTGCTCTGCTTCTGGCACGTATTGCGGTGATCGCTTTGGCCGCTTTGGCGCTGGCGAGGCCCGTTGTTCAAGGACTGGCGCCTGCCGCGCTCGCAAGTGCTCCTGTGGCCTGGGTCATCGACCGTTCTGCATCCATGGCCTATCGCTTGGATGATGTGACTCTCTTTGAACGTGCTGTGCAACGTGTTCGGCAGGGTCTTACTTCAGCGGGCGCTTCACAGGCCATGACAGTGATCGATGCAGGTCCTACGCCGCGATCTCTTGTCCGGCAATTGAGTGTGGATCACGCTGAGCTTCGGCGTGCGCTTACGGGGTTAAGCGCACCCGAAGGCCACTTCGATCTTGCGGCCAGTATCGATCTTGCTGCGGTGCAACTGGATGCAGCCCAAGTCGTTGGTGAGATTGTGGTTGTTACCGATCTCACAAAGGCCGCTTTAGGGGATCCACCTCGTTCTGCGGTGGGCAAGCATCATGTGCGTTATTTGGATGCGGCTGAGCGCTCCGATCCCCTTGAAAGCTTGCCCAATGTGGCCATCGTAGGAGTTGTGCCACAGGCTGTGGCGCGTGCGCCACAGGAACGTCAATTTCAGATCAAGGTTCACAATTATGGGTCGCAAGCACTTGAAAATGTGCAAGTTGAAATGCGGATCAATGGGGATCCTGCGATGCAATCAATTGCGGTGGCACTTCCTGCACAAAGCACCACGACGTCGGTCATGACAGCAACATTTGCAACCCCGGGTTTATACACATGCACATTTGCACTTAAGGCCGATGCATTTCCAAGTGACGATTCATTTGTTAGCCACGTACGTATTGAAGCACCGGTGCACGTGCTTGCGGTGAATGGCGAACCTCGCCAGCTTTTGCGATCGGACGAGTTGTATTTTATTCAAAAGGCATTGGCCAATCGGCCAGGTTCTGATGCAGCCATACGCATGACCTCTGTAGGAGTTGATAATTTCCATACTGGAATGGATTTCAATGACGTCGATGTTATTCTTTTAGCCAATGTCGATCATATTACGCCACCGATGATGGCTGCGCTCCATGAACACCACCGCCGCGGTCGTGGTGTTTTGTTTGCCATGGGTCCTCGTGTGAGTTTTGAGACGGCCAACGAGAGTTTTGGTGATCTATTGCCTTATCCTTTGCGCGATCGATATCGCGCAGAAGGCGCATCCTTGGGGATGCAGGTGGTGAACGAGGCCATGCGCCACCCCATGCTCAAAGACTTGGATGCAGCAACCCTCGGTGGTCTTACCGCGACGCGTACGGCTGCTTATTTTAACGTCGATCCTGCATCTTCTGAACGCGCGGATGTTCTTTTGCAGTTTTCAAATGGAGCAACAGCATTGGCCGAATTGCGTCGCAGATCGGAGACCGAAGGTCGTGTCTTTTTGTGGACGAGTACGTTGGATATCGATGATACGGATATTCCCTTAAGTCCCGTATTTCCTTTATTGATGCAACGTATGGTTCGTTACCTCGCCCATGGCGTGGCGGATCCGAATGCGGTTGAACCTGTTGTGAATCCATCGCACCAGGAAAGTAATTTTGCGCCCGTAAATTTGAGATCGCCTGATGAAACGGTATCAACTCCGCACGTCTTGATGAGTGGCGTGGTGGACGCAGAGGGCTCACAAAACCGTTTTGTTTGGCTTGTGGCAGCGGTGATGATGCTGGTTATCTTAGAAACCGCGCTTGCAGTGCGAGGTTAGTGCGTTGTGCGTGCTTCAGGTTTGGCTTCACCAAAAAAAGCAGCCTTGGAAGGCGTAGAGCCATTACGCTCCAACTGATGTTTGCGGTCACGCCCTGATTTTCTTTGTTTGAGGCGTTTGCGAACTTTGTAAACTTTTGTGCACGATGCCATGACGTTTGCCTTTGATATGCGTCCAGCGCTTTTGTGGGGCCTAAAAAGCCCAAGATCCCATCATTTGTCAATACGTGGGCTTGATTGAGGAGGGGACGCAGCAAGCAGCGCCCCTACCGGCGCCAGTGTCGGTCGATGTGGTTTTGTTTTGAGATTGTGCGTAAGGCATGACGTGCGATACGAGGGACGGGTTTTCAGCAATAAACCAAGGATGGGTTGTCATGGCAGAGCAAGCGTCCCCTGAGCGCATTACGCCTCGCAGTGAAGATTATTCGCGCTGGTACCATGATGTGATCCGGCAAGGGAAATTGGCCGAACCTGCCGAAGTGGTGAAGGGCTGTATGGTGATCCGGCCCCACGGCTATGCCATTTGGGAGAAAATCCAGCGTGCTCTTGATGACATGTTCAAGGCCACGGGTCACCAAAATGCCTATTTTCCACTGCTTATCCCAGAAAGTTTTATCAAAAAAGAGGCAGAGCACGTCGAAGGCTTTTCGCCGGAACTTGCAGTGGTGACCCATGCAGGGGGCAAAAAACTCGAAGAACCTTATGTGGTAAGGCCAACCAGCGAAACGATTATTGGCCATTTTTTTAGTCGTTGGATCGAAAGTTGGCGCGATTTGCCCATGCTCATCAATCAATGGGCCAATGTGATCCGCTGGGAATTGCGCACCCGAATGTTTCTGAGAACGAGCGAGTTTTTATGGCAAGAGGGGCACACGGCCCATGCCACCCATGAAGAATCCATGGAAGAAGCACGGCGTATGCTGGATGTTTACGCGATATTTGCCGAAGAGTGGATGGCGATGCCTGTGATCCGTGGTGTGAAAACCCAGTCAGAAAAATTTGCGGGTGCACTGCAAAGCTTTTGTATCGAAGCGATGATGCAAGACGGAAAAGCGCTGCAAGCGGGCACGAGTCATGATCTTGGACAAAATTTTGGGCGTGCATTTGATGTGACGTTTCAAAATAAAGCGGGTGAAACCGAGTACGTATGGCAAACAAGTTGGGGCGTTTCAACGCGTCTTATCGGCGCGCTTATCATGACTCATTCCGACGACAGTGGATTGGTTTTGCCGCCACGACTTGCCCCAGTTCAGGTGGTCATTATTCCCATTTTACGAAAAGGTATTGATGAAACTCCAGTTAAAGACGCGGGCGAGGCATTGCGTAAATCACTTGAAGCGGAAGGCATTTCCACGGTGTTTGATCAGCGTGATTATAAGCCAGGCTATAAATATTTTGAATGGGAACAAAAGGGCGTGCCGATCCGTATTGAGATTGGACCTCGTGATCTTGAAGCGCAGCAGGTGATGATCAAAGAGCGTACGGGTTCCGATAAAGTGGCGTGGTCATTGGAGGACTTGGCGGTTCGGTTGAAACAACGCTTAGGCGAAATGCAGGATGCGATGCTTGAAGCGGCCCGCAAGCGCATGGCGGAGAATACTCTTTATGTTGATAGCTACGATGCCTTTAAAGAAGCGATGACTGATAAGAACCCGTTCATCTATGCCCACTGGGATGGCAGTGCTGAAACGGAAGCCAAAGTGAAAGAAGAAACACAAGCGACTATCCGCTGTATTCCGCTCAATGCTGCCGATGATCCGGGTATGTGCATGGTAACGGGGCGTCCCTCTGCACAACGTGTTTTGTTTGCGCGCAACTACTAAATTAAGGCGTAGCGGCAGCCACGGGGCCAAGGTCAAAAAAGTAATCACCGCTACCGGCACGGCATGAAACGTTCAGATGCTGAACGGGGGTTTCATGCTGATGACGAATTTTTTTGTCCATCCGTTTTGGGTGGTCAATTTCGACCACCACGCGATCCGATGCCTCGGCGCAGGCACCCACCATTTCGAGAAAATAGGTGATTTCACTGGGGTTATTGATGGGAACGGGGTGTTCCAGAGATTTTCCAAATGTACCACTGCGTTCGGACCATGCTGCTGCCACGGTGGCGCGTGCGCGTGTGAGTCGTCCAGGAAGATCAAAACGGGATGCAAAACTACCGGCATCAAGCACCAGTTGATCATTTTGAAGATAGGGGCTCAGAATATCTTGGGCGACGCTTATAAATGCTGCAGCAGCTTCTGTGCTTGCGTTGGCATTGCCAAGAGCGCGTTCAGCCATGAAGATGTGCCAGTATGCTAAGACGCGTCCTGAATCGTTGAGATGTCCCGTCGCGACTGCGGCAGTGAAAAGATCAATCGCGGTCCGGTGTTCTCCAAAGTGAAAGTGGGAAAAAGCACGCTCTAAGATCTCCCCTGCGGTATTAGGGACAGGCGCTTTGGTCTCAGCGGCTGGCGGGATTGCAGTAACCCGGGACGACGCCATCGCCCCCCTGCTGCTATAAACCACCTCTGGGCTCGCACAGCCCAAAAGAAGCCCAAAAACCATACCCCCTAAAACACCCGGACTGCCAATAGATGATATGTCCACACTTATATTCTACTTACAATTGTACCTCTCCGCTCGTGAAAGTGGTTTTCCCTTGCTCAGGCTTAATGGTTTCGGTAGGTAAAAGGTCACAACTGACGCTGGGATACCCAAAAACATGAGGGCGTGTAGGATGCCCAGCCTTTACAACCTTTTGGGTGCAAATTCTAAAGTCCATTCCTGGTGCGTAAGGAGTCGGAATGCCGAGTAAACGAGCGATCGTTGATGTGCTTACACGTGTAGAAATGCAGGCGTTGGCCACACATTTTAATCTCAATGTAGAAGATCGTCGCAGCAAAAGCCAATTGGTTGAAGCGCTTGCTGGAAGTCGAAGTGTCGGCATTGCCGATATGCTTGGCCAGCTTGCGGTGACGCGGTTGCGTGCGCTTTGCGAGGAATTTATGTTGACCCCCACGGGTCGGACCAAGGCAGCTTCTATTGAAGCATTGATGGCCACAAAACCCCGTGTGGTCTCTAAAAAAGCTTTGCCTGATGAAGGAAAACAGATCTCGCGTATTGAGGTTCCGAAAGAAGTTGTTGAGAAAAAAGCAAAGCGTATCAAAAAAGAAGAGAAGCCCTCAGCGAATGTTGGGAGCCCTGTTGTTAAAGACGCAGTATCTCCTGTGGCTGTTATCATAAAAAAGGTGGTGCAGATCGAAGCAGCCCGCGACAAAAAAAGCGACGAGGCTGTTACGCCTACGGTGATAAAAAAGTCACGACCTACAACGGCTGCTGAAACAGATACGGCCGCTCGTCCAGCCTATGTTGATAGGCCTGCACCTGAGATGCCAGCATCATCTTCATCGTGCCCTTGTGCATCATGCGGTGCAGTGGTGGATTTGCGTAAGTGTCAAGTTTATCAGTGCAGACGTGTGTTTTCGGCATCATTGGAATGGAAAATTTGTTCGGACTGCCTGTTTGAGCGTGGTGGCCTCTCATTTGAAGATTTTGGTCAGCGCCGTCGTGCTGAAGAAACGTGCCCCCACTGTCAAAATTCTTGGGTTGCCGAATTTCGTTCTGCCTGACCGGGCTGTATTTTTTTTTAAAAGAAAAATCCCAGAGTTTGTTCCCTCTGCATTGCAGTGTTATCGTGAGGCATGTTCGATTTTGTGAAGCAGATCGCTCGGCACGAGGATTTGGAAGCATATCGTGCAGAGAACTGGCACGGTACACTCGAAGATTATCTGGCACTTGTGAAAGCAAGTCCCGAAGTGACACGAACAGCGTATCAACGCGTACACGATATGATTTTATCGTACGGTCGCGAAGAATACACGGATTCGAAAAAACGTCTGATCCACTATCCGTTCTTTGATGATCCAACGCATGATGGCAAAGATGCCATTTATGGTTTGGATATTCCGCTGATGCGGTTGGTTAATGTGTTGGAGAGCGCAGCATCTGGCTATGGTACGGAACGACGTGTGATCTTGCTTCATGGGCCTGTGGGGAGTGCAAAATCGACCATTGCCCGCCTCTTGAAAAAAGGTGTTGAGTCCTATTCGCGCAAGCCTGAAGGTGCTCTTTATACCTTTGCGTGGGAATTTGAGAAGGAAGATGAATTGTTGGGCGGTGCACGTACAGCACGTTGCCCAATGAATGAAGAGCCGCTCAATTTGATTCCAAAAAATTATCGCCATAAATCTTTGCTTGAGCTTGGCATCGATATTGGGACGGGTCGTGTATCAGGAGAGCTTTGCCCTCATTGCCGCTTTCTGTATCGCGCACTTATGGAGCGATACGAGGGCAAGTTTGATAAAGTGATGGGGCATATTCGTGTGCGCCGGTTAACCCTGAGTGAAAAAGATCGTATTGGTATTGGTACCTTCCAGCCCAAAGATGAGAAAAATCAGGACTCAACGGAACTTACGGGAGATATCAACTATCGAAAAATTGCTGTGTACGGATCTGATTCTGATCCCCGTGCGTTTAACTTCGATGGTGAATTTCATGTTGCGAATCGGGGCATTATCGAATTCATTGAGGTACTTAAACTCGATGTTGCATTTTTGTATGATCTCTTGGGTGCCTCACAAGAACACAAAATAAAGCCCAAAAAATTTGCACAGACAGATATCGATGAAGTGATTTTGGGACATACGAATGAAGCGGAATACAAAAAGCTTCTCAACAATGAATTTATGGAAGCTCTACGTGACCGTACCGTAAAAATCGATATCCCGTATATCACGCGTCTGTCATCGGAAATTAAAATTTACGAAAAAGATTTCAATAAAGAGAAGATCAAAGGTCGGCATATTGCACCCCATACGCTTGAAATGGCGGCCATGTGGGCGGTAGCAACGCGCCTTGAGGAGCCCAAAAAAGCAAATCTACAAATTATTCAAAAATTAAAGCTGTATAACGGTCGGATGCTTCCAGGTTTCACAGAAGAGAGCGTGAAGGAGCTCCGCAAGGAAGCTGCACGCGAAGGTATGGATGGGATCAGCCCACGTTATATTCAAGATAAAATTTCAAATGCTTTGGTTTCTGATAAATCCGAAGGGTCTATCAATCCATTTCTGGTGCTCAATGAGCTTGAGAGTGGATTAAAAGGGCATTCACTCATCACGAAAGATGAAGATCGCAAACGTTATCGAGAACTGATAAGCGTTGTGAAGCAAGAATACGAAGATATCGTGAAAAGTGAAGTGCAACGGGCTATCAGTGCCGATGAAGAAGCGCTTTCGAAGCTGTGTGCCAATTATATTGATCACGTTAAAGCGTATACGCAAAAAGAAAAGCTAAAGAACAAGTATACGGGGCAGTTTGAAGAGCCAGATGAGCGTTTGATGCGTTCCATTGAAGAGCGCATTGAGATCCCTGATAGCCGCAAAGAAGATTTCCGTCGCGAGATCATGAATTACATTGGCGCCTTGGCTGTTGAAGGGAAAAAATTTGATTTTAGAACGAATGAGCGGCTCCATCGCGCTTTGGAACTTAAGCTCTTTGAAGATCAAAAAGACTCTATCAAACTTACCACATTGGTTTCTAATGTTGTCGACCGTGAAACCCAGGAGAAGATCGATATTGTAAAGCAGCGCATGATCCGCAATTATGGTTACGACGAGATTTCTGCCACGGACGTTTTAAATTTTGTGGCTTCTATATTTGCGCGAGGTGATGCCAAAGAAAGTTAGAACGTGTGCTGGCGTGTTGGGGCTTGGAGGGGTTTATGAGCTGTGTTCACGCTGGACATGTTGTCTTTAATAAAAAACGTTCGCTCTCTGAAATAATTATTGCAAGCTTTGCACGGGAGAGCCGCTTGGTGGCAACAGGTGTCTATGATTGGCAATGCGCTTCTGAAAAGCTTGTGGGGCTTTTGGAGGACCTTGTTTCACCCGAACTTGAATTGGCACGTTCTTGTATCATTGTTTGGCGTCGTTTTGGCGATAAAGTCAAAGCCAAGATCGCATCTTCTCAAGCATTGCATGAAACACATCAGGCGCTTGATTTATTGGCGCAATCTTATGATTTGCCTCCGTTACCTGTCATTGAAAGCGGAGAACATTAAGCGATCGGAGAATCTATGGGACTCAAGATCAATGCAGATCATGCACGTTTTCGAAAAATTGTGCGTGGTCGGATCAAAGAGAATCTCAAGAAGTATATCTCCAAGGGTGAATTGATTGGACGTCAAGGAAAAGAGACTGTTTCTATTCCAGTACCCCATATCGAATTGCCGCATTTTCAGTTTGATCATCGGTCGACAGGTGGGGTTGGACAAGGCGAAGGCGGCGATGGCGATACGCTCGCGGACGGTAGTGTGCAACCCTCCACGGGGCAAGGTGTGGGACAGCATGAAGGTCAACACGGCATTGAGGTTGATGTAAGCTTTGATGAATTGGCCGATATGCTGGGAGAAGTGCTTGAGCTTCCTAACATTGAGCCCAAAGGCAGTGAACGTGTCACTTCGCCGCGTGCACGTTATACGGGGGTACATAGTTCAGGTCCCGAGTCTCTTCGGCATTTAAAACGTACGTATAAACGCGCATTGCAACGTCAGGTGAGCACGGGCGAATATTTGGCAGACAATCCCGTTATTGTCCCTACGCGGGAAGACAGACGATATCGGAGTTGGAAAGTACGTTCGGAGCCTGAAACCAATGCAGTGATCCTGTATATGATGGATGTTTCTGGAAGTATGGGCGACGAACAAAAAGAAATTGTTCGTATTGAGTCATTTTGGATCGATACGTGGTTGCAGAAGCAATATAAAGGACTTGAAACACGTTATATTATTCACGATGCGATGGCCAAAGAGGTCGATCGTGAAACATTTTTTCATACCCGAGAATCGGGCGGCACCATGATATCCAGCGCGTATCGACTTTGCGCTGATGTTATCGATGCGGAGTATCCAGCGTCTGATTATAACATTTATCCATTTCATTTTTCAGACGGTGATAATTGGTCGGCCGATGATACACGCCTTTGTTTGGAAATTATGAACGAACGTCTGCTGCCTGTGTGCAATATGTTTTGCTACGGACAAGTGGAGAGTCCTTACGGTTCAGGGCAATTTATCAAAGATCTTAAAGAAGCCTTTGTTGGGAACGATAAAGTGTTAACCTCTGAGATCCCGCACAAAGATGCCATTTATCGATCGATCCAAGATTTTCTGGGACATGGTCGTTAGCACCAAACTTTGAGTTCTCTGCTGCGACCCGGTATGCTCCACATCGCGGGGGATCTCCATGTCGTTGGCCGACGAATTGTCGTTGAGTACCATGAGTATGTCCGATTTGATTTCGGCCATACGTCGTCGTTGGATTGTCGTCGTTGCAGGCGCGTTGCTGGGATTGGGTTTAGGATTCACTCGATATATGACATCACCCACCTCGTTTGTTTCTACGGCGACCATTATTATTCAAAAAACATATGCTGCAGCCACGACTGATCGCGCAGTTCTTGATGCGCAAGGGACGGCTGGAGCCGGATCTGATTACATGACAACAGAATTGGCGCTTCTGGAGTCGGAGCAGTTATATCAGAAGGTAGAAGAAGTCCTCGGTGTCAAAAAAGAAAGCCTGATCGCAGCCGTAGAAAAAGCAAAACAGGACGCACCAAAGGGCGAAGCAAACTGGTTTGCTCGACTTGATGAAGCCGACGCGGATTTTCTTCGTTTGGCGTCAATTACGGATAAAAGCACACCTGAAGAAGCCATTGGCGTGCTAAAAAACGTGAATTGGGTGGGCCTTTTTCGGAGTCATATGCGTTTAACCAGGCAAGGCGGAAAAAATGCTCAGGGCTCGGTTGTTATGCTGGAAGCACGTGCTGCTTCATCAACATTGGCGGTCAAGTTGGCAGCGGCATATGTCGAGGCTTATGCATTATTAAACCAAGATATTCGCTCAAAACGTCTTGAGCGTGATGTCGATTGGCTAAGACAGCGATCATCTGAAATTAAGCATCGCATAGAAATCGCTGAAAAAAACGTCATGGATTTTGAGGTTGAACATGGATTGCTGTCGCGTCCATTGTTGCAACAGCGGGCCGAGATCGTAGCATACCTCAGCACCCTTTTAGATCGCCGGTCCCAAATACGGCTTAATCAGATTTTTGGTGATATAGGATTGCGTGCAGGGGAGGAACAAAGTGAAGCAACAGTTTTGCAAGATCCAGAAATACTCTATTTGGGTTCCTTACAGGCGGAACTCAATGCATTGACGCTCAGTCGTTTGAAACTTCTGGAGCGTTATACGCCTGAACATCCAGAGCTGAGGGCTATCGCAAAGCATCTTGAAGTACTTACCAATGAGTTTTCGCGTACGGAAAAATCTTTGTCTGATCGCAAGGAACGAAAAAATCAAGAGCTGCGTGAGGCCTTAGAGAAACTTGAAGTAGAAATTGTTGAAGCCACCGCCAGGGGACGTGCTCTGGCGGAGCTAGAACAGACATATCGCCCTTTGGTGCGCTTGGTTGAAGATGAGAGAAAATTTTACGATGCACTGACGGATACATCGCGGCAAAAAGTATCAACGAGTGATACGCAGTCTGTGAATATGACCACTCTTCAGGCACCTACGTTGGCATCTGTGTCCCAACTTGCTGATAATTTTGTGGCTGACTTAGGCATGGGTTGTGTTTTAGGACTAGTATTAGGCGCTATTGTAGCAGTCATGATTGATGCATTGAGTGGTCGTATTTTTGATGTTCGGTCTTTTGCACGTGATGCCCAAATGCCTATCCTGGGGCAGTTGCCGCAAGTTAGGGCAATTACCCATACATTGCAGGTTATTAACAAAAAATTGGGTTTTGCAATTCCAGATCACGCTATTACAGAAAGTATGCGGTCGCTAAGCACTCAGCTTGAGCTGATTGGTGATGCAGAAAATACTTCCGTATGGGCAATCGCGAGTGCGGTATCGGGAGAAGGTAAAACCACCATCGCTTCATTTTTGGCACAAATTATGGCAACTTCTGGACGCCGGGTCCTTCTTGTTGATGCCGATCTTCGGCGTGCATCGTCATCGGAAAGTTCCGACTTTGGTTTGAGTTCGGTATTGCAGGGCAAAAAATCACTGGCAGAGGCCGTAGAGAAAACACAAATCGAAACTTTTGATATCTTACTTTCTGGGCGGAGCGTGGGCAACCCAACAGACCTTTTGCGTGATGGCTTTGAAAGCATGATTGGCGTGGCCAGGCGTATCTATGATGTGATTATTATCGATGGGGCACCTATTTTACCTGTCGCTGATGGCATGTTGGTGGCAACAAGTTGTGATGCGACATTGCTCGTTGTACGCCGTGCAGTCTCACGATTGTCGGAGGTTCTGGAGTCTCGTGAGCTATTGCGCAGAGCGAATGTGCGGTGTGTTGGAATTATCGACAATGGCGATGAGGGGGGTGGTTACTATTATTACTCACGCTATGGTTATGGCTATCCTTCAAAAGGCAAGCGCCACAAGGAAAAGTCGGTCAAAGTCGCTTGATTGCTGGGAGAGGGTATTTGCATGCATCGGATATGGGATCGCTGTTTTTTAAGCATAGTGTGCATGTTGTGTCTTACATGCTTTGGCAATGCATGCAGGGGCAGATCGTCGTCGACTGCTTCTGTTGAACCCAATGCAATGGGCCGGGATTTAACGGTGATTCAGGTAGGCGACCGGATGCGCCTGGAAGTGTATGGCGAGGCATTGCCAGGCGGTATGTATCGTGTTGCGGAAGATGGAACTATTAGTTTTCCAAGAATGGGCCAAGTCATGGTTGCTGGATTGAGTGTGGATGATGCGAATAAGCATATTACTACACACCTGCAGCAATACATTCGTGACCCTTTGGTTTCTCTGTTTGTGGACGAGGGTTCGACCGGCCCTGTTTATGTTCATGGAGCGGTGAGATCCCCTGGAGTGTATGCCTATGCGCCCGGAATGACATTGTTGCATGCCATTTTAAGTGCAGGTTCTCTCGCTGAAACGGCCAATGAATCAACAATTTTTATTCGGCGTCTGGGTGTTGAGAAGCCAATTTTGCTCAAGATAGAAGGCATGGCAGATGCACGTATAGGGACATATCCTTTAAAACCACGCGATATTGTTTTTGTTGAGGAAGTGTTTTGATATGAGCAGCCAGGTATGGGGAGAACCATGGGGTCTTTCTCATTCCCCTTCGACCATGGCTTCGAGTCAATCCAAATGGGATCAGTCTTTGGAATGGTTTTTGGATACACCGAAAGGACGTGCAAGCTTTCTTCTCATACATTTTATGATTGGTGTGTTGGGATTCAAGTTTAAACCCATATTGTTTTTGCATCATGCTTTGATTACTTTGTTTGGTCTGCGGCAGATTGTGTTGAGACGTTCTCATGCCTTGTGGTTGCTTTTTGTGTTTAGCTCTTTTTCTGTTTGTGAGGTGCTGTGGCGTCTCTATGCGCCATATTTCTCAGACAAACAGGCCCATTATATTCCGATCGCACTTGGATTGGTCCTTTTGGGAAGGCGACGTTTTGTTTCTTCTCCCATTATCCCGTGGATTGTTCTACTGTTGTTGACGGTAAGCTCATTGCATATCACCCATTCTTTTGTGGATATTATATCTCCCGTACTTCTCCGTGTTTATCTCCTGCCATATCTAACGCTTGCGGTGACTTGGGGCTTGATGGCATGCTGGGAACCTTGTGTCCATTTTTGGCCACGATTCTTGGTTCTGTGCACTGCAGGGGCTTTGACTGTTGGTGCCTATGCTGCATCTAATTTTGGATTTTTTGGTGTCCATGAGCTGGTATCTTCAAAGTCTTCTTTTCTTTCGATTTCTGCACCGAATCAGGTTTCTGCTGTTTTAGGTTTTGGCGGGTTTTGTGCACTTCTTGTGCCTTTGATTCTTGAGCTCACAAGGGTTGAGATTTGGATGTGGTTTGTTACCGCAGGATTTTTATTTGAGCGCACTGTGCTCACTATGTCGCGTGGTGGTCTTTATAGTGTGGCTGCTGCACTTATCCCCGTATTTTTCTATGTTGTATTTTCAGGCAAGAAGCAGCATCGCAGAATGTTGACTGGCTGGATTGTTTTAGGACTTCTTGTTGCGACTATTTCGGTTTTGCAGGGAGGATCTGGTGTTCAAGATCGTTGGTCGAACACCAATACAACAGGGCGTGTCGACAATTTTGAGCGAGAATTGCATATTGCAAAAAACACATGGCTAACGGGAGCAGGATTGGGTGGATCTTGGTTCATGACCGTAGACATGACTTCACATACGGAAGTTACCCGTATGTTGGCAGAGCATGGGCTTTTTGGTGCTTTTGCTCTTTTATTGTTGGTTGTTTCGGTATGGACACGTCTTCGAAAATCAGTCGGGTGGCTTGAGATTACAATACGTTCTTCGTTGTTTTTCTGGTGCTTTGTAACGCAAATGCATAATAGCATTCGCTTGTCGCTGATCATGATTGCTTTTTCTTTTGCGATGGCAAAAACTTTCAATACAGGCCCTATGCCCGGTTCGAAAGCATTGGGATCTTAGGATAGGTGCTTAGGAGTTTTTTCCCAAGCCACCATGTATGCCATGTCGCAATAATTGAGAAAGGAAGAGATATAATACCCGCAAGGCAGCGTAGGAGTGGATGAGGATGGTTGGTTACATACAAGGTCGCAAGAAGTCGTTGTATGATTAGGCATCTTGAAGCATTTTGTAAAAAAAATCGTTTAGCCAAATAAATCTCAGAAGGGCTAAGTAAGTTTCTTTTGAAATATGATCTTCGTGATATGGCATTGGTGACATTGCGCGCTCCAAAAATACGTAGGCCTCCATGGCTTTCATGGTGATGAATTATTGCTATATTTCGGTCAACAATAATTAATCCGCCTTGCTGACGGATCCGAAAAGCGAGATCGGCATCTGCGCGAGATAATCGATCATACGCTAAGTCAAAAAGACCAGATTTTTCAAGGATGCTTCTGCGTATCAGAACGTTACCGCCTGGCATGACGTCGGATGCTAATATTTGGCCCCTAAGATTTCCGGACGGAGCTGCTGTTATTTCGTGATGGATTCCACAGACAGCATCAGCAGAGGTTTCTTTCAGGCGCCTTGATAAATTTTCAAAAAGATTATCAGGAACCTCAATGTCATCGTCCATGAGCATAATGAATTGCTGTGTTGAAGAGACTATTCCTGCATTGCGTGATCTGCATTGGCCAGGATCTGCGAGGGAAATGATACGGAGTGGGAGGTTTGAAAACTTGTTTAAAATATCTCGGACTTTAGCATGGTCACTTTCCTGGTCTACAATAATAATTTCAATCGCCTTCACTGTTTGATTCGCAATGCATATGAGCGTTGTTTCTAAATTTTTGTATCTATGCAAAGAGGGTATCACGACTGAAATACCCATATTTTCGATCGTATCTTGATTTTTGTTTGTGCTTTGTAATGGGTGATCTCGATGAAAAGAAATTGGGATCTCCTGATGAATATCCCTGAGGCTAAATACGATTTTGAAGATGTGGATGGGATGACGCAAGCAAGCGTATACTGCGGCCCAAATCATCCATTTTAGGCCGGATATATATTTAATAATACTAAATATATCTCTGTATGTGAGCTCTTTGTTAAGTGTGGGCTTCGGTAGCTTGGGTTCCTCTTCCATGATCGCGCCTTGGCGTGAAGCTTGTCGCCCCCAGGCGAGTGTTGAGGCGGCACGTGAAGAAAAATGTGGAAGAAATGTTCCAACATCGTGAAATAGTGACGCGCGAATAAGCATTAGGCCAAAAGTGGATTCCCAAGAAATAGTTTTTATCGCGTCGTCAACATGGCTGTAAAAAAGATGCAATGGATCGATGGAAATCAACAATTGACGCAGTTGATGAGAGTAGGCGTGCGGTGTATTGTGAAGAACATCCGCGCGTGTGTTGTTGATCATGTCGATGATTGCACTTTTTTCAGGCAATTCACATGTGGTGTTATCCCAAAAGAAAATCCAAGCGTGACCGCTTCTTATGAGCTTTTCAATTGCGATATTGATTTCTGGAATAGTGGGATTTTTAAGCTGCTGAATACTCTCTTGCGACCATGTTGGGTTTATGATGCGTGTGCCGTCTGTGCAGGCGATCAATCCAAGACGAAGATCCATGTCTTTTCTGAACACAAAATGTGCACTCAATGCGAGCAATGTGAAATTTCCCGACGGTTGCGTTAGGTTTTAATCACTTTGAGGAATAATTTTGTCATCACATAGAACTCTCATTTTATATGGTATCGTTTTTGGGACATGCCTTGCTTTAGGAGGTGCCCACAGCGTTGTTCATATGTCAGTCATCGGTTTGGCGGGGTACTTGATCTATTTAGGGAAGGACCTAAAAACGGAACATGGTTATGGCTTTTGGATAGCCATGATGGCGGTTTTTTTTTCGTTGTTGCAATTAATTCCTTTGCCCATCGGTTTTGTTGCAATGCTGCGGCCTATCTCTGCGGATACAGCGTGGCCGCCGAACAGCGGATGGTCCATTTTGTCGCTTAGTCTTACACGGACTCTTGCGGGGTGTTTGCGATGGCTTGCAGCAGCATGGGTTATTTTGTTGTTTTCACACATTATTCCACGCGATCGTATGCGCAGGGCGGCCTGCTGGATTGCTTTCGGTGTTGGTTGTCTTACTTCTGCAGTGGGCTTTTTTCATCGGCATATGCATTTGGTAAAAATTTATGGAATTTTCGGGCCTTTTATGCCGAGTAGTTATTTTCGAGGGCCATTTATCAATAGCAATCATGAATGCTCGGCATTGGCAGTTGGATTTTTTTGTGGGTTGAGTTTGTTTTTTAGGGACACGCATGCAACGTTTGCGAAACGTGTTTTGTGGCTTGTCGTTCTTGTTTTAATCGCATGTCCCATTTTTCTTACGGGTTCTATGGGCGGTCAGATTGCATTCATATGCCTTTTGACTGCAACAAGTTTGATGGGATCACCCGCAGGAAGGTATTCCTTGGGCTTTGGGCTTTGCGCGACAATAGTTCTTGCTGCATTTGCGTTGATTCTTCTTCCTTTTGTCATTCCATACAATGCGACGGATCTGGATTGGTATGTTCGGCCTTTGCGAAAGATCCGATTTGTTCTTGATGGAATTTCCTCCATAGCGCGTTATCCTTGGACCGGTGTGGGAACGGATGGTTTTTCGATCAGTGCATGGCAGGTCACCCAACGCGATTGGGGAGAAGCTTTTGCGCTCGAGAGCGAAGCTCTTAATTTTATCATCGATTGGGGAATTATCGGAGGCTGTATTTTTCTAGCGCTCATTACAATGGCATGGATGAAGGGTTACAGGCGCTGCTTGCATCACGCATATCGGTGGCCAATCATGGCAGCGATTTCACATCCGATCCTTCATGGTATGATGGATTTCCCACTGAGGACGTTGGGAATTTTGATTCCTTGGCTTCTTTTAATCGAGGCGCACTGTGGTGTCGTGGGCAAGCGCTTTAATGAAGTATTTCCGTTTCATCGTCGTAAGTTGGTAGGAATAATTACGGTACTTGCAGTGCATTTGGGGGTATTGCTTGGGGTGGTTAATCACGAAAAATTCTATCAAAAATCACTGTGGTGGCATCCCGAATCACCGGTTTTACGAACATCGTACGCGAGATCGCTTGTGATAGACGGACGATGGCATACGGCGAAGCAAGAGCTTAACGTGGTACTGGATGCTGCACCATCCTTCGCATATGCGCACCTTTTGGCGGGTTATATTGAAGCCAAGCAGGGCCATCGTCGTCTTGCTCTTTCGGAATATTTGAATTTTGTACGTTTGAAACCATCTGATTGGGAAACTGGGAAACGTTTTTTGAGTGCTATTGATCCAAGGGTATCACCAATAGGATCGCCTTGGCACACAGATCAGCCCGTATGCAAGCGCGTGGTCGATTTATTGGAGGACCCGAAAGAGTTGAATCAATTCTCCTGGTTAGAGGCAGAGAGCATCTGCTCCCACACCATGTATCCTGATTTTTTGCTTGAAGCACTCCGCAGAAGCCATCCTGTTCAAGCGCGTATCATTTTGGATGACTGGATCCGCCGTCAGCCTGAAAAGGCAAACTTGCATAGTCAATTTCTTGGCATATTGCGCGATTCAAAAGTACCCGAATCTATATATCGCGAAGCATTACTCCGTGCAATCGCATGGGCTCGACCTGCTGGGCAATTTTATATTGAAGCCATTCGTTTTGCGTATGATTACGATCACGATATAGTTGAAGCGCGACGCATTGCCGATCAATTTCTTAAAAATGCGATTGAGCCCTCTGAGCGATTTTATGCCTATGCTTCAGAAGGTCACATTGCTTCAGTTTTAAAAGACAGTATTCGCGCGAAAAAATTCTATCGTGATGCGCTGAATTGGTCAAATTCCAGGGAAGAAGCGAATGGCCTATTACGTGAACATTTGCGTTGGATGGGGCACCATGATCAAATGACGGAATTTTTAGAAAAAAAGATAGATGAACGTTGGGGCTCAGGAAAGTGAGTAGAGTATGCTTAACGTACCAGCGATGAAATCACTGCTTGTATTGGGTGTGCAGTATCCTCCGGAGAGTTTTTTATTGCGACGGTATCGTGCGCTGGCCGCACGAGGGTTCAAAGTGACGCTCATTGCAGGCTATGCTCCTACAACGCATCCTCCAGCTTATGAAGGTGTTCTTTGGAAGCGCGATGTAATGAGTTCATCGGTTCCTCATTGGATGGTTGTTGGATATTGTATTCAAGCACTGTGGATTGCATGTCTTCATCCAATACGTGTTGGACGATTTGTGGGTCATGTATTGATGAGGCCTTTCTCCTGGGATTTGCGGGGATTTCTTGCGCATATGCGTCTCTTTTTGTGCAAGGAAGATATTATTCATATTGAATGGTTAAGCTTGATGGAATGTTTCACCTCACTTAAATATTGTATCGATGCGCGATTGGTCGTGAGTTGTCGTGGGACACAATTTGTGAATGGAAGAGATGCGCAAGAAAACAATGCTTCGTTTATTTCTACACTAAAGCGCCCTGCAGGTATCCATGCCGTATGCGAAAATTTTGCACGTACGGCACGAGAAATTCGTGAGAAGAAAAATTCTGATGTCACTACGATTTATTCAGGGGTTCCCGATCCACACAAAATGCCAATTATTTCAAATGTACTTTCATTTTGTATCGTAGGTCGGCTTACGGCGATCAAAGATCATGAACTAGGTCTTCAAGCATTAAAAATTGTTCGAGATTTAGGGTATGATTGCACACTCGATCTTGTTGGTGATGGCACTGACATGGCACGTTTACGATATGCTGCCATGGACCTTAATATTCAAAATGCTGTTCGATTTCATGGTGCGTTGAATTCATCGAAAACGATGGAGCACATCGCTTCTTCGGGATGTTTGATTTTGACGAGTATTCATGAAGGTGTTGCCAATGTTGTGTTGGAGGCGATGGCTCTTGGGGTCGCTGTGATCAGTACAGATTGCGGTGGCATGAATGAAGTGATTGTTTCGGGCTACAATGGACTTCTCGTTCCGCGTCACAGCGCACAGGCGATTGCAGATGCGATGATGCACATGATCCAGAACCCACTGCATGCAAAATCCATGGCATACCATGGACGTCTTACCTTTTTACGCCGATTTACTATCGAAAAGAGTACGCGTTCATGGATAGAATTTTATCAAGGTGTGATAAAAAATGTGGCGTGAACATGCACGTATCGTGCTGATGGTCGGCCGATTTCCGACCATTTCAGAAACATTTATTATCAATAAATTTGTAGGACTTTTGCAGCGTGGTTTTGATGTGCATATGGTGTGCAATCAATATAAAAAATCGTTGGCCCACTCATATTACCCAAACACTTTAATAGGCACAAAACATCGCATTCATGTTTGGAACCCGTTTACATGGCGTGGGCTGTGGATGTGGAAGCCTAAGATATTAATAAATCTTTTTGTCTCCTGTTTGGCGGCATGGGCGCAGCAGGGTACGCCCCTACGGTTCAGCCAGAATATACGCCGCTATGTTTGGCAGACGTGGCGACGTCATGCCATGGCATCTCTTGGACCTGCACTTGTTCATTTTGAGTTTGGAACGTTGGCGCAAGAGAATATCACATCATTGAGAGACACCTCTTGGAAAAACGCCGTAAGTTTTCGCGGTTACGATATTGAATATGTTGGTCTTGATGATCCCCATTTTTACAATCAAGTATGGGAATATGCGGATGCTTTTCATGTACTTGGGGCCGATTTAAAACGACGCGCTGATAAGCGCGGATTGCCTTTGGATGCAGCCGTATTTCAGATCCCACCGGGTATTAATTTTTCGGAGTACGAGGCACCATTCAAGATTCATAAAAACGAAGTGATTCAACTCACAACAGTTGCACGGCTTGATTGGAAAAAAGGAATTGAATACGCCATCGAAGCCGTTGCATTGTTAAAAAATCGTGGTTTCAAGGTTATGTATCAGGTGATCGGTGAGGGAAGTTATCGCGAATATTTAAAATGGGTCATTGATTTTTACGACGTTCATGATTGTGTGATATTGTGTGGTTCAAAAAATAAAGTTGAGGTGAAAAAATATTTGTTCGAAACTGATATCTTTATCATGGCATCGGTCAGCGAAGGATTTTGTAATGCGGTTCTAGAAGCACAAGCATCAGGGCTTCCTGTGGTATGCAGTGATGCAGCAGGCTTGCCTGAAAATGTTGCACACAATGAAACGGGATATGTGGTGCCTAGGCGATCAGCCAAAGCGATAGCCGATGCGGTCGAAACATTGATCTGCGAGCCTCACACGCGAGAGCGCATGGGTGGCAATGGACAAACCCGTGTCAAAGAAAATTTTTCGCTTGAAAAACAAATTGATGCATTTGAGTCGATGTATCGAACACTGTTGGAAGAATCGTCATCGCGGCAAACAAATGTTGAGGTTATGCCCGCCCCAATCATTCACGCACGTGTGAGTTGATGGGCAGGTTGTTTGTTTGTTCGGATCGCACCATTTTCGGCAGATATTATCTACACAGACCAATCCGTTTTCACAGGGTACAGAGGTTGAGCACCCAGGTTCATCACGCATCAAAGGTCGTGCAGTGCTGGATTGAGCAAGGCACATGAGTCGGCTGTGATTCTTGAGTATGCCGCATGCAGTGTTGGGTAGAACTTCAGGGCAGGGGTCATGGGCTTGGTCACCCATAAAAATGATATCGCAATAGTGTACACAAGTTCCGGTGTTGTCAGCCAGCGATACGCATTGAAGTTCTTGGCTGCAGGGTGTGTTAGATTCATCGCATGAACTTGGGACACACGCTGTGTCCGTACGACTTTCTGTGAGTGTGCACCAGTTTCCCTGAGGGCAGCCACGTACGCTGTATGGTTTTCCGCATCCTGGTTCACATGTGCCATTGGCACAGTGGAGTCCTTCCGCACACTGCAAGTCGTTGGTGCATGCATAGGAGAGGGTGCGCGTTCCATGCTCAACACAGATGCCATCAAGACAACTCGACCCATGGGCACATGCCGATTCTGACATGCAGGCGACGCGATATGAAAGTGCATCTTGGGATGATCCGCCACATGATGCGAATAGCAATGAGATAATCAGCGTGCTTAATTGTTTGTGCATAGGGTCAGCCCTTGTTTGCACTTGGTACCATAATGCGTTGTCCGGCGCGCAAGTTACGCGCGCTAGATAGCGCATTTAATTTTTGAAGATCTTTGACCGTGATGCTGAATTTACGCGCAATAGCGGTCAATGTATCGCCAGAGCGAACTTTGTAACTTTTATTGCGTGCAATCCGCGTTGTTTGTTTGCTTTGCTTTATTTTAGATGGAGGCTGATTTTCGACCCATTGTTTTATTTCTTCGGTATTATTGCTTGGGATCCGCAATTCAAATGTACCATCGGGCGGTGTGATATCGCGCGTAAGCGCTGGGTTAAGAAGTCTGAGCTGTGCAAGATCAAAGTTAAAGCGTCGTGCCAAGGATTCAAGACTCACGGCTTGTCGTACGGCCACGGTGCTATAGGTGAAAGGTTGTGTACATACCAACTCCCCAAAGCCATAGCGTTCAGGTTGTTTGGCAATCAAAACTGCTGCAATAAATTTGGGCACGTAGTGGCGTGTTTCTTCAGATACGGCCACAGGGTGCGCAACGAGACCCCAGTAATTTTCAATACCATGGGTATTCATGGCACGGCTGATGCGTCCTTGCCCTGCGTTGTAGCTTGCGAGTGCAAGATGCCAGTCGCCGAATCGTCGATACAGTGTTTTGAGTTCTTTGGCAGCGGCCCTGGTCGCATATTCAAAATCACGACGTTCATCGACCCAATGATCGATACGCAGTCCATAGGCACGTGCAGTTTTGTGCATAAACTGCCAAAAACCGGATGCACCCACGGGCGATAATGCTTTCGAAACAAATCCACTTTCGATCATGGCAACATAGATCAAGTCTTCAGGCAGTTGTTCGTCGCGAAAAATTTCGCGCATGCGTGGTATGTATTGCCCTGCGCGTGCGAGCCAGTTGCCAAAGATCCAGCGTCCACGTCCTGTAAAATATTCGATGTATGAATCAACCAAGGGATGCGACGCCAAAGGCACGTCCGATGTGGGATCACGTTCGATGAGATCTGCAAGCAACCGATTGAGTGCAGGAAGTGCCGTCAAATGTGCTTCTTGTGCGACTGCAGTTTGGGCTATTTCGGAGGTGTCGCATTGGCTGGAGTCGCCGGCCCCAGTGATGGGGATTGCTTCTTGTACGTGTCCTTGTTGCAATAAAGGGAGTATCGTGACGACGTCGGTATGGGGAGAGCGCTGGGTATGGGTTTCTCCAGCGATAATCAAAGCGACAGGATCGTCGTCGGCCCATCCGGTGCATGGGAAAAGTAGGGTAAGTAACATAAGGCCTGGAGCGATCAGGGGTGTCCAGCGACCGCATGGTGATTTTGGATCGCTCATCCTTATTTCCTAATCAACCACGGACTTCGACGCAACAAGGGTGTGCGTCATAGAGACAGCAAAGAAGCCATCGACGCCATGGAGATCGGTCCATGTACGAATGGCACGCCCATTGAGAAGTGGTTCAGAAAACGGAATAAGTGGTTCTTGTATTGATTTTATGGAGAATTCTGGATGCGTGGTTAAAAAGCGTTTGATTTGCCCCGGGCCTTCTTCGTAAGTCACTGTACACACCGAATAAACCAGCGTGCCGCCTGGTTTTACAAAGGTTGCGGCGACATGGAGTAATTTCTGCTGTACGGCGAGCAACGCTGCATCAGGGGTTGGGCTCTTTCGATGCCGGATCTCAGGATGTCGCCGTAAGGTCCCAAGTCCTGAACATGGAGCATCCAAAAGAACGCGATCAAATGGGCCATCGATCTGCTGACGCAGGGCATCTTCATCGGTTGCATCTGCGATGACGATTTGAAGCTGTTTCTCAAGCCCAAGGCGTTTTGCATTGTTTTGAATCAGTGCAGAGCGCGAAGGATGTTGATCGACTGCAACGACAGATGCAGTCGGTCCTGCAAGATCGAGAAAATGACATGTATTTCCTCCAGCTGCTTCGCACAAATCGAGGATCCGCTCATGGGGTTGTGGATCCAAGAGCATGCTTACCAAGCTTGCGGCCCCGTCTTGCAGTGTCCATGTCCCATTCTGGTAACTGGGGTGTGTGATCGGAGACTGGAGCCCAGGTGCTTCAAGGATCTCAGGGATATCTAAACGTTCGGTAATCGAGCGTGCCTCCTGTGAGAGGTCTTGTGCGACGGTATGGCGCGGGCTTCGATTGGGTCTGCAACGAATGGATACAGGCGCAGGTTGATTGATGGCCTTGGCCCACAGAGCAAGTCCTTCGGTGCCACGCAGCGACTTCACGAAGCCTGTGATCCACGATGGCAGGGTAAGAACGTCGGCATTGTCGGGCATGGGTTCTGTTTCGGCGGCCAGCTTTCGCAGGACAGCGTTGATCATGCCGCGCAGTTGCGTTTGCCTGATAAGGTTCACGGATTCGTTGACAGCGCTATGGGCAGGGACTCGCATGAACAGGAGTTGATAGGCTCCCATACGCAAAGCCATGCGTGCAGGTGGCAACATGTCGCTGATGGGTTGCTTGAGATACTTTTGAATACGACTATCGAGATACAGTGCGTAGCGTGTGACGCCATAGCAGAGCTCGCTGACAAGACCGCGATCGCGTTGTGTAAAATCGCTTCTGGCAAAGGCAGCATCGATGAGATGATCAAGAAACGCGTCGACTTCAAAAACGCGAAGGAGCAGCTTGTGTGCCAACCGGCGGGAAGCAGTCGGCTGATTCTCCGCCAGTTGGTTATTCATTATTTATCCGTTTTCTTGTTCTTTTTTGGCTTCATCGGCCACGGCTTCTTTGCGTGAAAGTCTGATCTTTCCACGCTCGACACCGATGACTTTGACAACCACTTCGTCGCCTTCTTGGACGACATCTTCCACTTTGTTCACACGACGATCAGCAAGCTCTGATATGTGACACAATCCTTCAACGCCTGGGAATATTTCAACAAAGGCACCAAAGTCGGTTACTTTGCGAACATTGCCGATGTAAATTTTCCCGATCTCAGCTTCTTGTGTGAGGTCGGCGATCATTTTCAATGCGCGCTTGGTGCTTTCACCATCGGTGCTCGCAATTTGGATCTTGCCGTCATCTTCCACGTTAATTTGGCAACCGGTGCGTGCAATGATGTCTTTGATGACTTTGCCGCCGGGTCCAATGATGTCACGGATTCTGTCGATACTGATCTGAACCGTGGTGATCCGTGGTGCGAATGCAGAAAGATCGCCACGATGCTGGGTCATGGTTTCTGCCATTTTTGACAGAATGTGCAACCGACCTTGGCGTGCTTGCTCAAGGGCGCTGGTCAAAATTTCACGGCTGACACCGCCAATTTTGATGTCCATTTGAATGGCGGTGATGCCATTGACAGTCCCCGCGACTTTAAAGTCCATGTCGCCGAGATGATCTTCGTCGCCAAGGATATCAGAGAGGATGGCAATATCGTCGCCCTCTTTGATGAGCCCCATGGCGATACCAGCACAAGCGGCTTTGACAGGAACACCCGCATCCATAAGTGCAAGCGAGCCACCGCATACGGTTGCCATCGATGATGAGCCGTTGGATTCGGTGATATCGCTGACCACACGAATGGTGTACGGGAAATTTTCCGATGCAGGGATCAGGTTGATCAGTGCGCGTTCTGCCAATGCACCGTGACCGATTTCGCGTCGACCTGGACCGCGCAAGAATTTGACCTCGCCTACGCTGTAGGGAGGAAAGTTGTAATGCAGCATAAAGCGACGAAAACGATCGCCCATGAGGTCGTCAATGCGTTGCTCATCTTGGCGTGTGCCAAGTGTGATGCTGACGAGACCTTGGGTTTCACCGCGTGTAAACAGCGACGATCCGTGGGTGCGTGGCAAAATGCCCACTTCGGATGTGATATCGCGAATATCGGCAAGGCCACGACCATCGATACGACGCTTGTCGTTGATGATGGTTTGACGGACCAAGTTGTATTTGAGATCCGACATGATGGCGCCGACTTCACCTGAACGTGATGCGAGGGTCGCATCGCGTGCAATAAGTGTAGCCATGGTCGAAGCTTTGGCTTCATCAAGCGCGATATAGCGGGGAAGCTTCTCGCGGATTTGATAGGCACTGCGCAGTTTGGGGAGTGCGATTTCACGCACCAATGTTTCAAGGGCAGTGTCGTGGGAGGGAGGCGTGACCTCTCGCTTGGCTTTACCGACAGCTTTTTGCATCTCTTCTTGGAGATCCAAAAGCGGCTGTGCTTGCGTATGGGCAAACAGCAAAGCGTCAATGGCATCTGCTTCGCTGATTTCTTTGCCACCGCCTTCAACCATCACGATGGCATCACGGCTGCATGAAACAAAGATATTGAGATCGGAGGCTTCGCGGATCTCATAACTTGGATCCACCAGGAGTTTGCCCTGGTGGCGGCAAACACGAAGACCCGCAATAGGGCCCATAAATGGCATATCGGACAATGCAAGCGCCAACGATGCGCCGGTGAGTGCCAGAGTGTCTGCAGGATATTTGGGATCTGCGGACAATACAGTGGCAATCACTTGGGTTTCACAGGCCCAGCCTTCTTTGAACAAAGGCCGGATCGAGCGATCGATAATGCGTGAGGTGAGTGTTTCCTCGTCACGCGGCTTGCCTTCACGCTTGAAAAAACCACCTGGAATGCGGCCGGCAGCCGACATCTTTTCTTGGTAGTCTACGGTGAGTGGCAAAAAATCAATCCCAGCACGGGCTTCTTTGGCGCCCTGTGCGGTAACGAGAACGACAGTTCCACCTGCTTGAATCCAAACCGAACCTGACGCTTGTTTCGCGATTTTTCCGGTTTGAAAAGTGATGGAAGTCTCGCCTACGGTGATGGACTTCTCATACGGTTGTTGCATGATTTAGGTTTCCTTTGGCGACAGACCGCCACCTGGTGGGGAGCAATCGGTGAGCTGCCTTTGGGCAAAGCCTACCGAATAGCTTGGGGAGCGCGGAAATTACTTGCGCAATCCCAAGGCTTGGATCAATGACCGATAACGTTCTTGATCTTGGTTTTTTACGTATTGGAGCAAGCCTTTGCGCTGACTCACCAACATCAACAAGCCACGTCGGCCGTGATGATCTTTTTTGTGTGCTTGAAAGTGCTCAGTGAGTGAGTTGATTCTTTCAGTAAGCAACGCCACTTGGACTTCGGGTGAACCCGTGTCACTTGCGTGCGTACGAAAACGTTCAACAATTTCATTCTTCTTTTCTTGAGCCAGCGCCATGATAAACCTCAATTCGTTACAACATACTCACTGCCCCGGCGTGGTGGAGCGAGCGTTTCGGAGCCGGAGGGTAGCGGTACGAGGAGGTGCCGTCAAGGCGCAAGCATCGACGCTCGTGTGTGCAAGGTGCTAAATCATATCTATGTCGATTATAAACAGCGTACATAGTGGGTGTTTTGCCTACATTGAGTGGGAAGATCTCTTAAGTAAGCCCCATGTGCAGAGTTTGCTCGATCTTGCTGTGGATGAAGATATTGGAAACGGCGATGTGACGACCGCTGCAATTTTTCCAGAGGCGCGATCTGCTACGGCGCATGTGATTTCGCGGGTGGAAGGCGTGGTGTGCGGTGTGCCACTTGCGACGAAGTTGTTACGACGCTTTGACCCCACTGCAGAAATTAATGGCAGCCCATGTGGAACGCGGCTTTGTGCAGGGGATGTTGTGATGCAGATGCGGGCAGATGTTCGCGCGTTGTTGACCGCTGAACGCTGTATGCTTAATTTTTTAATGCACTTATCGGGTGTGGCGAGTGCAACACGGATCCTTGTGGATATGATCCCAAAGGAATGTGCTGCTAAGATCTACGATACACGGAAAACAACACCTTGGTGGCGATTGCTTGAAAAAGCGGCAGTGCGCGCGGGCGGCGGTGAAAATCATCGCATGGGTTTATTTGATGCAGTGCTTATCAAAGACAATCATATCGCCGCGGCAGGTTCTGTGTGTGAGGCCCTACATCGGGTAGCGCTTCATGCACGCCCAGGGATTGTGGTCCAGGTGGAAGTGGATACGTGTGCCCAACTTCGTGAGGCCCTTGATGCAGGCGCAACCTTAATTCTTCTCGACAATTTTACCGATGAACAATTGCGGGAAGCTGTTAGCATGACTGCAGGTCGTGCGGTGCTTGAAGCGTCGGGTGGTTTGCAGGCATCTCGTATTGCGGATGTGGCACGTACGGGGGTTGACCGCATTTCGGTGGGGGCCATCACGCATTCGGCGAAGCCCTTGGATCTTTCAATGGAATTTTTATCGTGAATTGGCGCGATCATGAGGTGCACCTGGATGTAGTGACAAGCACCATGGACAGTGCAAAGATTTTGGCACGTGCCAATGCACCTGAGGGAACCACTGTGATTGCACACGCACAAACCGATGGCCATGGTCGGCGCGGTCGGTATTGGTTTGCACAGCCAGGCGGAAGTGTTCTGGCAACCACTATTTTACGTCCGAAAGATGGAGCGAACGATCCATTGCTTAGTCTGGTGGTGGCTGTTGGGATTGGAGCTGGTCTCCAAGCGTGTGGGGTGGTGGATTTTGTCTACAAATGGCCCAACGATATTCTATGGCGCGATCGAAAACTTGCGGGCATTCTACTCTATGGCGGCGATCCACAGGGTGTGGTGCTTGCTGGGTTTGGTGTGAATGTGATGTCTGCAAAAGAGGCATGCGTTCCCACGGAGATTGCTGCAGCGTATATTGGCGTGAATGATCTTCTTACTGCGCCTATCTCGGTTAGCGATGTCGCCTTTTCAATTTTGGATGCTTTGCAATCCACATACAATGATTATCAGAATAAAGGCCCAGAAAAAATCTTGGTTGCTTATACTGCGCGTGATGCATTGCTTGGGCATCGTGTTAATCTGGACGTGGGGGAACGTTGCATCGAGGGAGTGGCGATGGGGGTGGAGCCGTCGGGCGCACTTCGGGTGAACACCGCTGGAGTTGAAATGGTAGTGATGGCCGGTGAAGTCAACAAAGTGAGATATTGATGGCGGGATTATTTTCGATTGTTCTTTGGGCTGGCGTACTTCTCGGGGATGCTGGCTTTGGCGATAGCCTTATGGACGGGTCCGATAAAGCTCAGGGGGATGTTTTTACGGCCCTTAATGGTATTTTCACGATTCAAATTGCGCAGGGTTGGTTGCCTTATTTTAACCCCAAGATCCCAGATTTGTATGAGTTTCGTGGGGCAAAATATGGCGGGAACACGGTGTTCTGGATCCAGAGACTTGATGTCAATCCAGCAGCCATACCTCGGCACTTTTTATCGGTGAGCTTGGATCAACGCATTGGGAAAAAGCCCTTGTTTAAGGTGATTGATCGCCGAGATGTCATGATAGCGGGATATCCTGCGGCCATTATTTCTGGGTCTTACGCATTTCAAGGTAATTTGCAGTACCTGATCTCGATCGAAGAAGCTGTGGTGATGGTGGGTGGTGGGAAGGCTTTTTTATTGCATGTGGAGTGTCCCGCGGAAATAGCAGCCCATGTGAGCAAAGACATGGAGTTGTTTTATACAACATTTAAACCAGTGGGTGCTTTAACGCCGAAGACAATCGCAGTTCCAGGCGCTTCGGATGAGGGCGGTGAGGATAAACGATTTTCAACCAAAGGCCGTCCTGATCCGTTTGTTTTTGAGTAACGTCTTTTAGCTTATGTGGGTGATGTTGTGATAAGTTCATATCCAGGCTCGCTGCCGCTCTTGCGTGCCTTGAGGAGGCAGGGGTGAAATTCCAATGTCCTAAATGTTCTACAAATTTTGTGGTAGCCGATGTGAAGTTACCGTCGGCCAATGTTTTTCGCTTTACGTGTAAAAAATGTTCGCACCGTATGCGCTTGCGCCGGGTCGATGCAGATGCTGTAGAGCTTCTGGGCGATGTGCAAGGTACAGAATCTTTGTCTCCGGATTTTTCGGATGATGAAGTGTGGTACGCGATGATCGGTGGAACCCAACAGGGGCCGTTTACCCGCGAGCATATCGGTGATCTCATCACGCGTGGTGAAACGCGTGCGGATGTTTTTGTGTGGGCGGCTCCGATGCCTGAATGGCAACGTGCCAATGAATTGGAAGAATTTGGGCCGTGGACGTCCGGTACAGGCGCTGTGGTGGCAAGCAGCAGGAACGAGCCTGAATTGGAAATGCCATCATCAGAATTTAGTGATGCATATGATATGCAAAATGAGGAAGACGGTGAACACGCCGAACGTGCGGAGTCGACAGCATCGTTTCTTGCGTCGGCATTTTCAAAACAATCAAAACGCGACGGTGAGGCAAACGCAGACTCTGCGGCGTGGGAAAAATCGGGAAATACACCCCATGAAGATGATTTCGGAACGGGCGCAGGTGAGCAGACGCGTCAGTTTTTTCAGACGGCGGGTTTGTACAAAAGGCGTAGGATGCACAGGGTTGCGGCCATTGTTGGTATTTGTGTGTCGGTATTGTTGACGTTGCTCATTGTTGCTGATGTGACAGGTGTTATCGCCATTCCAGGTTTTGGTTACGTCTACGAGATTGCAGGTCGTGAAGATCCTAACGTGGAACGTGCTGTGGAGCGTGTGCAAGAAAAATTGAGTCGTCCAGATCTTGACCCTGAAAAGCGCAAGCAATTGCAAGCTCAACTTTTGGGTATCAAAAAACGTGTGCCTGGCGCTACGCCTGTTGCAGCGGTAACATCAGGTATTGAAAAAGAAAAAATCATTGAAAACGATGCGCGAAAATTGGCGGTGAGTGTTTACAGTGATCAAGACAAGCAACCTGCAGCACTTGCACTTCCAAGTCCAGAAGAGCTTGAAGTTCCCAATTTGCCCGAAGGTCTTACAGCGGAGGCAATTTATAAAGTGATCTCGGATAATAATCGGTCCATGAGCTTGTGCTTGGCCGAAGCGATGCGCAAAGGCGAATCGCTCAAAGGTCGTATGGACGTTGAATTGACCATTGATGCCAAAGGTCGTGTCACCGAAGCTACTATCAAAGATCCCGATTATGCACGCTCGTCATTTGGTTCATGCACTGTCCGCCGTGTCTTGAATTGGCGTTTCCCGCGCTTTGATGGCGATCCGGTGACCGTGGTGTTCCCGTATGTATTGTCGGCGGGAATGTGATGTTTTGTGCTGTGTATGGCTTTGCGCCGGCTTCTGAACGGCGTATAAGTCCGCGCATGATGAAAACACGCAAAGAATCAAAAAAAGGTGTCGAGTGGATCGCGGGTTGTATGCTTTCGCCAACGGAAGTCCCTGGGCACGATGGCATACTGTTTCGTCCACATGTTTTGATGTGGGCGATGTCAGATGGAAGGATGCTGGGCGCGACACTTTTGGATCCCGCCGTGTCATCGTCAGAACAAATCGTAGATCATTTTTATGATGTCACCGAAAATCCTGAGATTGGCCAGCCCCACATTCCTTCTCGGATCCGTGTGAATTCACAAGATCTCGTGAAGACACTCAGCGATGCTTTGGATGAAAGTATTGAAGTCGTGTGTGGTCCTACGCCTGAATTGGATGCTTTTATCGAAGGCATGGCAGGACACTTGAACGAAATGAGCATGGGTCCTTCAGATATGTCGTATCTGGATGGTGATGTAACGCCTGCCGTTGTGGGGTCATTTTTTGAAGCAGCAGCCAAATTATACAAGGCAGCGCCGTGGAAGCATTTCCCCGATGACGAAGATGTCTTGATGATTGATATTCCCGCGTACAATGTTAGTGATGCGGTTGTTTCGGTCATTGGTCAATTGGATGAAAGCTTGGGCTTTATCGTATTTCCTGATGTGGATGCTTTTGAAATGTTTCAAGAGGCGGCATCATATATGGGCGAAGGAGAGGAGCCTCAGCTTCCCCCGCACATGGCCGTTGATTTTGACAAAAGCGAAAATTTCGGTGCCGATGTGCGTCAAGAAATTGCAGATCACAAATGGGTTGTTGCCAATGAAGCAGCCTATCCTAATGTGTTGTGCGTGGATGAAAATTTAAGCTTACGCGAGAGAACACCGCAGGACTTTGCGTTCGCAGAGTGTTTGTGTTTGGCCATCGCTGATTTGGTTAAGAACGTTTCCAATATCGAAGAAATGTTCATGGAAGGCGATGCCTTTCAGCATGCGGCCATCGTGCATGTGGCGGGCAAAAAAGTTGAAGTGAAGATGAGAGCTGGGGATCTGTGACCAATTTTTCTTAGACCTTTTTAAATTTTCGTTGATTGAGTTTTGGCGCAGGTGCTTGCGTGCTTATCGAGGAGCGAAAGCGAGGTAATATGTGATATATGCCGAGCTTGAGCGACAAAGATAAGCGCGCAATGACCCAGCCAAAAGCAATCAATGAATGTTTAAAGAGGTCTAGCCCTGATTGCTCAGACTATGCCCCGAAAAGGCATCTGGAAGCAGCGTACGTAGGGAATATTCTGTCACGGTATTGCTCGTGAGATTCATGATCACAATTTGACAATCGGGCGATGCAAATTCGGAAATGACCTGTCTGCATGCACCACATGGCGTGCCGTTGTGCTTGGCCGCAATGGCGATGGCGACTTGGGTGATGTCACCAGATTGCGCGCCATGGGCGATTGCTGCTGAAATGGCAGATCGTTCCGCGCATATCGTGAGCCCATACGAAGCATTTTCTACGTTGGTGCCGGTATGTATTTCGCCGCTGCGTGTCTGGACGGCTGCACCAACGTAAAACCGTGAGTAGGGCGCGTAGGCGTGGTCACGAACTTGAACTGCGGCTTCAATCAACGTGGCTTTAAGGCTCAATCAAATCCCCCAGGCTGTTTTCTATCAATGATATCAGCTTATTGGCCGCATTGCGCGCAGCATGGGTGACTTCTTCATGGGACAAAGGCGTGGCTTGCATGCCTGCTGCGTGATTGGTGAGCACGGCGAGGCCGATGATGGGCAGGCCCATATGTGCTCCCGCGATGACTTCATAGATCGTCGACATGCCGACTGCATCACCGCCAAGCAAACGTAGCATGCGGATTTCTGCGGGAGTTTCGTAAGAAGGGCCACAAACGCCTGTGTAAATACCGTTTTTAAGTGAAATGCCTAAGATTGCGGCGTGGCGATGCACAATGTTTGCGGCTTGTACACAGAATGTATGGGACATATCGGGAAATCGTGGCCCTAGTTCGGGGATATTCGGACCACGCAAAGGATTTTGTCCCGTGAGGTTGATCTGGTCTCGGATCAGCATGATGTCGCCGGGAGAAAATGTCGGATTTATCGCGCCGCTTGCATTGGTGAGAATGAGTTTTTTGACACCCAAACGCCCCAATACGCGGACTGGAAAGGCCACTTGATCGGCGCTGTAGCCTTCATATCCGTGCACGCGGCCGGACATGACTGCGCACGGCACGCCCTGCAATAATCCAATGTGGAGACTTCCCGCATGGCCGGCGATACTGCTTAAGGGAAATGATGGGATATCTGCATATTTAATACAGACCGAATCCGTCATGTGATCGGTTAAAGCAGAGAGGCCCGAACCCAATACAATGCCAATCTGAGGCACGAGGGTGGTTTGGGAACGAATCAATAGGGCGGCGGCGTCAATCTCTTTTATATCCACGATATTCTGACTATGTATCGCAGGCCGCTCTGCTGGCAAGGAGAATACACCTATGGTGCGCTATGCAAAATGTTGGGCCCTGCTGTTGGTGTTGCTTTGTCCTTTTCGACTATCAGCCGAAGAGGTTGCGCCGACACTTGATCTCCAAACAGGTTTTGACCGCAGTCGTGCGTTGAGCCGAATAGGTGCTGGCGACCAAGCAGAGAAACTCTTGTGGCAATTGGCTGCCGAAAATCCTGAAAACCCAGAGGTGTGGGAACGATTACGGGCTGCATTGGTGGGATCGCATGGTACGGATGAATTGCCTCGTGTGTTGGGCCGTCTTGTCTCGCTTCGCACTGCGGCAGGTGATCTTGAGTCAGCGCGTGGGGCTCTGGCTGACTTGGAAACGCTTGTTCCGGATCACCCCGATCTTCCGTTGTTACGTCAGGGCATCGAGGCTGAAGTGGCTCGGCGAACGAAAGCCCACGAAACACCGTGGACATCACGCATGCGCAGTGCTTTCGGAATTTTAGTATTTATTGCCATCGGCTATTTGGTCTCGACCGATCGAAAACGCATTCAATGGCGTGTTGTGGTGTGGGGAATGGCCCTGCAAATTGTTTTTGCGGTGTTGATTTTATGGACAGCACCAGGCCGCTTTATCTTTGATGCAGCACGGATTGCTATCGAAAAAACCCTTTCGTTTACCAACGATGGCGCATCGTTTTTGTTCGGTAAACTCTACGATGGTGTCCCAGGTGCCCATGGGAAGCCCATCCAAGTGCTTGATGGAAACACCGAAGGTTTTGTGGATCTCGGTTTGATTTTTGCCTTCCATATTTTACCGACGATTGTTTTTTTCGGAGCTCTGATGAGTCTTTTGTACCATTTTGGGATTTTGCAGCGTGTGGTGGGTGCAATCGCTTGGGTGATGCGCCGAACCATGGGTACAAGTGGTGCAGAGTCGTTATCAGCCGCAGGGAATATTTTTGTGGGCCAAACCGAAGCACCTCTTTTGATCAGGCCTTATGTCAAAGACATGACGCGATCAGAATTGATGGCCGTGATGACCGGCGGTTTTGCAACAGTTGCGGGTGGGGTTCTCGCCGCGTATGTGCGTTTTGGCTTGGATGCAGGTCACTTGCTTGCGGCAAGTGTGATGAGTGCACCGGCTGCGCTTGTGATGGCAAAGCTGATGGTTCCCGAAACAGAGACACCCAAAACCATGAATGGCGATGTCAAGGAAGATGCACCATTGTCCGTGAATGCGGTTGATGCGGCAGCCCGAGGTGCAAGCGATGGGCTGCATTTGGCCTTGAATGTTGGTGCGATGCTTTTGGCCTTTATTGCGTTGATTGCGATGTTAAATGCAGGCTTGGGATTTGTCGGATTGTCATTGGCCAAAGTGTTTGGGATCCTCTTTGCGCCGTTGTCCTATATCATGGGTGTGGATCCCGCCGACGTCATGGCGTTTGGCAATGTGCTTGGTACCAAGATCTCTATCAACGAATTTGTTGCGTATGTTGAGCTGGGTCAGATGCAAGCAACCGCATCGCCACGAACAATCCTTATTGGTACCTATGCATTGTGCGGGTTTGCCAATTTTGCATCTATTGGCGTTCAAATCGGTGGCATTGGTGCTGTTGCTCCCGAGCGTCGTGGTGATCTCGCAAAGCTTGGCATGCGCGCCATGTTTGCCGGTGCCATGGCGTCGTGGTTGACCGCATGTGTTGCTGGTATTCTTCTGTAATGTCTTGGAATACCCACCGATAACTCATTGAAATCGCATAAAATACCTTGCCTACGTTCTGCGCAAATGTGCGTCTAAGTGTCCGAAATTATTCTTGTTTTTCGTATTTATACGTCTTGCTCATAAGTCGGCATGGTAGACTGATAACATGAGGTTCATCGCGTGACGGGTAACCAAGTAAGAAAAGAAGATCTGCATATACTCGACGAGGCATGGCACTTAGAAGAATCGTCGGTATTTGACCTGATTAAGCGCTCATCGTTGACATTTTTTGATGAGCCATTGCGATGGCTGAACGAGGGCATGACATTGCTTGAGCGGCATTCCTATTCGGATGCGCGCGTCGCTTTTGAACACACCATGGATCTTACGCAAGCTGATGGTGTCTTGGATCGCGACAGTGCGACGGCGCTGCTGTATGGTTCAAAACAGACGATAAATCGAGATGATCGGATCCATGATCTCGGAAGACTTTTCGGCAATGGTCTTATTCAAATCGATGCAGCACTGTGTTTAGCCCATATTTTTTCTTGTGTGGGGCGCTTAGACCAAGCCGAAGACGCATTGCATCTCTCGGGTGATGCGCTTCGGGAAACCGTGGCTGCGCTCCAATTGCTTGCAGAAAATCCTAAGGCATTAGGATTTCAGATTGATTTTTCTCCGGACACTTTGCCTGCTTTTATGGCTTTGGCCATGCGTTATCAGGAACAAAATGCTGCGGTAGCCGCCGCATGCAGTGCCTATGTCAGCTTGGAATTGAATTGATTGCTGGAGTCCTAGGCCATAGATTCATTCCATGACGCCTCTTGATGTGATCGTGGCTGCGCGTGATGGGAAAAAAATATCAAGAAAAGAGATCTATGATTTTGTTGCTGCTGTGGCCACGCATCGCGTGCCAGATTATTTGGTGAGTGCTTTTTTGATGGCGGTGTATCTCAAAGGAATCGATCGAGACAGCGCCGTGATTTTTACCCAAGCCTTGCGTGATTCGGGGGCTGTGATCCACTACAATCATCTGTCAGGCCCAGCCGTTGATAAGCATTCCACAGGCGGCGTGGGGGATAAGATTACGCTGGCTCTCGCGCCGCTGGTTGCAGCGTGCGGTGTGCCCGTTCCTATGCTTGCAGGACGGGGCTTGGGCCATACCGGCGGGACCATTGATAAAATGGAAGCCATTCCAGGGACACAAACTCATTTGTCACCTGCGCGATTTCAAGAGCAGGTAGAGACGCTTGGTGTTTGTATTGGCGCACAAACCGATGATTTTGCACCCGTTGATGGTATTTTTTATGCACTTCGCGATGTGACAGGAACCATTGATTCGTATCCATTGGTTACGGCTTCTATTTTATCCAAAAAACTTGCGGCGGGTGCATCGGCGTTGGTTTTGGATATCAAAGTAGGGCGCGGGGCATTTTTTCAAACACGGGATCGAGCGGAAATTTTACGCGATTGGTTGGTTGGGGTTGGGCGCGATGCGGGGCTTTGGGTGTCGGCATTCTTAACGAATATGAACGAGCCTCTAGGAACTCACGTGGGAAATGCACTCGAAATGCGTGAGGTATTTGACATTCTCCAAGGCAAGGGTCCGCCCGATACAACGGAGCTCACGTTGGTGTTGGGATCGGAAATGTTAATGCTTGGAGGCCGTGCAGATTCTTCAGAACATGGACGTGCGCTATTGCAACAAGCGATAAGCGATGGCTCGGGACTTGCGCGTATGAATGGATTGTTTCAAGCGCAAGGTGGCGATCCAAGCGTGTTGGAGGATCCAAATTGGGGAATTAGTGCGCATCTTGATGTATTATATGCGCCTCGCGCGGGTTTTATTTCTCATATCGACGCGCTTACCGTGGGCGAAATTGCCCGTGCCTTGGGTGCAGGGCGTATGCGCGTGGATGATGTGATTGATCCTGAAGTGGGTATGATCTTTTTAAAAAAATCAGGGGCGCATATCGATAAGGGAGAGCCACTTGTGCATGTGCATCATCGTGGTGACCCACAGAGCACAAATATTGCCCGATCCTGTTTAAACGCATTCTCTTTTTCTGATGATCCACCGAAATCCGAAGCACTTATTTTGGATATTCAACACGGAAAATAATAAGATCTCATTCGTCACAATATATTCCATGCATCGTATGACATTTGCTTGACCGTTATGCGTTTTGTGGGTGATCCTGTGATTCGTATTGAAGGAGTTCCCCGTGACGAATGTGCCCATGCGATCTGTATCGACCTTACGCGTTGTGGGCGAACAAACGCCATCGTATCGTGCGATCCTTAATGACGAGGCACTGGCATTTCTTGATACCTTGGTTCGTCGATTTAGTCCCCGACTTGATGATCTCTTGTACCATCGCGCTCGGCGCCAAGCAGCATACGATGCGGGTGAAGCACCCGACTATTTGCCGGAAACCCGTGATATTCGCGAAGGCGATTGGCATGTTGGGGCTATTCCCTCTGCTTTGCGTAAACGTCATGTGGAAATTACCGGACCTGTCGAACGTAAGATGATCATCAATGCCCTCAATTCGGGCGCAGATGCATTCATGGCAGACTTTGAAGATTCATCATCCCCGACTTGGCAAGCGATGATGAATGGACAAGTGAACTTGCGTGATGCCGTGGCGGGGACCATCACCTACGACGATCCGGCAAAAGGAAAGAGTTACGCGCTTAAAGAGAAAACCGCCGTGTTATTGGTGCGTCCTCGTGGCTTGCATCTTCCTGAAGCCCATGTGGAAGTGGACGGTCGGCCTATTCCGGGATGTCTCTTTGATTTCGCCATGTTTCTCTACCATAATCATCACCGTTTATTGGCCCAGGGCAAGGGGCCCTACTTTTACATTCCGAAGCTCGAACACTATGCGGAAGCGCGCTGGTGGAGCGATGTGATGTCGGATGCAGAAGCATCGTTGGGGCTGCCTGTGGGGACGATCAAAGTGACGGTATTGATTGAAACCCTTCCTGCGGTGTTTCAATTGAACGAAATATTGCATGCTTTGCGGCACCATATTGTGGGACTCAACTGTGGCCGTTGGGACTATATGTTTAGTGCGATCAAAACGCTCCGTGCACATGCCGATTGGATCACACCTGATCGTTCTTTGGTCACGATGACTCAGCCGATGATGCGTGCTTATGCGCTTCTTACGATTGCCACATGCCATCGTCGTGGCGCCTACGCCATGGGTGGGATGGCCGCCCAAATTCCAATCACAAACAATCCAGAGGCCAATGAAGCGGCCCTTGAGAAAGTGCGTGCTGACAAAAAGCGTGAAGCCGGGGATGGGCATGATGGAACATGGGTGGCGCATCCAGGACTTATCGATATAGCGCGTCATGCTTTTGACTCGCAGTGCACTGGCGATCATCAAATGGATAAAATTCCCGATGTATCCCACGTGACGCGTGCATTGCTTTTGCAAGTTCCTGAAGGTGACCGTACTGAAGAAGGGTTGCGACAGAATATCAACGTTGGGATCCGTTATCTTGCTTCTTGGATCTCAGGATCGGGTTGCGTTCCAATTAATAATCTCATGGAAGATGCTGCGACCGCAGAGATTTCACGAACACAGGTTTGGCAGTGGCTTAAGTATCATGCGGTGGTGGGTGGATCGCCTTTGACCATGAAACGATTTCTTTCTACCGTGGATCAAGAAGTTCATGCAATCCAAGAAAATTTGGGAAAAGATACGTTGGTTGCAGGAGCACTTGAATCAGCACGTCGTTTATTCGTTGAAATTGCAACACGTGAGCCGTTGATCGATTTTCTTACGTCGTATGCATACAATCGCTTAGGATGAATAATAGCAATGAACCCCCTTTAAAGGAGACCATCCATGGCCATTCTTAAAGAACGTGTAAGCCAAGCTGAAAATCGAGATGTCATTCATGCCCGTCGTTTTGAGGGTGTTGAACGGCCATACAGCAAAAGTGATGTTGAACGATTACGGGGTTCACTGCATATCGAGCATACGCTTGCCCGTCGTGGGAGCATGCGATTGTGGGAGCTTCTTCATACCGAAGATTACGTGCACGCCTTGGGTGCGCTTTCGGGTAATCAAGCCATGCAAATGGCCAGGGCAGGGCTCAAAGCGATTTATTGCAGCGGTTGGCAAGTGGCGGCCGATGCCAACTCATCGGGAAATATGTACCCTGATCAAAGTTTGTATCCATCAAACAGTGTGCCGCAGCTGGTGAAAAAATTAAACCAAGCTTTGCAGCGCGCAGACCAAATTGAACATGCCGAAGATGCTGCAAAGCGCGATTGGTACTTGCCTATTGTGGCTGATGCAGAAGCAGGATTTGGCGGACCGCTCAATGCCTTTGAATTGATGAAGGGGATGATTGAGGCCGGTGCTGCGGGTGTTCATTTTGAAGATCAACTTTCGTCAGAAAAAAAATGCGGTCACTTGGGTGGAAAGGTGCTTGTGCCAACATCGCAATTTATACGAACGTTGGTTGCAGCGCGTCTTGCCGCCGATGTGATGGATGTTCCAACACTTTTGATTGCACGAACCGATGCAGGCAGTGCACGCCTTTTGACATCGGATGTCGATCCTCACGATCGACCTTTCATGACGGGAACGCGTACGGTTGAAGGGTTCTATGAGATCACCGGTGGGCTGGATATGTGCATTGCCCGTGGTTTGGCCTTTGCGCCCTATTGCGATCTGATTTGGTTTGAAACAAGCAAGCCCGATCTTGACGAAGCACAACAATTTGCCAAAGCTATCCATGCCCGTTACCCAGGTAAAATGTTGGCTTACAATTGTTCGCCATCGTTCAATTGGCGTAAACATCTTGATGCTTCAGTGATTGAGCATTTCCAACAAAAAATTGGTGCGATGGGTTACAAATTTCAATTTGTAACATTGGCAGGTTTTCATTCGCTTAATTACGGAATGTTTGAATTGGCAACAGCTTATCGTGACCGTGGCATGGGTGCATATTCTGAACTCCAACAACGTGAATTTGCAGCGGAGTCTGAAGGCTACACAGCAACACGTCACCAACGTGAAGTGGGCACAGGATATTTTGACTTGGTTGGTCAAACCTTGGCCGACGGTGTTTTGTCTACGCTGGCTTTGGTGAATTCAACGGAAGAAGAGCAGTTTTAAATTATGTAGGGGCGCGGGTTTAAAACCCGTCCCCTACGTTTGATTTACAATCTGACTTACGCGGTCACACATCGAACAAACTGCATATTCATCATGAAAATTGAATCGATTATCGTTCTTTCGCCATTGCGCGTGCAGTTTCCTCCCGCCTTCCACAAAAGCCACGTGACGCGCATGATGTTTGGGATTTGATTGTCTTTTTTGAACGCGTCACAACGCTTTTGTGGGAATGCGGTCCGGTCCGTTTACACGGCATGGCGAGGCAGAGAGGCCCAGCATGGCAAACCAATTCCCCCACGTAACATCAGTTACAATCTTTGAATGACTTCATCGGTCGATTGACTCACACACACCCTGGCATCAACCAACCCTTGTCCTGCATTGATGAGTTGCATTTCACATGCAAGTCCTTCAGGACATGAATAATCGGTGCAGCAAGGCGAGACGCAAACACCGAGATTTCCAGAACAGAAATTGCTCTGGCAATCACGATTTTGCGCACAGGCTGCGCCAGCAGGCCTTGAAGCTTGGCTGCTCACGTCGAATAGGCACATGGGGGCGCTTTCGAGCATCGAACGCCCGCAGCGATAAATGCCATCGCTGTTGAGAACGCAACTCATACCATCATCCGCATAGAGGTCACGGCATTCACGATCGCTGGTGCATGTGGGCGTTCCAGCAGGCGCGAGAATATGTCGTCGTGTGACTGTATTAAGTGCACAATGCATTCCAGAGGGGCACTCATCGTCATCGCAGCACGCTTCGGTGCAATAGTCGCTGCTGGCATCAAAGCAAAATCCGTGGGCACAAGCGGGATGACTTGTGCATCGTTGTCCCGTGACTCCCGTACCGACTTGCAACGCCCATGTGGGTAGACAACGTCCATCTATGTTGCTCCCTGTATCAAGGATCACACAACGGGTCCCCACATCGCAGTATCGATCTTCGGTACAATAATCAGTGCACACATAGGATGAACTTGTTCGTCCAGACACGAATCGACATTGCCCACTTCTGCAATCAGAGTCTCCCGTGCATGTTGATCCGCTTGGTAACAACCCAAGCGTGTTGATTTGGGCACATGCGTGCAAATTGGATGTTCCATACACATCGTAATAGCAGGACTCATCATAATCGCACCCATCCTCCAGCGCACCCGTGCGACTTGTATTACAGGTCACTGTGCAAACTCGTTTTTTGCAAACACCATTTTCGAGAATGCAGGCGCACATCAATTGGTCCTTGCAGATATCAACTTCTTCGGTTGGCCAATCACAACGTTCAGAAACATCGCAATTTTTGATTGTGTTTTTGTTGCAGTCGTTGTCTTTGCCGTCGCATAGCTCATAAGCACCTGGATAGACGGCATTGTCGTTGTCGCTGCAATCACCCGTGCATTCGCTGAACCCATCATGATCGTGATCAATAGGATCGCAATGGATACACCCCTCGTTGACCACGCCATTGCAGTTGTCATCATCAGGCGTATTGCAGTTTTCCAAAGCACCGGGATGAACGGATGCGTTGTTGTCATTGCAGTCCACGAGACCATCATCCAATGAGCACTGAAAATACCCATCATGGTCAACATCGAAACCTTCGTCGATCTGACCATTGCAGTTATCATCTTTGCTGTTGCAACGTTCTGTGGCGCCTGGGAAAATAGCACCGTTGGTGTCGTCGCAATCATCGCACTGATTGTACCCATCAAAATCGGCATTGATCTGGTCATCGCAATCGCATGCACCGGAATTAACGCGCAGACATGCGCCGGTCGGGTCACATTGTCCAACATGGCAACGATCGGTTAAATGCGAACAATCAACGGGCGTACCCGAATGGCATCCTCCATCAAGGCAATGGTCATTTTGCGTGCATAGGTTGTTATCCGAGCACGTTGTTGTTGATGATAATGGCGATGAAATACACGCCTGCGAAACATTAGAACACGACCCTGTTGTGCATGCACTTGTCAATATTGAGCAATCTCGTGGTGACCCGTTGCAGGAGCCGTTGATGCAATGATCACCGACCGTGCAAAACTGACTATCGGTACATGATGTTCCGTTGGGCAGTGTTTGATTGGTACAATGATCTGCGGAAGTATCGCAAATGGGCGTTGTGCATGCGCCTCCACCGGGGGTGTTGCTGCATGGATTGGGTGATCCGCCGCATGTCCCATTGTTGCAGGCATCTCCGATGGTGCAGAATTTCCCATCGTCGCAGGATATCCCATTGCTAAGTGGACGTGCTGTACATTGGTCGGTACCTACATCACAAAAGCCATCGAGACATGAGGTATCCATGCTGTTGCAGGGGTTGGTTTCACCACGACATGCGCCGGAAGAACAATGGTCGGTGATTGTGCAATTGCGGCCGTCATTGCAACTTTGGCCTTCATGGGAAGACGAGGGCTCGCAACGCGAACCGGTTTCATTGCACACACCCGTATTGCATGTGTCAGATGCTGCCGAGCAGTCACGGGCAAGTCCCGCACATGATCCGGCACTGCACATGTCGGTGACAGTACAAAAACGTCCGTCATCACAAAGTGTTCCATCAAGTTTTGCCGTTGCAATACAGCTTTGCAGGGTGTCTGAACATGTCCCATCGTTGCAGTCATTTCCAGAGGCGGAACAATCACGCGAAGATCCTATGCATGACCCAGCCTGGCAATGATCTTGTACCGTGCAGAAACGGGTATCATCGCATGATGTGCCATCAGGTTGTGGTGACCCTGTGCACTGGTCAGCCGATTCGTCGCATGTTCCTGTTCTGCATGACCCCCCCGAAGCACTGCAATCTCGCGGTAAACCCGCTGTACACGAACCAGATTGACACTGTTCGCCTACGGTACAAAACAAATTATCGTTGCATGGTGTCGTGTTGGCTACAGGATGCGCAACGCATCGATCAGCCGTTTCATCGCATCCACCGCTGTTGCATTGATCTGAGACAGAGGAACAATCTCTCGGTGTATTTCCTAAACAAAGCCCCGCAACACAGTGATCTTCCAAAGTACAAAACAGCGCATCATTACAACCCGTCCCATCACTGACGGGGGTAGCAACACAGGAATTCGCGTTTTCGTCGCAGGTACCCCGATTGCAGCTATCGTTGAGAGCGTCGCAAGATCGTTCATGGCCTGTGCAGACACCCGATTGGCAACGATCAATATCGGTACAAAACATGCCATCATCGCATGACGTTTCGTTGGGTTTCGGAGACGCTACACATTGATCTTGGGTTTCATCACAAGTCCCAGTGTTGCAGGCATCGGACGATGATGAACAATCGCGTGTTATTCCTTGGCAAACACCTGCATTGCATGTGTCGCCCTGCGTACAAAATAATCCATCACTGCAATTTGTGGCATCAGGTCTATTTGTAGAAAGGCAACTGTCGTTGTCTTCATCGCATGACCCTATGGTACATGCGCTGTCGAGGTCGTTGCAGTTGGGAGAAATACCGGAGAGACACGTTCCCGCAGAACATGTTTCTTCACCGTTGCAATAAAGGTCATCATTGCACAAACGGTTTCCTTGTTCATCGATATAGCCGTCGCAATTATTGTCTTGGCCATCGCAGAGGTCGATTGCGCCAGGAAATCGTGCAGTATTGGCGTCATCGCAATCGCCATTGCAGTTACGAAAACCATCTCCGTCCGCATCAAGTTCTGAGGGTAATATGGTTCCGTCGCAATCATCGTCGATGCCATTGCACATTTCTGGTATGGGTCCAATACCGCCTAAGCATGTCGTCCATTGTCCCCCATCATCACAATGCATTTCTCCGTAATTGCATGCACCAATTTTACTTCCGCAGGTGCGTGTTTCGCCCGGCGTGCAGGATGTATCAGAGGATAAAGATGGGTTGGGTGTTTCGCTTGGATTGATGCATTCTCCTATTGCGATGGCACATACCAGCGGTGCGGTGCAATCGTTGTTGCTTGCGCATCCAGGGCTTTGAAATGTCGTCGCATCAGGAACGCATATGCTATTTCGACAGCGATGCCCAAACGGGCAATCGGATGTTGTTGTGCATGCATGAGGCGAAGATCCCTCATCGATGTTGTCGGGTGGAGGTATCACAGTCGTGTCACGGGTTGATGTTTCGCTGCAGGCTGCAGTACCTAAAAGCAAGAGGAAAAAAAGTCGTGTGATCCGAATCATAGGGCTTCTCCATGATTGGCAGGTGGCAAACAAATCAAAGAAGGTCGTGTGCTTGCAGGTGTGAATATCGCGCTTGGCCAAGAAACCGTCCCCACGAGCCATCCTTGACAGTCTCGTTGTATCTCGCGAGTTTGAACTGCCAATGTTTGCGTTTCATCGTTGGCGAAAATATGGACCACTGCAGCGGTGGGCGTTTCATGGACGTTAAAGGCATGGACAATAACGTTGTACTCGCCATCACTGGGCTGCTTAATGATGATCTTTTCAAAACTTCCCCCGGTCTCTTCGTCTCGAAGCAAGAGGGGGTCATCGAAAATCTCGTACGGTATTCCCCAGTCGGGTGATGGATTCTGAAAGTAGCAGTCATCCGCACCAAAAAGAGATCCATGATTGCGAATAAGATGTAAATCGAGATCGGTAGAAGTGTTCCATTCTAACTTAATGCTCAAAGCATGATGGGGTGTTACGTGGATTTGAAATGATGTGCTTGCGGTATTGTTCAATGAGTCGGTAACAATCAAGTCGACACGATAATCTCCTAACACATCAGGGATAAGCGATACCATCGTCGTATTGCTGGCAGATAGCAGCGATGCACTTTGAAGTGGCTTCTCAGAAAGTGTCCACGTGAATTGCAATGGGTCGCCTTCAGGATCATGGGAAGCACGACCGTCAAGCCATAGGACGTGCTCAATTTCAATACTCCCATTCTGATGTGCCGATTCCAGGGCTGAAATTTCAGCAATAGGTGGAAGATTGCTCGGGGTGGTCAATGTGACCATTGCGCTTGCAGGGACAGTGAAGGGACGCTCGGGTACCAGAGAAATATGAATTGTGTCATTGATCTGATCTTGAGGACGGTAGCCTATGACGATGGGTAAAAATTCACCGGCTTTGATGGTCCCGGCATTCAGGGATGTTAAAATTTCGATTTCATCGGCAACGCTTTCACTGAGATCTGCAACACTTTCGTTGAGTTTAACCGATTCGGGCGATACATTTAATGCGTAAATGACAATTTCGGATGCACGCGTAAGCTTGACGGGTTCAGGACGAATCGTCAGATTGATATTGCATGTGTCTCTGTGGTTCTCACTGCAAAACATAAGCTCGGGGCCATGTCCCTCGTAGACCACGTCAAATCGATAAATGGGTCGTTGTGTATCATTGCTTTGTATTTGAAGCGTGGATCGGTTGGCTCCTAAGCGTGGTGTTACGGTGAGAAGCACTGATGCTTGGGCATTGGGGGCAAGCACGGAAGGAAACACACCTATGCCGATGGTATTCCCAGAAACCGCTTCCAGATGCGTGATGCGTAATGGAATTTCGCCGGTATTACGTAGCACAATTTCCAGTGTTGTTGTGATGCCAGCAGCATAAGACGCGTACGTTAGTGGAGATTCACACACCTCATCGCTGGCCGACTGGCAAACAAGCAATTGTGGGTTTAAGGGTCGTAGCGAACGATCACTACAGGCGGCTAATACACAATACGCGACAATGATCGCAGTGCGAGATTTTAATAAACGGGTGGTTATCATGGCGTCCCCCCAGACCCAATCGTGGTTATCGCATGAATGTATCAGCTTTGCGGGGGCCACAAAAGTAGGGTGCAGCTTACTCGCATTCAACGGGGGTCGTATGCGAGAGATCAAAATGTTAGGATCAGCGCCTATGTCATCAGAGAATAATACAACAGATCTTCGTGAGCGTCGTGGGCGTCGCGTCCTTCTTGTGGATGACGATGTGCCCGTTCGTCATCTTTTACGGAATTTACTTGAAAAGTTTGCATTTACGGTATCCGAAGCTGGCGATGGCGTGGAGGCGCTTGAGCATCTTTCGGATGGTGGTGGTGACATTGTGCTCAGTGGTGTTTCCATGCCGAATATGGATGGGCTTGATCTGTTGCGTGCTATTCGTGATCGCAAGCTTCCAGTCCATGTGATTATGATGAGTCCTTTTGATGATATTGATACCGCCATTGAGGCGATGAAACTGGGTGCTGGTGATTATGTCTGTAAGCCGGTGCGTGAAGATGAAGTACTTCTCAAGGTTACAACGGCTTGCGAAAGACTTCGACTTGAAGAAGAAGAAGCCAGGCTTAAGGCCGAAAATGCGCGTCTTAAAGAAGGGATGGCTGGCATTGAGATCCCCGGCGGCATTATTGGCCAAAGTTTGAAAATGCGCCGTGTGTTTCGTACCATTCAAAAAGTTGCACCCTACAAGTCCACGGTGTTGATTTTGGGTGAATCGGGTACTGGAAAAGAGTTGATCGCCCGGGCATTGCATGATGAATCCACACGGTCACAAGGGTCATGGGTTCCCATCAATTGCGGGGCTATCCCAGAACATTTGATCGAAAGTGAACTTTTTGGGCATGCCAAAGGTGCATTTACCGATGCGCAACGCGACCGAGGAGGACTTATAGAAGAGGCCCATGGCGGAACGCTGTTTTTGGATGAGATCGGTGATTTGCCAGTGTCCATGCAGGTGAAGCTTTTGCGATTTTTGCAAGAAGGCGAGATCCGCCGTGTGGGGGAAAGCCAGGGGCGTCAAGTGGATGTACGGGTGGTTGCGGCCACAAGTCGCGATGTTCCTGCCATGGTACAAGCAGGAACATTTCGGGAAGATCTTTACTATCGTCTCAATGTGGTAACGATCAAAGTGCCACCCTTGCGCCAACGTCGTGATGATATTCCTGAATTGGTTCACCATTTCTTACGGGAATACGGTGAACGTATGGGATCGCCCTCGGTGACGGTATCAAAACAAGCGATGCAAGTTCTTTACGATTATCACTGGCCGGGCAATATTCGAGAGCTTGAAAATGCTATGGAACGTGCTTTGGTTTTGGCAGATCACAACGTGATCGATTTGGAAGATCTTCCCGATCGTGTGACCGGCATGGCCAGCATGCCGCATGTGTCTCTATTTGGTGATGATCTCTCGATCAAAAAAGCCACACAAATGATCGAACAAGATTTAATTCGACGAAGTCTTGCAAAAACAAGTGGTAATCGTACCCAAGCGGCCCGTCTACTCGAAATTTCTCATCGTGCGCTTTTATACAAAATCAAAGAATATGAAATCCGATAGGGGCGGTTCTTGAGCCGCCCTTCAAAGTGGAGCACTGGCACCACAGGCACTGCCTGCTTGCAGTACGACATCGTTGGTGAGGTTTTTGTTTCCAGGTTTCACGGTGCGCTGTGATTGATTGCAATACAACACATTTCCAGCCGAATTCTTCGCTTCAATAAGTAAATCAAATTGGTCTGCGATATAGCTTCCATTGGCACCAGGTTTGGGTTCTACGGGAATATTACGAATATTGATTTCATTGGCGAAGCCATCGCGGCATGCAGCCATCGTGCCTTGAGCAATGAGATCGGAATGCGATATTATTTTATAGCTGATATTTTCAACATCATTGGGACACGTCAGCCCTTGTGATCCAAACCGCGGAAAAAATCGTAATTCACCCACAGCCGCGCGCAGCGTGATATCCTGTTCAACAGAAGCTGTGTTTGGATGAAATGCATTGTCGTGGTAGGCGTACAGTGCCGAGTTGTCACTTGCCAATGCCGTTACCTTTAACACATAGGTTTCGGCCTCAAGATTGGTCAGTGGCACGCGTTGCCCACCGATCCCTTCGTCGCATGCAAACATGGCATCGATAGGCGCTGTTTGTTGGCTTGCATCCATAAGTTGAACATGGACTTGCGTGACTGCTGGATAGGGTGTCCCATTGCCGCCATCACTGGGTTGATTGCTGCATCCTCGGACGTCAGGCTGGGTGATACCCGCTTGGGTCCAATCCGCATAGTCCAAAGTCCAACCTAAGCGTGTGGTGACGTTGGATGCACCTCGATCTCCGCATCCTAAAATGATGGCAAGGCTCACTGTAAATATTGTTTTAATCATGTCTTCCCTCTCCCCTACACACGATAGCGGTTATGGAGGAAACTAGAAATACCGAAGTGTGTAAATTGCTATTGGGGTGATGCCGATGGTATGCCCGCCATACGACGACGATGTTAGAACTTCTTACCAACCCTGTCGTGTGGCTTCTGTTTTTGACCGTGGGGTTGGTAGAAGGACGGCTTGTTCCGCCATGGCGTGGTATACCCGCTTTAGCAGCTTCGCTGTATATTCTTTTTGCTTTTTGTGGTCCTAAAACGGGTTTTATTTACATAGGTTTAGGCACGCTCATTGCGTTGTTGTCGTATGTTCCATGGTGCCAAGTGCCCCTTGTAGTGGCTTCCTCATTGCTTGTTATTGCGTATACTGCCTTACGCAACGACATGATGCTTGTTGCGCCATTTTTGCCCAGTTTATCTTATTTTGGTTTTCGTGCAGTGGCGCTTGCTGTCGAAGTTCAAAAAATTCCTCTGATGTCCTTGCAGCAGCGTATGTTACAAATGTTATTTTTTCCCATCGTGGTGATGGGGCCCATCACACGACCAGAGCATTTTGCGTGGCATGTGCCTGATGCAGCTCAAGCGATGCGTCGTTTGATATCAGGCCTTGTCTTTTTGTTGATTGGATATGGCGTTGCGCCATGGGTTTTAAGTGTCTACGATTTGCAAGTGGCACCTTCATTGTTTCTTTGGCGTTCAGCGGTCACCAACAGTATCAAATTGTATTGTGATTTCGCAGGTTATACCGATCTTGTGATTGGACTGGGTTGCTTGTGTGGCTTCACGTTGCCTGAAAATTTTGACAATCCCTATATGTCCCCAAACATCTCAGTATTTTGGCGTCGTTGGCATATGTCACTCTCGTTTTGGATCCGTGATTTTTTATATATTCCATTGGGCGGGAGTCGCCGAGGTTTTGCATATAAGATCGTGCTGTTGATCGTGAGCATGTCCATTTGTGGTGTATGGCATGGCCTTGCTTGGAATTTTTTAGCATGGGGTTTTTATCACGGCATGCTTCTTGTTGTTCATAGCATTTGCAAACGTCTCTTTTTGGGTAAATTCTTTTTTCAAGGGTCGGTGTGGAATATTCTTTCTATCGTGATGACATTTTTGTCCGTTACGTTGGGGTGGATACTTTTCTCATATCCGTTGCCGCAAGCCTGGAATTCCATCCTTCGGATGTTCGCATGAAGCCTTTTTTGATATCTATGGGCTGGATGATTGTGGTCACGTCTTTGTGGTGCACTTATTTGTTCCTTGCCACAGGGTCATCACGGGCAGAGTTTGTGTATGCGACGTTTTAACCCGACGTGGGTGCTGGCGCTTTCTTGTGTCGGCGTTGTGATGACAGTCATTTTCTGGCCATCCGTGGAGCTTGGAAAACGAAAGCCCGTTTTATCTTATTATGGAGATATTGATACCGCGCTTGCTTTGGCTCACGAACAGAACGCTGCTGTTTTCTTGGGAAGCTCGGAATCCTGCGATTCATGCAATGTGCCATCTGCGATCAATTCGATAAGTGATCAAAGCCTACGACCTGCCCATTTGCTCGCACGATCAGGCATGGGACCGTTTTCTTATGCGCTTCTCGTTCCTAAAATAGTGAATGCACTGAAAAGCGATATTCCAATGATTTGGCTTTTGAATCCTGTCTATTTTCTTGAAGCCCAAAGTCGTATGGAGTGGATGTGGATTTATGATCTTATTGGAGATCGTAACGCCGCCTTGGCAATTAAATCACAGCTTCCTACGTTGGCACCCAAAACGAGTACGCTGCTTATCTCACATTTGAAGTGGTACAACATGCTATGGCCTGTGATCTTGATGCAGCAAAAAATACGGGCTGCGATGGGGCGTACTGCTGAGCAGTATACGACGGGAGTTGCGATGTCTCCGGCATTGGGAGGATGTGATCCTCATAAAGCGGTGCTCTCCGCAGGGACACAATGGGATCAGAAGCGACTTTGGATGATGTGTCGTTTATTCCAGCAGTGCGATGTGAATACAAGCAATGAGAGTCCGAGTATGCTTGGATCCGAAGATGTGATTCATGCCCTGGGTCGCCGGCCTCAAAAGGCCGCTGTGGTGTGGTTGCCTGTCAACATTGAATGGTATGTCGGGCAAGGGATGAATCAAGTGCAGTTCCTGCGCGATTTAACACATATTCGCATGAAGGTTGAAGCGATGGCACGTTCGCAGAATGTGTTGTGGGTTGATTTGAGTTCTGATCATTTCCCGGCCACGGAATTTGCGGATCGTCTTCACCTGAACAACGCAGGCACGGTACGTGTTTCTCATGTTCTGATGCAGAACTCAGATATTCGAAAATTGTTGTTGAAATAGGAGATAGAAAAATAATGGTGGAGCTGATCGGGATCGAACCGACGACCTCCTGAATGCCATCCAGGCGCTCTCCCAGTTGAGCTACAGCCCCACACCACCAAAAGAAGTCACTAGCTACCTGTTTGTGGTTGGTCTTTGCAACCCTTTTGTGACCTGAATGCAATTTTCCTCGCAAAATTAGCGCCATAAGAATTTTATGTTCCGGTTATTTTTTCTTTAAGCTGCTTTTTGTTAGGGTTGCAGATCAATGCGGCGATCCCAGATTTCGAACGCTCAAAGTCTTTATCTAAACCGACAAAATTTCTACAAGAAAGGATTAAACCCTTGACGACTCCACCTAAGCGCAGCCAACGCTTGGGTATGTTTTTATCCTCTTTGTGAAGGCGAGGCTGATGCAAAAGTTGTTTGTGCTTGATACCAACGTGCTTCTTTACGACGCCCGTTCGTTGTTTGCCTTTGAAGATAATATTGTCGTCATTCCTATTTACGTCATCGAAGAAATTGATAATTTCAAAAAAGATCTTTCCGAATTAGGTCGTAATGCACGTCAGATTGGAAGAACGCTTGATGAATTACGCACAGAAGGGCATCTCAACGATGGTGTAACGATCAACGGCACTGGGCTGCTTAAGGTGGCCGTGACCCGTCGTGAGCTTCCCGTTGAACTTGCCTCGGGGAATTCAGTCGATAATCGTATTTTGGCCACAGCCCTCGATTGTTCAGAGCACCATACCGATGGTCCGACTATTTTCGTGACCAAAGACATTAACCTTCGTATTCGTGGTCATGCACTGGGCTTGCAGGTTGAAGATTTTGATTCTGAACGCACCGATATCAGTGAGCTGTATTCGGGGGTTGCTGAAGTAGAAGTCAGCGGAAGTGCCGTAGATACGTTTTATTCCCAGGGTTCGTATCAGCTGGATGATCCTTATTATCACCCCAATCAGTTTATTATTTTACGGGATGCAATGAATCCATCGCATACGGCGCTGGGAAAATTTAATATCGAAACACAGTCCGTGGAGCCTCTCATTGATGCCAAACGCGGTATTTGGGGGATCCGGCCTCGCAATAAAGAACAGGCTTTTGCGCTCGATCTGTTGCTCAACGATAATATTAAAGTTGTGACTTTGGTGGGCAAAGCAGGCACAGGCAAAACGTTGCTTGCATTGGCCGCGGGTTTGCAAAAAGTGACCGAAGAAGGCGTTTATCAGCGGCTTTTGGTGTCACGACCGATTTTGCCCTTAGGCAAAGATATTGGTTACTTGCCAGGAAGTATGGAAGAAAAATTAAATCCGTGGATGCAACCTATCTTCGACAACGTCGAATTTTTGATGGGATTTTCCAAAACCGACGAACGTCGTACGGGACGAAGCTACAAAGAGTTGCTGGATCTTGGGATTATTCAAATTGAACCATTGATGTACATCCGTGGGCGAAGTTTGCCCCATCAGATTATGATCATTGATGAGGCACAAAATCTAACGCCTCATGAGGTTAAAACGATCATCACCCGCGCGGGTGAAAATACCAAAGTGATCCTATCCGGAGATCCTTATCAGATCGATAACCCCTATGTGGATTCCACCAACAATGGTCTTTGCCATGTTGTGAATCGTTTTGCGGGTGAACGGATCGCGGGTCATATTACTTTACTGAAGGGCGAGCGCAGCGAACTGGCAGAACTCGCTGCCAATATGCTGTAGGCTATTAGCGCACATGCTCCTTTGGGCGAATCTTGCCTAGCTTTGTTTTTTTCGGCATACTGCGTGGCCGTTTCCAATTTTTCGATGGATAGCCTCCAGAGGACATAAAAATTATGACCGAAAACATTCCTCAGGAAATTTTGTTTGATACGCGTCTTCAAGAGCGATTTATTCGACAAGGCTTGATTACCCGCAAGCAGCTTGAAGAATGGAAAGATAAACTCATCGATCTTGAAACTGAGCCAACCAAAACGGATGTGGCTCAAAGCAGCAACCGCAACTAAACCTAATTCTCCACATTGACGCCAACGTTTCCGCCCCTAGCTTAATGCTACGCGGAGGACCGTATGCGTTTAGACAAGCTCACCAATAAAACCCAAGAAGCACTTAACGACGCCCATCAAATGGCTGCTTCAGAGGGCCATCAAGGGATAGGCGCATCCCATCTATTGCTCGCTATGCTCCAGCAGGAGGGCGGTATCGTTGCGCCTTTGGTGGCGAAAGTGGGTGTTGCTCCGGCGCAGCTTAAGGCCAAGCTAACGCAAAGGCTTGAGAGCACGCCCAAGGTATCGGGGGGTGAGCCTTTTTACACCGAAGAGTTGCGCCGCATTCTTACCGATGCCCAGATCCGTGCAGACAGCATGCGCGATGACTATGTCTCAACCGAACATGTTCTTATGGCCGCATCAGCCGATAAGGGCGACGCGGGTTCTGATCTGCGCGCGTTGGGGCTTAAAGAGGCATCATTGTTGCATGCGCTGAAAGATGTACGTGGTTCACATCGTGTGAGCGACAAAGATCCCGAAAATCGTTATCAGGCTTTGCTTAAATACGGTCGCGATCTTATCGATGCAGCCCGCAAGGGAAAAACCGATCCGGTGATTGGCCGCGATGAAGAGATCCGTCGTGTGCTGCAGGTCTTGTCGCGGCGTACCAAAAACAATCCGGTGCTTATTGGTGAGCCAGGCGTAGGCAAAACCGCGATTGTTGAGGGGCTTGCAAAACGTATTGTGGATGGCGATGTGCCATCGAGCATGCGTAATAAAAAACTGATCGCGCTTGATTTGGGTGCGATGATTGCGGGTGCGAAATATCGTGGTGAATTTGAGGATCGTCTTAAAGCTGTTTTGAAAGAAGTCTCAGAATCCAACGGCGAGGTGATTCTCTTTATCGACGAGTTGCATACATTGGTGGGTGCTGGGGCAGGTGAAGGTGCCATGGATGCATCGAACATGCTCAAGCCGGCTCTTGCGCGTGGTGAATTGCATTGTGTGGGTGCGACGACACTGGATGAATATCGCAAGTATGTTGAAAAAGATCCGGCCCTTGAGCGTCGTTTTGCACCGGTCATCGTCAATCCTCCAAGTGTTGAAGATACCATTGCAGTATTGCGTGGATTAAAAGACCGTTATGAGATCCATCACGGTGTAAGGATCCAAGACGCGGCCATTGTTGCGGCGGCAAAATTTTCTGACCGTTACATTACCGACCGATTTCTCCCAGACAAAGCCATCGATCTGATTGATGAAGCAGCAAGCTTTTTGCGTCTGCAAATCGACAGTGTTCCTACAGAGGTTGATCAGTACTCACGCAAAATTGTGCAGCTTGAGGTGGAAAAGCAGGCATTGCTTCGCGAATCTACGGATGCCAGCAAAAATCGTTTGGGGACCGTGAATCAAGAGCTTGCAGAGCTTAAAGAGCAGGAGGGCGCACTCAAGGCCAAATGGCAGGAAGAAGTGGCGTCTCTCAAAAAGACTCGGAACATCAAAGAGCAGTTGGATCAATTGCGGCATCAGCAGGCAGAAGCCGAACGGCAAGGCAAACTTGAGCTTGCGGCTGAGCTTAAATTTGGAAAAATACCAACGCTTGAAAATGAACTGAAAGAAGCGCTTAAAGTTGCAAAAGCGTCTCCGGATCGCATGTTGAACGAAGAGGTGACCGAAGAAGAAATTGCCACCGTGGTTTCACGTTGGACCGGTATTCCCGTCTCAAAAATGCTGGAAAGTGAAGTTGAAAAATTACTGCACATGGAAGACAACTTGCGCCAACGTGTCATTGGGCAAGAAGAGGCGCTTCGCGCAGTCTCCGACGCCATTCGTCGCAGTCGTGCAGGACTCGCGGATCCCAAAAGGCCTGCGGGGACATTTTTGTTTATGGGGCCTACGGGCGTGGGCAAAACAGAAACGGCTCGCGCACTTGCGGACTTTTTGTTTGATAACGAGCAGGCCATGATCCGCATCGACATGAGCGAAGACATGGAGAAGCATTCCGTCTCGCGTCTGATTGGTGCGCCCCCTGGTTATGTGGGGTACGACGAGGGTGGCCAACTCACGGAAGCTGTGCGACGCAGGCCTTATTCCGTGGTGCTGCTTGATGAAGTTGAAAAGGCACATTCTGACGTTTTTAATGTCCTGTTGCAGGTGCTCGACGATGGACGGCTTACCGATGGGCAGGGCCGTACGGTCGATTTCCGCAATACCATTTTAATCATGACATCGAACATTGGATCCGATGTCATTCAGCATTATGCGGGCAAAGATGATCAGCGCATGCGTGACCAAGCAGAAGAAGCATTGCGCAAGCATTTCAGACCGGAGTTTTTGAACCGTATCGATGAGACGGTTATTTTTGGCGCATTGCGTGAGCAGGACATCACCAAGATCCTGGATCTGCAGCTTGAGAATATTACGAAGATGCTTGAAGTCCGTGATCTTGGTTTGCGTGTGGATGACGACGCAAAGCGCTATCTCGCGCGTGTGGGTTATGACCCTGTTTTTGGTGCGCGCCCTTTGCGTCGTGTGCTTCAGCGTGAGGTACAAAATCCATTGGCGTCTCTCTTGCTTGCCGGTAAATTTGTGGCGGGGGATACGCTTGAAGTTTCCATGCAAGATGATGCGCTGCATTTTGGTGTTGCCTCATCGGCTGATTCCGTCCAAGAATCCTTGCACTGAAAATGACCTAACTATTGCGATCTTCGCGTGACGTGGTAAACCATCGACGCGGCATTTTGCCGCATTGACCCTTGGTTCATAACCGTGTTGAACCGTCGCCGTAGAGTTGCTCAGTGCATAACGAGAGCTTAATCTTGTTTGCACTGATTGTGTCCCATACGGCAGCGATTGAACCAGTGCAGAAACAGCGAGATGGCGTGCGATGATCCCATTCCCACCATGGACCGCTCGGCTTGGGCCGCTTCTTCCCGCAATAGCGACGGGTGCGCTCGTGTACCTGGTCGGCCTCTTTTGGTACGGCGCGTCACCCCAGGCGCTTGATGTGGGCTATGCGCCCAAGCAGCCCGTTCCATACAGTCATGCTTTGCATGCGGGTGAGCTCGGGATTGACTGCCGTTATTGTCATAATACGGTTGACGTTGCCGCGCGTGCCGCGATCCCTTCGGCAGAAACCTGTATGAATTGTCATAAACGCATTAAGGCCACCAGTGATAAACTGGCGTTGATCCGTGAGAGCTACGAAACGGGTAGGGCCGTGCAGTGGACACGTGTTCATGATTTGCCTGACTACGTTTACTTTAATCACAGCGCCCACGTGACGCGTGGTGTTGGCTGTGTTTCCTGCCATGGGCGCGTGGATACGATGGATGTTGTGCGTCAAGTACAGCCACTCAGCATGGGCTGGTGTCTTGAGTGCCACCGAAACCCGGAACCCAATTTGCGACCCTTGGATCAAGTGACCTCCATGACCTGGGCACCTCACGGTGATGCCAAGGAACTGGGAGAGCGTCTCGCGCAAGATAACCATGTCAACCCACCGACGGACTGCTCGACATGCCATCGCTAAATAAAAAATCCGACAGTTCTAATAAGGCCTATTGGCGAAGTCTCTCTGAATTCGCTGATGAACCAGAATTTCAAGACTTTTTGGCGCGCGAGTTTCCAAGCAGCGATCCAAGCAGCCCTGGAACATTCGATCGCCGACGTTTTATTCAGCTGATGGGTGCGTCGCTTGCGCTGGCAAGTGGTACAGCATGTCGCTGGCCGGAAGAAAAAATTCTTCCTTTTGCGCGAACACCTGCCGGCTATGTTCATGGTGTCCCAAAACGTTATGCGACTGCCAGTCACATGGGTGGTGTTGCGTCGTCGTTGGTCGCAACGGTGTACGAAGGCCGGCCGGTGAAAATCGAAGGCAATCCGTCGGATCCGTTGACCGGCGGTGGCACCGATGCGTATGCGCAAGCAAGCATCCTAGGCATGTACGATCCCGATCGCAGCCGAACATTGCATGAGCGGCGCGGAAATAACGTCGTTGCCAAGACTTGGCAGGATTTTCGTGAAGCGCTGAAACTACAGATGCTCACGGCGAGTGCCGATGCGGGCGCTGGAGTCCGGCTTTTGGTTGAGGCATCTTCGTCGCCTGCGCGCGCGGATTTGTTGCAGCGGCTTAAGGCGAAGTATGCCAAGCTTCAGGTCGTCGAATACGAATCGATTTCATGGGACAATCAGCGCGCCGGACTTAAACGACTTTTTGGTCGCTCTGTGCAGCCCATTTATGCCTTGAATAAGGCCGATACGATCCTATGTCTTGATGATGATCTGTTGGCCCTTCATCCCGGTGGTGTGGCGCACAGTGTTCAATTTGCATCACGGCGTAAGCCGGAGTCCGGCGGCATGGTGCGTTTGTATGCGGTGGAAAGCCGTGTATCGCAAACAGGTGCGGCCGCAGATCATCGTTTGCAACTTAAGTCTGCTAAAATTCAGGACTTTGTGTTGGCCTTGCGTTCAGAGCTTGGCAAACTCGGCGTTGCTGGCCTTGGAACGGGTTCTTTTTCTGGCACGAAGTTCGATGCGCCCACTGAAAAAATGATCAAGGTGCTTGCCAAAGAGCTAAACGTAAGCAAGGCGAAAGCACTTATTACCGTGGGTGCAGGGCAGCCTTCCTATGTTCATGCAGTGGCACATCAGATCAATGTTGCACTGGGTGCCCGAGGTAATACCGTGTCGTATCATGCGGTAGATGATGGGGATCGTCCATCGCATCGTGAAGCATTGATTGCTTTGGCCAAGGACATGGATGCCAGCCTCGTCAAAACGCTGATCATTGTGGGTGGCAATCCTGTCTACGATGCACCGGCAGATCTCGGCCTGGGCAATCTAATCAAATCCGTTCCATTTGCAGCCCGTCTGGGAATTTACGAAGACGAAACATCGGCCTTGTGTGGTTGGCATGTACCGCGTTCTCATGAACTTGAGGCGTGGGGTGACGGTCGTGGTTACGATGGATCGGTGCTTCTCGCGCAACCGACGATTAACCCGTTGTACGATACCAAAAACGACCTTGAAATCTTGCAGATGATGCTGGGTGAAGCGGAATCGTCTGAGACAGCTGTTCGGGCTGCTTTTAAAACGCCAGGCGATTGGCGTAAATCTGTTCATGATGGCCGTGTGGCGAATTCTGCGCTTGCTGTATTCACGGGGCCGGTGTCGGAATTGCCAGCAGAGCAGGCTGTTGTGGCCGATGGCATGGAGCTTGCTCTCTTTCCATCTTCATCGGTGTACGATGGACGTTTTGCCAACAATGGTTGGTTGCAAGAACTGCCTGATTTCGCGACCAAGATGGTTTGGGACAACGCCGCATTGATGGCTGTTGCGACCGCTGCCGAACTTCATGTGAAAAGCGGCGATATGGTGCGCATTAAGCGTGGGGATCGCAAGATCGACATGCCTGTTTATGTGATGCCAGGCCAATGTCCTGGTTCTATCGCAGTCGCCCGTGGTTATGGTCGTACCCATGCAGGACATATCGGTGGGCTTAAAAGCGCCGATGTAGCATCTGCAGGTTTCGATGTTGGCCCTATGGTGGTGTCAGCTGTCGAAGGTAATTTCTTCGGTGGCATCACCATTGAAAAATTAGGCAAAACCTATCCGATCGCAACGACCCAAGATCAGTTTGCCATTGACACTGTCGGCCAAAAAGGGATCGCAGAGCGTGTTGGCGAACTGATTCGTTCTGCAACACTGGACGAATATCGCAAGCAGCCTGATTTTGCGCAGCACAAAGTGCATCATCCGCCGCTCACATCCCTTTGGAATGAGCACAAGTACGACGAAGGCCATCGTTGGGGAATGGCTATCGATCTTAACGCGTGCACTGGATGTGGTACCTGTGTTGTTGCATGTCAGGCGGAAAATAATATCCCCGTGGTGGGTAAAGAGCGTGTCATGCAAGGCCGTGTGATGCATTGGATTCGGATTGATCGCTACTTTGCGGGGGATCCTACTGATCCGCGTATCGTACATCAGCCCGTGACATGCATGCACTGCGAACTGGCGCCTTGTGAGCAGGTGTGTCCTGTGGCAGCCACGGTCCATAGCGCCGAAGGCTTAAGCGATATGGCCTACAATCGCTGTATTGGAACTCGGTATTGCGCGAATAACTGTCCCTACAAAGTGCGTCGTTTTAATTATTTTAATTACAACAAAAAAATAGACAATGATCCAAAACATGCGGTGGAACGTCTCAAGTTTAATCCTGAGGTGACCGTTCGACATCGTGGTGTGATGGAAAAATGTTCGTTTTGTGTGCAACGCATTCGCAATGTAAGCACGGTGGCTAAGACAGAGCGGCGTGCGCTTATTGATGGCGACATCAAAACGGCATGCCAGCAGGCATGTCCGTCGGGCGCGATCTCTTTTGGCGATCTTAATGATCCCAAGAGTGTGGTTCGTGCAGATCATGGCAACGCGAGGGCGTATGCTATGTTGGGCGAGCTTAATATCAAACCGCGTACTCGGTTCCTTGCGAAGATCACCAATCCGAATCCCGAATTGAATGGGGATGGCTGACGAGATGAATACTGTAGCACTTAATTCGCATGCGTCAGCACTTCTTGAGGCCACTGAAAGGCCCCATTTGGTGCAAGGCGAGCAGACCTTTTCAGCGGTTACAGAAACTGTGTGCGGTATCGCTGAACGACCGACAGCACCACCGGGATTTTGGTGGTTGTTTGGATTTACGGCATGTCTTACCGGCTTGCTCTTCACCTTGATCGGTTATTTGATCGTGACCGGTGTTGGTGTTTGGGGCAATCGAAGTCCTGTTTTTTGGGCGTGGGACATTGTTAACTTCGTATTTTGGGTCGGTATTGGTCACGCAGGAACATTGATTTCTGCGATTCTCTTTTTGCTCCGGCAAAAATGGCGAACGAGTATCAACCGTTTTGCTGAGGCGATGACCATTTTTGCGGTCATATGTGCGGCGCTTTTTCCCGGCGTGCACGTAGGTCGTATTTGGTTGGCGTACTGGCTGTTCCCGCTGCCCAATCAGATGAGCATGTGGCCAAACTTTCGAAGTCCACTTTTGTGGGACGTTTTTGCTGTAGGCACATACGCATCGGTATCGCTGTTGTTTTGGTATATGGGTATGATCCCCGATTTGGCGACATTTCGTGATCGCGCAAAAACGCATACCAAGAAATTTGTTTACGGCATTTTTGCATTAGGGTGGCGCGGTTCAAATCGACAATGGCACCGGTACGAGCGCGCCTATCTGCTGCTTGCCGCTATTTCCACGCCGCTGGTGTTGAGCGTTCACTCGGTGGTTAGTTTTGACTTTGCTGTATCCCAGGTCCCCGGTTGGCATACCACGATATTTCCGCCGTACTTTGTGGCGGGTGCTATTTTTGGTGGCTTTGCCATGGTGATTCTGCTTGTGGTGCCAGCGCGTGCCTATTTTGGATTCAAGCATTTGGTGACCACCCGTCACCTTGAGAATATGAACAAAGTTATTTTGGCGACGGGCTGCATGGTCGGCTATGCCTATGCAGTGGAATTTTTTGTTGCCTGGTATGGCGGCAATGGTTATGAGCGTTTCGCTTTCATGAACCGTGCTTTGGGCCCCTATGCTTGGGCATATTGGATTATGATTTCGTGCAATGTGATTTCGCCGCAGCTGTTTTGGTCACGACGTGCGCGAACATCGCCCATCATGATGTGGATCGTAGGTCTCTTCGTGACCATCGGCATGTGGTTTGAACGTTTCGTGATTGTCGTTACATCGCTTAGCCGGGATTATTTGCCTGGAAGCTGGGGCTATTTTGAGCCTACACTTGTGGACTTTGGGATGTTCGCCGGTAGCTGCGGATTGTTCTTAACGTTGTTCTTGTTGTTCTGTCGTTTTCTACCCATGATTGCCATGGCTGAGGTGAAGGCAATTATGCCTCAAGCCCACGCCCATGGCGATCATTGACCGAGCCGGGGACCCGATCATGAGTTCCGATACACACAATGACATGCACGCCAACGAGACAGCCCCGACCTATGGCGTCCTGGCGGAGTTTGATGACGTAAATGGTGTTATTGCAGCTGCACGTAAGGTGCGTGATGCTGGGTACCGCAAGTGGGATTGCCACACGCCATTTCCTATACACGGCCTTGATGATGCGATGGGCATTCGTCCAACACGCTTGCCCTGGCTCACGCTTGGGATGGGGTTAGCGGGTGTTGCCTGTGCGCTTCTGTTGCAGTGGTGGACCAATGCATACGACTACAAGTTGAATATCAGCGGTAAACCATTTTTCAGTTTGCCCGCCAATATTCCGGTGACCTTTGAACTCGGTGTTTTGTTCGCGGCCTTCACAACATTCTTTGCTGTGCTGGGGCTCAATCGTTTGCCAATGCTTTTTCACCCGTTGCTTACAGTCTCGCGTTTTGGACGGGCGACCAACGACAAATTTTTTATTTCCATCGAAGCGAAAGATCCTAAGTTTAATGCAAGTGCAACTATCGCGCTTTTGCAGGCGGCGGGTGCAGGGCATATCGAGACTGTGATGGGTCCGAAGCCTAGTGCAACCAAATTTCCTGGTTGGCTTGTGATTGCGGCATCTTCGGTCTTTGCTTTTGGACTGATTCCGCTTTCTTTGGCGGCGAAAGCGCGTTTTAGTACCTCTTCGAAGCCGCGTATTCACATCGTTCCTGACATGGACAATCAGCCGAAGTCGCGTGCCCAAACAGCCAATGCTCTTTTTGCTGATGGTCGTGCATCGCGTCTTCCTGTGGAAGGAACGATTGCCATGGGTGACTTGCAAGAGGACGTGGCTTTTTATCAGGGCAAACAGGGCGACGCCTGGCTTAAGGGATTTCCTGCGCAGCTGACGATTTCGGATGCATTGATGGATCGCGGTCAACAGCGCTTTGGTGTGTATTGTGCACCTTGTCATGGTGTGAGCGGTTTAAGTGATGGAACTGTCGCGCAGCGTGCCGAGAAGCTTGCTGAAGGCACGTGGGTTGCGCCGACGAAGGTGACCGAGCCGCATGTTATTGTGCAGCCTGAGGGTCAGCTCTTCAATACCATCACGCACGGGATCCGAAATATGCCGGCGTATGGTGCACAAATTCCGCCCCAAGATCGATGGGCGATTATTTTGTACCTCCGCGCATTGCAGAAAAGCCATGAAACGGGTGTGAGCGACGTACCAGCCCGTGCGTTGCCGCAATTGAACTAACGAGACTTGGAGCAGATGATGATAGCTCAGCATACGGAGACCCCAGGCAGCGCCAATGATGTGCATCTGGGATGTGCAGCTTCGAAACTGCGCAATGTGGGTGCATTGCTTGCCGTGATTGGCATTGGCGTAGCCGCTTTCGTGACTTTGGGCGCTGAAAACGGTGTGCGGCATTTTATGCACGCCTATCTTTTGGCATTTTCCTACGCTTTGAGCATTACGCTTGGGGCGCTGTTCTTTGTTCTTTTGCACCACCTTGTTCGCGCAGGCTGGAGTACAACTGTTCGTCGCATTGCAGAGCTTCTGACTGCCGCATTCCCTGTTCTATTTATTCTGTTTCTACCGATTCTCGGATCAGTGATGGCGGGGAAACCTGTTTTATTCCCATGGGCCGATGTGCAATTGATGCACGATGACCATCTTCTCCATAAAAAAATTGCTTATTTGAACGCTAATTTTTTTGCAGTACGTGCCGCTATTTATTTTGGTCTTTGGACCCTTCTCGCTGTCTACTTTCGCAAAAAGTCAATTGCCCAGGATGCGGCACCAAGTGCAGAATTGTCCTTGAGCATGCAGCGGGTTAGCGCGCCGGGAATGATCGCTTTTGCACTGACAACGACGTTTGCGGCCTTTGATTTTATTATGTCGCTTACGCCCACATGGTTCAGCACCATCTTTGGGATTTATTTTTTCGCAGGTTGTCTTGTGAGCTTCTTTGCGACGGCGATCTTGTTGATGGTGTCCTTGCAGGCTTCGGGTCGTCTGACTGCATATGTTACGATCGAGCGTTTTCACGATCTTGGGAAGTTTCTTTTCGCGTTTACATTTTTCTGGGGATACATCGCATTTTCCCAATTTATGCTCATTTGGTACGCCAATATTCCTGAAGAAACAGAATGGTTTTTGCACCGATTAAATCACGGATGGGCCTACGCCTCATTGGCTTTACTTTTTGGCCACTTCATTATCCCTTTCGTGGGTTTGATGTCGCGCCATGCGAAACGTAATCGCAAGGTCTTAACGTTTTGGGCAGGCTATATGCTGTTGATGCATTGGCTTGATTTGTATTGGCTGGTGATGCCAGCTTATGACGCGGAAACACCCGTATTTGGTGCCGCGGAGCTTGGCAGCACGATTGGGTTTGTTGGTGTGCTGATTGCATGTTTTGCCCATGCGGGTCGCAATGTGTCATTGGTTGCAGCCAATGACCCGATGCTGTCGGAATCGTTGTCGTTGCAGAACCAGTAGAGATGCAGCTTGCTGCACCATGTGCATATTAAAGGAATTGCGAGATGGTCGAACACGAATCCATTAACACCCGTATTTTGGGTTGGGTTTTCGCAGGCGGTACGGCAATCGTTGTGGCGTCTATTTTCGCCACCTGGGCGTTTTCTAACATGATCGTGATGGAATTCGATGTGGCATCGCGTACAGCAAAGGCAAACAAACAGGCCTCAGAACGTGCCGCTGTGCAGCAGGCATCTATGCCTGGTTATCGTTTTATTGATCGCGAAGTAGGCAGGGTGAGCATTCCTATCGAAGAAGCCAAGCATTTGGTTGTTCGGGAGATGACAAAGTCGCAATGAGTTGGATGAGCTTCATGACGGTGCTTTCCTTGGTTGGCGCTGGTGCAGCCGATCATGGTGCATTGCGTGCTGCCGATCCCGCCATGCCTGGAGCGATTGAAGCAATTCGTATTGATGAGAAACGTGGCGATAAAATTAATTTGGATTTGCCTTTCCGCGCTGAGGATGGTTCTGAAGTGCGATTGCGCGAAGTGTTTGACGGCAAGCCAGTATTGCTTACGTTCAATTATTCAGATTGTCCTATGCTTTGCAGCGTTCAGCTCAATGGCTTTCTGGATGGCCTGAAGGAACTCAAATGGAGCATCGGCAAAGAATTTAATATAGTGACGATCGGTCTTGATCCCAAAGAAACACCCGAAAAAATCCAGGCAACCAAAACCCGTTATTTGATGCAATACGAGCGTCCTGACACCGGTCGTGGTTGGCGCTTTTTTACGGGGGATGAAGTGAACGTCAGGGCTTTGGCGAACAGCGTCGGTTTTGGCTATGGCCTCGTGAAAGAGACGGGTGAATATGCACACGCACCGGCAGTCATGGTGGTGACACCGGAAGGCATTGTTTCACGCTATCTATATGGTGTGGCATACGATCCTAAAACGCTGCGTTTGTCGCTTGTGGAAGCCGCTGCAGGACGATTGGGAACACCCCTCGACCAAATCCTTCTTTATTGTTTTCACTATGATCCACAGCAGGGCAAATACACCCCTGTGGTGCAGAATATCATGAGAGTGGGGGGGGCACTTACCGTGCTCACCCTGGGATTGTATATCAGTGGCGGATGGCTTTGGGGTCGACGTCGGCGTGTTAAGCAACCCCACGGAACAGATGGGTAGGCGGCAATGTTAGTACAGATGTTAACGCTGGCGAATGCAGTGGTTGCTGCAACGACGGGCGAAGGATTTTGGTTTCCAGAACAGGCCTCTACGGTGGCGGGGAGCGTGGACTTTGTCTACGACCTCATCCTGTGGATTTGCACCATTGCGTTTGTTGGCATCATGCTGGCGATGCTTATTTTGGTGGTTCGGTTTCGAAAATCGAAAGTGTTAGTCCCGCAGCCATCACCGACGCATAACGATATTCTTGAGATCTCGTGGACAGTGATCCCATCGATTGTCTTGGTTGTTTTATTTTACGTGGGTGCTGTAAAATATATAGACATGCGAGAATCGCCTGCAGACACGTATGATATTTATGTTACAGGTCGCAAGTGGAGTTGGAGTTTTGAGTACCCCAACGGTTATACCGATGCGGCATTACATGTTCCTAAAGATCGTAATGTGCGCTTGATGATGCAGTCGGAAGATGTGCTGCATAGCATGTTTATCCCATCATTTCGAACAAAAATGGATGTGGTTCCGGGGCGTTATACCAGCCTTTGGTTTAACGCGACCCAAACAGGAACATTTGATATCTTTTGCGCCGAGTATTGCGGACAAAATCACTCCATGATGCGGGCACAGGTGGTGGTTCACGAGCAAGCTGAGTTTGACAAGTGGCTTGCTGAGGCGTCGGATTATATTGCGAAATTGCCGCCAGAAGAAGCGGGCAAAAAAGTATTTGAAACAAGCGGCTGCAAACAATGCCATTCGGTCGATGGTTCCAAGGGCATTGGTCCAACATTTAAAGATCTTTTTGGTTCAACAGTGACCTTGTCCGATGGATCCAAAATTGTCGCTGAAGAGAATTTTATTCGTGAATCGATATATGAACCCAAGGCCAAGGTTGTGGCTGGCTACAATCCGGTCATGCCTACATATGAAGGTAAAATGAATGCAGAGCAGATGCGCGTTCTTTTTGCATATATGAAGAGCCTCTCAGCGCAAGGAGGCGCGGCGCCATGAGTACTACAAATTACCTTACCTGTAGCAAGGGCTGGAAATCATGGTTTTTGACGCTGGATCATAAACGCATAGGCGTGATGTATCTGACGGCGGTATTAAGTTCTTTTGCACTCGGCGGTTTGTTTGCGCTTGCGGTTCGTTTGGAGCTGTTTCAGCCGGGGCAGCAGTTTATGGATCCGACCACCTACAACCGTATGTTTACTTTGCACGGTGCGGTGATGGTTTTTCTCTTTATCATTCCAAGCATTCCAGCGGCATTTGGTAATTTTGTGCTACCTATTATGCTGGGTGCTCAGGACGTCGCATTTCCACGTTTGAATTTGGCGTCATTTTATCTATGGATGGCTGGTGCCGTTTTCTTTTTGGTTTCGCTTTTAGGTGGCGGTATCGAAACGGGCTGGACATTTTATACACCCTATTCAACGACTACCGCAGACTCGTCGGTGGTCTCCGCATTGATGGGCGTTTTCGTGCTTGGATTTAGCTCTATTTTTACTGGCATGAATTTTATTGTGACAATCCATCAGATGCGTCCGAAAGGGATGACCTGGTTTAAGATGCCGCTGTTTTTGTGGGCCATTTATGGCACTGCGCTGATTCAGGTTTTGGCAACGCCAGTGCTAGGCATCACGGGTTTGTTGCTTATCGTTGAACGTGTCGCCCACATCGGTGTTTTTGACCCAGCTCTTGGTGGCGATCCTGTTTTGTTTCAGCATTTCTTTTGGTTTTATTCGCACCCAGCGGTCTACATCATGATTCTTCCAGCGATGGGGATTGTCTCGGAATTGATCGCTGCGGGGAGTCGCAAAGAAATTTTTGGCTATCGTTTCATTGCTTTCAGCAGTATCGCTATTGCGATCCTTGGGTTCCTGGTTTGGGGCCACCATATGTTTACATCGGGCCAGTCGGTTGCGGCGAGCGTGGTGTTTAGCGCGCTTACTTTTACTGTCGCGATCCCGTCGGCCATTAAGGTCTTTAACTGGCTTTCAACCATGTACAAGGGCGCTATCGTGCTCAATACGCCCATGTGTTATGGGCTGTCATTTATCAGTTTGTTTGGCATTGGTGGTTTGACGGGGCTTTTCTTGGGAACCTTGTCCGTTGATATCCACTTGCACGATACCTACTTTATAGTCGCGCATTTTCACTACGTGATGATGGGCAGCACTGCCGTGGCTTTCATGGGGGGCTTGCACTACTGGTGGCCTAAGATGTTTGGCAAAATGTACAATGAAGCACTGGCACGCGTGTGCTGCCTGTTTGTTTTCATTGGCTTCAACCTGACATTTCTCCCGCAGTTTGTGCTCGGCACGCGTGGTATGCCACGGCGCTATTTTGACTATCCTGAACGTTTTCAATTCTTGCATCAGCTTTCTACGATAGGTGCTGTGATGTTGTTTATCACATTTTTTGTGATGTTTTCATACCTGCTACATTCCTTGGTACGGGGTAAGCCTGCGCCGATGAATCCATGGGGTGCGAATACCAACGAATGGAAGTGTTCATCACCACCACCTTTCAACAACTTTGATGTGCCACCACCAATGGAAAACCCGTACGACCATACAAATTTGGTGTTTGATGAAAAACTCGGTGGCTATCGCGCAAAACAGGTTATTAATAGCTGATTTGAACTTCGAAGCAAGAAGAGGCAGGCGAGACAGCAATGTCCAACAATCATCACAATGAGAATGATCACGGCGGCCATCCGTCGTTTCTGGCGCATCACTTTAGTTCGCCACAACAGCAATACGATGCAGGAAAACTGGGTATCTGGTTGTTTCTGGTTACCGAAGTATTGTTTTTCAGCGGATTGTTTTGTGCTTATGCGGTGTATCGTTTCAATCACCCTGAAATTTTTCGATACGCGCATTTTTTCTTAGATACCACGATGGGCGCCATCAATACGGTGGTGCTTATCCTGAGTAGTTTAACCATCGCCTGGGCTGTTCGCGCGGTGCAGCTCAATCAGCGCCGTTTGGCGGTGGGCATGTTGGTGGTCACCCTGCTCTGCGCTGCGGCGTTTATGGTCATCAAGTACATTGAGTATACCCATAAGTTTCATATGGGGCTTACGTGGGGTGAATCATTTGCGCCGTCTGCTGAAGCGCTTCGAGAAGTTCTCGGTGAGGCGCACGGTGAGGTTTTGGAAAAACCTGCCAACCTCCATTTATTTTTTAGCATCTATTTTTGTATGACGGGTTTGCACGGTATTCACGTGCTGGCAGGTATTGGCGTCATTATTTGGATGATTGTTCGAACGGCGCGCGGTGATTTTTCATCTGAGTATTTTGGTCCGGTGGAATACACAGCTTTGTATTGGCACATTGTGGATCTTGTGTGGATCTTTCTGTTTCCTTTGCTTTATCTCATCGATTAGGAGTGCGTGTTATGTCTTCGCATGACAATGAGACACCCGGCGCGACCCATGCGCATATAGCCCCTATAAGTACGCTGATGGGGACATTTATCGCACTTCTTGTGTTGACCGTTGTCACGGTCGTGGTGCGGTCAATTGATCTCGGTAGCATGAACATCATGATTGCTATGATGATTGCCACCATCAAAGCAGGGCTGGTCGCAGCCTACTTCATGCACCTTGCTTACGATGGTGGTTTTATTCGTGTGGCATTTTTCGCGTCCATTATTTTTATGGGATTATTCCTGGGATTTGCATTGTTGGATACCTCTGAATATCAAGATACTATTCAATGGCATGAAACCTTGAAAGCAAAGGTTCCTACTGAGGGGTCCGCTGCGGACCATGGAAAGTAATTTAATCCCACAGCGTCGCAGTGCTCGTTTGGCGATGGCCATTACCATCGTTTCATTCTCGATTTTCTTTATTACTGCTCTGATCAGCTATGCTGTTGTTTGGAATATTTCCAAGGGTGCGTGGCATCTTGGTGAGGGCGGTGGATTGCCGTGGCCGGTCTATGTGGCGACCGGTATTTTACTCTGCGGTAGCCTGGCAGCAGCCAAGCTTTCTACCGCAGAGCGTGCAGGTAAAAGCTCAGGCGTCCTGCAGAGAGGTTTGCTGCGCTTGGTTCTGCTCGGTATCGCTTTTTTGCTAGTTCAGGCCCTGGCTTGGATGCTTCTTACTGCACGCTTGCTGTCGCCGGCCGCCAAAAACATGGTGGCGTTTACATTTTACATGCTTACCGGCCTTCACGCTTTGCATGTGATTGCAGGTGTTCTGGGAACGCTGATCTTGTGGCGTGTGTATGGAAAAAACTCACATTTTTCTGTCTGGATTGGCCCTTGTGCATGGTATTGGCACTTTATGGATCTAAGCTGGCTGGTGTTTCTCGGTGTCATGGCAGTAACTATGTAAGTTTTTGTGTTACTTTCTTTGTAAATATATCCTGTATATTCAGACAACATTTTATACTTCGCGACGATAATCATACAGTACTCAACGACGGATTTGTTTTGAATAGAGTGTGGGCCTTCGACAAGCCTGCACGATTTTCCTGTGGGATTAAATAGAATGGAAACAAATCTAGATAATAGACGTGATGGTGCTCGGGCAGTAACGCGACGAACAACGATGGTTGATCTGATCGCGTCACAGCAGGTGAGCAGCCAAGCTGAATTGGCGGATCATTTATCGCAGCGTGGGTTCAATGTGACCCAAGCGACGCTGTCGCGCGATCTCAAAGCGTTAGGCATTGGCAAAGTGCCGGCTGCGGATCACGGCTACGTGTATGTTCTTCCTAATCATTCAGTGGAAACAGAGGAGACGAGTATGACGTCGGGATCGCTAGGTGCATTTGTGCGTGAAGTAAAATGCGTGGGTAATTTGGTTTTGGTGCGCACACCCCGCGGTGCTGCAAAGGGCGTGGCCCGTGCACTCGACGACATGGATGTTGAAGGTGTGGCTGGTACGGTTTCGGGTGACGATACTGTCATGGTCGTGACAGCAAGCACCATTGAAGCAGAGCGTGTTCGTAACCGATTGAATCAAATCGTCGGTGCGTCCGCATGATAACTTGCAGACCGGCTTACATATGCATTGATTGAGTTTTGGCGCAGGTGCTTTCGTTCTTATCGAGGAGCGAAAGCGAGGCTATATGTGATATATACCGAGCTTGAGCGACGAAGAGAAAAACGAAATGACTCAGCCAAAAACAATCAATGCATGCTTGAGCCGGTCTAGTACTGTTGGGGTCGGCGTGATCGGCGCCAGCGGCTATGTAGGCTGTGAAGCGGTCCGGATCCTTAGAAGGCACCCTCAAGCAACGTTGTTGGCAGTTGGATCGCGAAGTTTCGCGGAACGTCCTGTTTCGGAAGCATTTCCTGAACTTGATTCCATCGATCTTGCATTCACTGCCCAGGAAGACCCTTTGTGGTGGAAATCACAAGGGGTCGATGTGGTCTTTGCGGCACTTCCCCATGGGGCTTTTGCATCGCGTGCCAGAGCATTTCTTGATGCAGGCATGCGTGTGATTGATCTCTCTGCGGATTTTCGTTTGCATGCTGAGGGCGCATACCCGCGTTTTTACAATCTTGCTCATCCGGATGAAGCCTTGTTGCCGCAAGCGGTTTATGGACTTACCGAATGGGCAAGCGATGAACTTGCCAATGCACGTTTGATTGCCAATCCGGGCTGTTATCCTACAGCGTCGTTGCTTGGTATTTTGCCCATTGCGCAAGCGGGACTTTGGTCTGGCGGCGCAATTGTTATCAATGCCATGTCTGGGGTGACCGGAGCGGGGCGTGTGGCAAAATTGGAAACACATTTTGTCGAGTCTTCGGGTGATCTGGGACCGTACAAAGTGGGTGAAGTGCATCAACATCGTGGTGAAATTGAAGAAACCATAGCACGCCATACGGGTGTGCCATCGTTTTCATTGGTTTTTAACCCGGTGTTGGTACCTACAGCACGTGGGATCCTCGCGATGATTTCGATTCCACTTACTGGCCCAATTTCCCAGGCCGATGCACATGGGATTTATTCCGAGTGTTATGGTGATGCGGCATTTGTGCGTGTGTTGTCGGGCGAGAAATTACCGCATACGCGGTATGTTCGTGGCTCCAATCGTTGCGATATCGCAGTGCGCGTGGTGGACGGTGGACGCATGCTGCAGGTGTATTCAGTCATCGATAATTTGCTGAAAGGTGCGGCTGGACAAGCCGTACAAAATTGGAACGCAAGCGAAGGCTGGCCCGAAGATCTGGGGCTGTCTCGTGATGCATGGACATTTGTGTAGGGGCGGTTTGCGAACCGGCCGTGCGATTGGCATTTTCAATGAGCGTTTACAATCTCGATAATTTCTCCAAGGGCACGCGAAAGCCACGTCCATGGGTCGTTAAAGTGGGCGGTCGTCTGGTGGACGATCCCTCCATTCTTGCGCAATTGGCCCGTGCATGTGCCGACGCAGAGCGCCCTTTGGTGGTTATCCATGGAGGCGGTGCGCAGGTTACCGCTTTGCAGGAAAAATTTGGGATCGAAGCCAAGTTTGTAGAGGGCCGAAGATTTACGCCACCTGAAGAAATGGCAATCGTTGAAATGGCCTTGAATGGTATGGTCAATCCGATGGTCGTGCGCGCTTTGCTGCAAGAGGGTGCTCATGCTGTCGGAATGTCCGGTTGTGATGCACGCATGGTGACATGTGAGCGCATAGCAAGCCTCGGTGCTGTTGGGACGCCAACACGTGTACACACCGAACTTTTAGAAACGTTGCTTGCGGCCGATTTTATTCCTGTGATCTCATCGGTGTGCATGGCGGCCGATGGATTGCCGGTGAACGTCAATGCCGATGAATTGGCCTGCGCCGTGGCAGCGGCTTTGGAAGCAGAGCGTTTGCTTTTGCTGTCCGATGTGCCGGGTGTGCGTGTTGCAGGCGAAGTTCAGTGCGAAATTTGGGATGCTGATATCGAAGATCTGATTGCTGCCGGAGAAATTACCGGCGGAATGGTACCAAAACTGCGATCTTCCCAAGCTGCGACTGCATTGGGTGTTGACGAAGTGCGCATTGCGGGGTTTGAAGGGGAACCTCTCGATGCTATTGGGGGGACGAGTATTCGCGCCCGCCGTCTTCGTCCATCGAATGTGCGGCCGCTCTTGCGGGAGATCAAAGGTGGCCTCTGAATCTGAACTCTTTTTACCTATTTTAGCACTTCCGCGTACCATGCTTGTGCGTGGTGCTGGCTCATATGTTTGGGATGATCACGGCAAGCGCTATCTTGATTTTACATCGGGCATCGCTGTGCTCGCCCTTGGACATTCCCATCCTGCGGTCACCCAAGTGATTGCAGAACAGGCGGCAACGCTTGTTCATTGCTCCAATCTTTATGTCACAGAACCCGTGGTGCGTTTGGCTGAAATGCTTAAAACAGCTTCATTTGCTCATCGCTTGTGGTTTACAAACAGTGGCACCGAATCTATTGAGGCCGCGCTCAAATTTGTGCGTTTGCATGGCCACACGCAGCGAGTTAGCAAAAAGAAGATCATTGCATTCAAAGGCGGCTTTCACGGGCGCACGACCGGTGCGGTGTCGATTACCTATCAGCCCGCCTATCGCGAGCCGTTTGGTGAACTTCTTTCGGATGTTTTATTTGCTGAATTTAATCAACTTGAGACTGTCGCAGCGCTCATGGACGACGATGTTTGCGCGATCTTTGTCGAACCCATTCAGGGCGAAGGTGGTGTGCACGTTGCAACCCATGAATTTTTGCAAGGGCTTCGGGCTTTATGTGACCGCCATGACGCACTGTTGGTGTTTGATGAGATCCAATGTGGGATGGGACGCACGGGCAAAATGTTTGCATACGAACATTCGGGTGTGATCCCTGATTTGATGGCACTGGCAAAGCCGTTGGCAGGTGGCTTGCCACTGGGCGCTATTTTGGCCAATGAGAAGGTCTCGCGGCTGCTGAAGCCAGGATTTCATGGTTCCACGTTTGCCGGCGGGCCCTTGACCACGGCGGTGGGGTGTAAGGTATTCGAGCTGATTTCCACACCAGAATTTTTGGCCAATGTGCAATCTCATGGGCAATATCTTGAAGAGGGCTTGCAAGCGATTGCATCTCGTGGTTCTAGCTTCATGGATCAACGCGGCCTCGGCTTAATGCGGGCATTGGTTATTCGAGATCCTGAAAAGCTGACACCGGCATCGGTGGTGCAGCTTGCGGCAGAGCGAGGTTTGTTGCTTACACGTGCTGGCAATGATGCGGTGCGAATTTTGCCGCCTCTGAATTGTACCCGTGAAGAAATTGATGAGGCCTTGGCGATTCTAGAGACGATGTAAAAAAGCGAGGTGAAGCGTGACATCTGGCGAACATAGCGATGGCGGAAAAGCACTTTGGGGGGGTGGTTTTTCCGAAAACATGCACCCAGCACTTCAACGCATTTCTTTCTCCATGACCCAAGATTTACCCCTCGCCATTGCTGATTTAATTGCTTCCGGTGTTTACGCGCGCGCGCTTGCACAATGTGGTGTTCTTTCGGATCTTGAAGCATCCGAGTTGGACACAGGGCTTGCTGCATTGCTTGCCGATTTTCAATCGGGTGCGTGGATCCCCGATGCAAATGCAGAAGATATTCATACCGCCATCGAAGCCGAGCTCACGGCGCGTTTGGGCGATGTTGCAAAAAAATTGCATACTGGAAGAAGTCGCAATGATCAGGTGAATACCGCTTTTCGTATGACGGTGGCTGATAGGCTTACGGGCATTCTTGATGATGTTCGAACGCTGCAATCTGAAATTGTGAATCGTGCATCGGCCGATATGGACACGTTAATGCCTGCGTATACGCATTTGCAACGTGCACAACCGGTGCGTTTGGCACACTGGTGTATGTCGATGTTTTGGCCGCTGCAACGCGATATTGAACGCTTGCTGCAAGCGCGTGCGCGTGCACTGGAATCGCCTTTGGGTGTTGGTGCCATCAGCGGTCATCCCTTTGGTATTGATCGCGAATGGATCGCCGATGAACTTGGCTTTGAAAGCGTGACGCAAAATAGCATTGATACGGTCGGTGATCGCGATTTTGCGGTTGAAGCCGTGTTTGCATGCACGATGTTAAATGTTCATTTGTCGCGTTTTGCCGAAGAGCTTTCGTTGTTTAGTTCGGCTGAGTACGGATTTATCACGTGGCCTGATTCACTTGCGACAGGCTCAAGTTTGATGCCCAACAAAAAAAATCCGGATCTCGTAGAACTTGTGCGTGGGCGATGTGCAGGTGGTATCGGTGATTTGGTAAGTTTACTGACGTTGGTGAAGGGTCTTGCGCTTGGATATCAGCGCGACTTGCAAGAAGACAAACCCCCTGTGTGGCGTTCTACATGGCTTGCTGCAACGGGTGTGCAGGCCATGAGCGCTGCCATTGCGGGTATTGTGTTCAATCATCCGCGTTTACTTGCAGCCTTGAGTGACGATCTGTTGGCCACTGAAATTGCAGATCTTCTTGTTGTGCAAGGGATCCCATTTCGTGATGCGCATAGCGTGGTTGCAAATATTGCGGCGCAAGCGCGTGCGCATGGCATTGGATTGCGGGATGTGGCGCAGCATCCAGGATGTTCGCTTCCGGCACCGATCACAGCGCAAATGCTCTCTGGGCTTTCTCATGAAGATGCCGTGGAACGCCGTGACAGTATCGGTGGAACCGCAAGGATCGCTGTGGAGAGACAGATCACACGCGCCAAAGTGCTCTTAAGTGTAACGCACGGGTAATGATGTCAACGTACGGATGATGATGAGGTAAACCATGGGCTGCCGCGCAAAGCTTGTGTTGGAAGATGGAACGGTATTTACGGGCGAGCGTTTTGGCGCTGAGCGCGATATTGCCGGTGAAGTTGTTTTTAACACATCGATGATGGGTTATCAGGAGATCTTGGGTGATCCTTCATATGCCCAACAAATGGTTGTGATGACTTATCCGATGATAGGCAATTACGGCATTGTTCCTGAAGATTTCGAATCTCCCAAATCCTATTTGACGGCGATGCTCGTGAAAGAGTGCAGCCGTATGGCGAGCAATTGGCGTCATCGCATGTCGTTGCAGCAATACTTAAAAGAAGTCGGTGTGGTGGGGCTGTCAGGGTTTGATACCCGCGCCCTTGTTCGTCACTTGCGTACCGCAGGTGCTATGCGCGGTTATATTGGCAGCGCCGATGAAACCGATGAATCTTTGCGTGCGAAGGCACTTTCATCACCTGAGATGGCCGGATGCGATTTGGCCAAAGTAGTAAGTACCCGCGAGTCGTATGCTTGGACACGCGGAAGCGATGTGTTGGCAGCAGCACCGGGTGGCCTTAGGGTCACATCATCATCGACATTTCGTGTCGTCGCTTATGATTTTGGTTTGAAGCGCAATATTCTGCGTCGTTTGGTGGATGTGGGATGTCAGGTGACGGTTGTTCCTGCAGATACAACGGCTGAAGTGGTGTTGGCGATGAAACCCGATGGTGTGTTTCTCTCCAACGGTCCTGGGGATCCAGAACCTGTGACATATGCTGTCGCAAACATCAAAAAGCTGATCGGAAAAGTCCCTATTTTTGGCATTTGCTTGGGGCATCAGCTGTTGGCGATTGCTTGTGGTGCCAAAAGTTACAAACTTAAATTTGGGCATCGTGGTGGCAATCACCCGGTGATGGAATTGTCGACACGCAAAGTAAATATCACAGCGCAAAATCATGGTTTTGCGATTGATCCTGCAACATTGGATCCAGCGGTGGCCTACGTCACCCATGTTAATTTGAATGACCATACGGTTGCGGGGATCCGCTTAAAAAACGCGCCAGCGTTTGGCATCCAATACCATCCTGAAGCGGCTCCTGGCCCCCAGGATGCAGGGCATTTGTTTGAACGATTTGCAATAATGATGCGTGAAGGAGTTGCAGGCTATGCCACGTCGAAATGATATCCAGCGGATCATGGTGATTGGTTCAGGTCCTATTGTGATCGGCCAAGCATGTGAATTTGATTATTCCGGAACCCAGGCGATCAAAGCGTTGAAGGATGAGGGTTTTTTCGTCATCTTGATCAACTCCAATCCTGCGACGATCATGACTGATCCAGAATTGGCTGATCGTACATACATCGAGCCGCTCACTGTTGAGTATGCCGAAGCGATTATTGCCAAAGAAAAACCGGATGCAATTCTGCCGACGGTAGGTGGACAAACCGCGCTGAATCTTGCGCTCGAATTGTCCAATCGCGGTATTTTGGAAAAGTACAATGTGAAGCTTATCGGTGCGAGTGCAGAAGCCATTCGCATTGCCGAAGATCGCAGTGAATTTCGGGATGCGATGTTAGATATCGGTCTTGAAGTACCTAAGTGCGCCATTGTGAACACGCTTGAAGATGGCATGGCATTTGCGGATGAGAGCGGTTATCCCGTGGTGATCCGTCCGTCATTTACGTTGGGCGGAAGCGGTGGTGGCATTGCGTACAATCGCGATGAGTGTTTGGAAATTATGCAACGTGGTTTGGATGCTTCACCGACGACTCAGGTGCAGGTCGATGAATCGTTGCTTGGATGGAAAGAATACGAACTTGAGGTCATGCGCGATCTCAATGACAACGTTGTGGTGATTTGTTCCATTGAAAATATCGATCCGATGGGCGTGCATAC
>SYDY01000114.1 GCA_005801425.1 Bdellovibrionales bacterium | reverse complement strand
CGATGCCTTCGGCGATCCATGCGACACCGATATCGATGGTGATGAGGATCTCAACGGAGAAGACAATTGCCCACTGGTGATCAACGCCGATCAAGCCGATGTCGACAACGATCTCCTCGGCGATCTCTGTGATACCGATATCGATGGTGATGGTATTGTGAATGCAAGCGACAATTGCCCATCGTTAAGCAATTTTGACCAAAAAAACTTCGACAACGACCTCCTCGGAGATACGTGCGATGATGATGACGACGCTGACAGCGTACTCGATACAAGCGACAATTGCTTACTTGTTACCAATCCAAATCAAGGCCTCACCGACTGCCTCGATACCGACTTCGATGGCATCAAAAACGTCCTCGACAATTGCTCTATTCAATCCAACACCCTTCAAGCCGACACAGACAGCGATGGCATCGGTGATGCGTGTGATATTAAAAAAGTAACTGCCGGTGCCTACCATACCTGCGCACTTCTTTTTGATGGTCGCGTGAAATGCTGGGGATGGAACGCCTATGGACAACTGGGACTGGGTGATGCTCTCCCCCGAGGTACAACCGCAAAAACCATGGGGCTAGGACTTCCATTCGTAAATATAGGCGCACCCGTTCGCGATATCGCTGCTGGCAGTTTTAACACATGCGTCATTCTCGACGATTACAAAGTCAAGTGCTGGGGACGCGGTGAGTATGGTGAGCTCGCGCAATCCGTAGGCACTTACGGTGACGACTACAACGAACCCATCGCACAATTGCCCACGCTCGAATTTCGCGGATCCCCATCCGAACAAACAACCTCCAATATTGCTTTGGGATCTGTCGCCGCATGTGTGGCCGTCAATACCATCAGCGGTGTTAATACTGGCAAAAGCGGGGTCACATGCTGGGGTTACGCAGGAAATGGTACTATGGGCCGCGAGAATACAAATAACGTGTTAGCACCCATCGTTGTTCCAAGCAGCATTGTATTATCTCCTCCGAGTATCGCCCAAGGCGGAATTTCACTCAACTCCACGTCCGTAACAGATCTCGATTTAGGATTTCGTCATGTCTGTGCCATCACAGGACCAAGCGCCATCATATGCTGGGGATACAATTCCTGGGGCCAATTGGGCAACGGCAATGTAAACTCGATCGGGCATACTCCAAATAATATGCCACAACAGCTCGTGCCTGTTAGCATGACATCACCCACTGTGGTCAAAACATCCCAAACCGACAGACAAGACAGTGATCACGCCTTCAGCTGCGCTATTTACGATAATGGGAAATTAAAATGTTGGGGAAACAACGACTGGGGCCAACTTGGCGCCAACAATACAACAGAGCAGCACACAGCATCAAATCCACCTGTCATACTTTCTTCAAGTGTTAACACCACCGTTCTCAGCATCGCTCTCGGTGGGCGACATACCTGTGCTATCTTTACAGAAAGCGGTATCGCAACACGTAAAATGAAATGTTGGGGCTGGAATGACAACAGCCAGGTGGGACTTCTTACGAACACGAGCAAATATTATGGTTCAAGCAATACAGACACCGTCGCACTTGCTCCAGAAATTAATCTATCCTCCAACACATCGATCGAACCTGAACAAATCACTGCAGGACGCCTTCATACCTGCGTTTTACGCAGCGACAGCAACATCAAATGCTGGGGATACAATGGTAATGCAGTCGAGCCAACATCGGCCGCTGCAGGGCAAATCGGTCGGGAATCTTCCAGCTTCGTCATCGGCCGCTTCTTAGGCGATCCCGTCGTCGATCTCGGCCTTCATGCATGGACCGGCGTGACGGTGCCCGATTAACTCGCCCTCGCATACGGCGATAAACGCGCATGCGATCGAAAACGAGTCAATGCACGACGGTTCTCGCGCAGATCGCTGCGTGATTCAGGTTGCTCTGAATAAATCCGCATCCAATCCAATTGTTCGCGCAGAACAAAACCATAGGTGCCAACACACGCATCAAAATCGCCATCATCGGGCAAGAGATTTTGCGGCCATACATGGGCCACATGCGAAATCACATGGCGAGCTTCACACGCCATTTGCTTATTCCTCAGCGCTTCAACCATCCCCGTGTGATCGTGTCTGGTGTCACCGAATGTGACCACGTTGAGATCAGCAAAGCCAGATCGCCCCGCATGATCAGCCCACGACGTTCGTCGCAACATATCGCCCACCAGCGATGTCATCGGAATATCTTTTCCCGCAAACGAACCCGGATTATCGCTACGGGAAAATTCATAGGTTGAAATAAGCGGTACCTTGCAATCGCTTAATGTCGCTCGAAGCTCTGGACACAACGCCAACACGCTTTGCAACCACAGCCATGAACCCGCCGACACAATGGCAGCCACACCCTGCGCACTCATGCTGCGAACAGCGCGTGCTGCATTCGCGTCCGCCTGTCGCAAACGCGACGGTGCAAGCGCAAGCACAGGCGAGATGACATCGTTGTTCACCGAAGTATTTCGATTCACGTAATTGCTGTAATTGTCTGTATGAAACAGCGTATCGTCGAAATCAGACACAACCAGCGTGGTGGCTTGGGGCGTGCCTGCGTGATACGCTTGCTGATCGGCCACCCACCGTGACCTTCCCATCGCAAAAACACCGTAGCTTGAAGATTGAACCGGTCTTGGAAGTTGAGCGGACGTTGATGCAATACTGCTCATGCGACCTAGTCGTACATGTCAACGCACTGCGTTGCAATACATTTTAACGCATCACGTCATAAACGACGAACCACACCCGCATTGACGCGTAATGTTGGGATTTTCAAATTTAAATCCTGAGCCATGCAAGCCATCGGTGTAGTCGATCACCGTCGGTGCATCATCGTCAGCATTGTACAAATGCGCAGCACTGAATGGATCGATCATGATCCGTACATCGTGACTTTCAAACACCTGGTCCATGTCCGTGGACGCTTTGCTGAAATCGAGCAAATACTGAAGCCCCGAGCATCCCCCACCGATCACACCCACGCGCAAGCTATGGCCCACAAGACCTTCATCGGCCATGGCCTGCTGCACCATCTGAGATGCTTTGTCCGTAAGTACCACAGGCTGCGGCGGTAAAGGGGCGTGCGACATCATTTCCGTGGTCATGTTGGTGGATCTCCGAAGCGTACCCCTGTTAGTGTAATCTTCCAAGCCCTATGCAGCAAGTGGCTACGAGGTTTTCATGCATACCGCCCAGTTTCAATGCATCAAATGCCAGCACGCACATCCTCTCACCGACATCGTTTACAATTGCAGCCTATGCGGTGGGCTCCTCGAAGTCGTGCATCCCCAAACAACATTCACGGCACACACACCCGAAGCCTGGAAACAACGCTTTGAAAGCAGGCAAGGCGGCACACCCGGTCCCGATGGTTCTGGCGTTTGGCGTTACCGCGAATGGGTTCTCCCCGAAGCCACCGATGACGACATCGTCACCCTCGGCGAAGGCGCCAGCGCCCTCACCCGAGCCCATATCCTAAGCGACCGCTACGGCATCGATCTCTTGGTCAAACAATGCGGCCACACCCTCACGGGAAGCTTCAAAGATCTGGGCATGACCGTGCTGGTAAGCCAAGTGAATCGCATGCGCCGTTTGGGCCATGATATCCGCACCGTGATTTGCGCCTCCACCGGTGACACATCCGCCGCATTGGCCGCCTTTGGCGCTGCTGCAAAAATCCCCACGGTGGTGTTGCTCCCCAAAGGAAAAATCAGCGCCGCACAGCTCGTACAACCGCTTTCACATGGTGCACGTGTGATCGCCATCGATACCGATTTTGATGGCTGTATGGCCCATGTTCAACGTCTCGCCAACGAACCAGGTATTTATCTTGCCAATTCCAAAAATAGCCTGCGCATTGAAGGCCAAAAAACGGTAGCGTTTGAAATATGCCAAGGCCTTGGTTGGGAAATTCCCGATTGGGTGGCCATTCCTGGTGGCAATTTGGGCAATGTTTCGGCCCTGGTCCGTGGATTTGAAAATCTACGTGATGCCGGGATCATCGATCGCCTCCCACGTGTGATCTGTGCCCAAGCGGCCCAGGCCGACCCCCTGTTTCGCTCTTATCAAAAAAACTTCGCGTCCCTAGAAAAAATCACCGCGCAGCCCACCCAGGCATCGGCCATCCGCATTGGCGATCCGGTCTCGTTTCCGCGCGCAATCACCGCGTTGAAAAAAGCCAATGGTACAGTGTCATCCATCACCGAACAACAGCTCACCGACATGGCCATCGAAGCCGACGCCACCGGACTTTATCTCTGCCCGCACACGGCCGTGGCCATGGCTGCAGTGCTCCAACATCGCAAAGCCGACATCATTACTGCCGGAGAACGCGTGGTCGTCGTAAGCACCGCCCATGGCCTTAAATTCACGGAATTTAAGCAAGCCACGGCCAGCAACACCGTCCCCGGAGCCACTCACGTACACAGGCATACGCTTGTCGATGTTTCAGATGTCTATGACCGTGTACGCGAGGCCGTGCTCACTACCATATAATCTTATGCCGTTACTTTTCCCGCAATGATGATACCCTATCCGGCACAATGACCCTCCCATCCGAAATAGTATCCCCGTCTACCGCCGCTGCCAGCGCGCTCTCTGGCACAGCCTTCTCAACCCTCGCCGACTTAGAAACTCTTCCACGCGATCAGGTGGATTGGGGCGCTCCAGCAAGCGCCATCTGGCCTGTACGCAAGAATACCGACTTACTTGCAGCATTGCGCGAAACCGCCACTTCACACGCGCATACAGCCCGCGAAATTGCGCAAAAAGTTCTCAACCGCGATGCACTTCATTGGATAGAAAGCTTTGAGCACGACGCAGCCAAACCCAAACTCAGCGATCTTCTCTGGGTCGCTTGGGCCCAAGGTGATCTTAACGCATCCGAGCATGTCACAGCCATCACCGCCGTGGGCATGCACCGAAAATTCAACACCGATAAACAACAGACGTATCAAACCCAACAGGATGGCATTTCTGGCTGGGCCACAAGTCAAGGCATTGCCAGATCCCACGCAACACAGCTTGCATGGGCCACCCACCCCGAAGAAAAATCTGAAATTATCGAGGCCGTCCAAACACGCTTGATCGGGGCCGGCTTTACAAAAGTTGCATCCGCCTTACCCGCTGCCTTACGCCATGCGAGGGCCCAAAGCCAACGCCCTGACATGCTTGACTTAAAAATTCATCATCTTGACATGCAACGCTCAGAAAACATGCATTACTGGATAGGCCAGCTCTCGCATACGAAGCAGTTTCCTGCTGTGGGCATGGACCCTCAAACAAACTATCCACGTTATTTCCCGACCGTCGAACTTCAAAATATTATCAACACACTCATCGCCGATCATGCAACACCACCCCGCTGGGTACCCCATTTTGGAGGACTCACATTCGCAACGCTGGCCCAGTTGCATGCACAAGGCTTGCAACCTGTGCAAATGCTATCAACATCCGTTCGCCGTAATCCACGCAAAGTCCATGAGCACCCCCCTGAAGAATGGAGTGCGGCGCTGCACGACATCGCTGCCCACAGTGCATGGTTTAGCAGCTTCAGCCCATGCGAGAGAGACTTTGCGTGTAAGCAGCTCGTCAGCGCCATCGAAACGGAACTTTGCAATCACACCGAGCGGGATAGCCCAACAGGTTTCTGGCTCATCGAATTCCAAAATGCCGTTGCAGATCTTGCGTGGTATGCCGGCCGTTATGCCAACAGCGGAACTCTCCCCCACAGGATCGCCGATGATCTGGCCAAGCTGGCCATCGCAAAAATGGAGGCAGGTACGAACGTTCTTTCTGAAACCGCAAATTTCGCCGCGCTCAGACGCATATCTGCACACATGGCAACACATCTCGAGCCCAATCTGCTAGGCCATCATTTTAAAGTTATTATGGAACAACTGATCCAGGAGAAAGAAGAAGAAGGGGCCTGCGACTCCCTCACCGGACGATACGCACCCGAAGGTGAAATGTCGGCATCCTGGTGCACTATTTTATAAAAAATCGACAATTTCTTGCTTTGGGCTTACACTAGATCCGTCCGGCAGTATTCTCGGTTCGAGCTCTACCCCGACGACACGGTTGCTTCCCCCTGGGGCCATGTGCTACACACCCGGTCCCCAACGGGGTACGATCGCCCGTAAACGGTGATTCTACCGTTTCTGGGAACATGGGATCCTTGCGATGGTCGCAAGTGTCCTTAAAAACACACGCTTTGCCGTTCATCCAGCGGTGCCTTTCTCGCGAAAGGTGTTGGATAAAAAAAACGACAAAGCGGAGGGATGACACACTCCATTTTGGATATGTGCCATCATCAACCGCACAGGAGAATAACGTGACTGCAACAGATATTACCATGCGTGAGTTACTCGAAGCCGGTGTTCACTTTGGACACCAAACATCACGCTGGAACCCGAAAATGAAACCGTACATTTTCGGTGCACGCAATGGCATTTACATCATCGATCTCCAGCAAACCGTGCCACTTTTTCGCACAGCCTACCAGTTCTTGATGGACGTGGTCGCACGCGGTGAAAAAGTGTTGTTTGTTGGCACCAAAAAACAAGCACAAGACATCGTCGCTGAACAAGCACTTCGCGCTGGACAGTACTATGTCAACAGCCGTTGGCTCGGTGGAACACTCACCAACTTCCGTACGATCAAGCAAAGCATCGATCGCTTGCGCGCCATCAACAAGATGGAAGAAGATGGTACATTTACCCGTCTTCTCAAAAAAGAAGTTCTTCAGCTTTCACGTGAACGCGCCAAGCTAGAGAAGAATCTTGGCGGCATCAAAGACATGACGCGCATTCCTGGCGCCATCTTTGTGATCGACATAAAAAAAGAACACATCGCCATTGCAGAAGCCCGCAACCTTGGGATCCCTGTGGTTGCTGTGGTTGATACCAACTGCGATCCTGATCACATCGATCACGTGATCCCTGGTAACGACGATGCCATCCGCGCCATTCGCATTTTCGCCACCAAAATGGCTGAAGCGTGCATGGAAGGCGAAGGCATGTTGCAAAAAGAATTGGTCAAAAACGTGAAGCCACAAAACGGCAAAAGCGAAGCCAAATCTGAAAACGTCGAAAAAGTTGGCGGCCCTGAAGTTGAAATCGTGCGCGCGCCATCCAAAGAAATGGCACCCCAAACAGCTGCCGCACACGCGTAATTTAAAACCTAAACAGATTGTCGTAGGGGCGTAGCTTGCTACGCCTTTTTCATGGAGAAATCTCATGACAGCAATATCCGCAAAATTGGTTTCTGAGCTTCGCACCAAAACAGGCGCGGGCATGATGGATTGCAAAAAAGCATTGGCCGAAAGCGCCGGCGATCTTGGCCAGGCTGAAGACTATTTGCGCAAAAAAGGTCTCTCGGCCGCTTCAAAAAAAGCGGGCCGTATCGCATCTGAAGGCGTGGTCGGTAGCTACATCCATGGTGGCGGAAAAATCGGCGTGCTTATTGAAGTCAACTGCGAAACAGATTTCGTGGCACGCAACGAAGATTTCAAAAACTTCGTACGCGATGTGGCCATGCACGTGGCTGCAGCCAATCCAATCTACGTGACCCGCGAAGAAGTTCCTGAAGCCGAAGTGGCCAAGGAAAAAGAGATCCTGACCGAGCAAGCACGCATGTCAGGCAAGCCCGAAGCCGTCATCGAAAAAATGGTGGAAGGCCGCATCGGCAAATTTTTCGCTGAAGTGTGCTTGATGGAACAGCCCTTCGTGCGCGAGCCAGAAAAAACCGTTGACCAGATGGTTAACGAGCTGACTGCGAAAATTGGCGAGAAAATCAGCATCCGCCGCTTTACCCGTTTTCAAATGGGTGAAGGTCTTGCCAAAAAGAGCGAAGACTTCGCAGCCGAAGTCGCTTCGGTTATGGCGAATTAATGACAGGTGCCTTTTTCTTGGCACGCTGATTTTTCACAAAAAACCAATCCGAGCACTGCACCCACGCCGCCTGCGCGCAAAACTTCTGCGACTGCCCACATCACTGGGATCTGCATGGAATCGAGTGGCAGATAAGCATAGGATCCGATGCTACATGCGCCCAAAATCAAACCGATCCAAAGTCCAAACCGCACGCCACCACATTTTTTCTGCATGCATGCGTAACGCGAAAAAAACACAGTGAAAAATAGAGCGTAGAGGAATTGCCCAAGGATCATGGCCCACATATTCTCGCTCATGGCTTCTTTAGAACGCCAAAGCGATTGGGTGGCCTCGTAGCTGTCGTGCATCAACACGCCGTGCCAGCCCCAATCAAAAGCAAAAATAAAGGCAAAAGCTGCAACAACACCACCAATAATACGCATTGGATTCTTCATGGAGGGGATATTAGCATAATTTATAGAATGGTAACAAAAATCGACCGTATTTAATGTTTGTGCGCTGCAATTGGCATCAGTGTCTTGGTATGGAAAGGATGCCAATCACGTAACCCATTTAAAAAACGACATGTTTGCGTGGCCCGAAAACTGAAGTAATGAGGTGACATGATGCTCATATCTATCGGCATGGCTTTGCTCGGCGGTGCTATCATTGGCATGGCCGCGTCGGTGTTGCTTTATCTTGTGGGCCGCGTATGCGGTATCAGCGGTATTGTGGGGGGCCTCATCGCCCCAACAACATCCGACAAGGCCTGGCGCATGGCATTTATTGCGGGCTTGCTCCTCGGCGGCGTGATACTCGTGTGGATCGCCCCCGCGAGTATCCAGAGTCCCATTGATCGTTCTTTAGCCGTGGTTGCACTGGCCGGATTTTTTGTGGGCACAGGCACGCTCATGGGCGGTGGCTGCACCAGCGGACACGGCGTTTGTGGGCTCACACGTTTTTCAATCCGTTCAGTCATCGCAACCCTCATGTTTATGGCAACCGGCGCGCTGACAGCATCCATCATAGGGTGGATACACAGGAGCACACCATGAGAATCGTTATATCGAGTTTTGTCGCCGGACTGCTATTCGCATTAGGACTGGGCATCGCTGGCATGCTCAACGCCAACAAGGTGATCGGTTTCTTGGATATCGGTGGTGATTGGGATCCGAGCCTAGGTTTTGTGGTTGTCGGAGCGATTACCGTACACTCTGTGCTCTATCGCTATATCATACGCCAACGCAGTCCCATCTTTGCACCACGCTTCCACATTCCGACACGCCGTGACGTGACACCACGCCTGCTTATGGGTTCGGCGCTTTTTGGCATAGGCTGGGGACTCGCGGGTTATTGTCCTGGTCCAAGCATCGTTGCTGTCACATCGGGTACAATGCCTACGATTGTGTTTAACGGTACCATGCTTTTGGGTATGATCATGTTTCAATGGTTAGAGCGCCTGCATGTGTTGCGCCGAGGCAGGGAAGACAAATGCTGATATCTCACTCATCAAAAAAAATGGCATCAAGAAACCAAGCTCGCATGAACTTGAGAAATGGCAGCCTGCTGTGCATCGATCAATTTCGTCGGGGATAGGCCTTCTTTGTTCGCTTGTTGGGGATTGGCCCCCAATGATTTCAGCAGTTGAATGGATTCTGAACATGCAGCCATCACCGCAGTATGCAATGGCGTAAATCCTTTCTTATCCGCAACATTCGGACTCGTATTGTATTCGCAAATCATGGTTCGTATGAGTTGAAAGTAACCCCGTTGTGCCGCCACATGAAGTAATGTTTGACCTTTTTTATCCTGAACAGCAGGATCAAGTCCCAGCCGAATCATGGCCACAAGGGTTTTCTCATCATCCAACGTTTTGGCGACAATTTCCCATGGTAAATTTCTAAGCGCATCTTTGCGATATTCACCCGTCACACAATCACTCATAAAGCTTCGCAATTGTTGCTCGCGATATCGCGCTTCACTTCCTAATACATCGTGCAATGCTTCACGAATCGAATGATGTGCGCTGGCCTTAATTTCTTTCAACACATCAACATGACGCTTCACCAGTTTCTTTACACATTTTCTTTCGAATATTTTAAATTTTGCATACAGATCCTCCGGCAATCTTCGGCGCATTCCAGGAACGTCTGAACGCGTTACACACGATGGACCAATTTGCCTATTTTGCACCCATGCATCGCGAATTTCTTTAGCACTGCCTTCACGCACCCATCGTAAAAACGTTGCATAGACAGGTTCAAGTGTTTCATTGGTATTGGTCAAACAGTCAAAGATTGTCGTCAAACAATCTTCGGCGATTTCGCACGCGTTTCCTCCCACATCCAGTGGGATAAAAAGATGCTCTGATGCAACACGACCATCATCGGTTTCGTGCTGACTTTGCGATCCCGCTCCTAAATTATCAAACCAAATATGATATCCTGGTTTTTCACCACCCGACTCAAAACGAATTGCGGCATAGCATGCATGCCCATCGTATCCCGCCCATACAGGATGTTCTACATGCGGGCGTTGATTTGCACGTCCTATCGCCATGCGTGCTTCTCGTGTGAGAAGCGCCTTGGTATTGCTTTCTGTAAGAGGCGATGTCGCATTCGTCCTGCCGCGTCGTACGCTTAAAAGTCGGTGTATATTCCCGAAAGTATCAAGTGTGGCCACCGCTTCACGTTGTAACAAAATACGTTCGTCTGGCGTGATACTGGGTTCCAAACACATCGAAATCAACACACGCAGTTTTTGCATCATATAGGCGCGTGCGTACCATCCGTTGATGTTGTAACCCAAGATGGTTCCTTCTGCGTCGGCAATTTGCGCAGCATAAACCAATAAGGATTCAGGTTGATTTAACGTCGAAATGTTTTGTCCTGTCATCCCCGCGATGGCGCGATCCAATTTCACATGTGATACTTTTTTCCCGGAATTCATCAGATGGCGCAGCGCAATCAATACCCGCGCTTCCGAACGCTGTGTATTGGCTTGCCATGGTTCAGCCAGCAAACGTTCGACACATGCATTGTGACCTAACCCTGCCGCCTCATGCAGAGGGTAAACACCAACATCTGAAGCAATACCCGCTGTGGCACCCGCTGCAAGAAGTGCATTGATACTCGCAAGAGATCCATTATTGGCAGCAGCCCACAGAGGTGTGCACCCCCATTTCACTTGCTTGTCCACCTGATCGTGAAATTTTTTGATATCGCTTTCAATATGCGTGCGATGATCACCAGACACCCTTTGAAACAAATTCAGCTCGGTCTTAGGCTCAAACGGCGGTGCTGGAGCAAACAATGCAGAAGCCACACGTTGAAAATTGCTCGTCATGCGGAGCCTTTCACCAGCGGCTCGTGGTGCTCATACACATTATCGACGCATTGCATCAGATTGGTGCGTGCCCCACTGGGAAAGAGAGTGCCATTGACACCGCATTGATTCGTTCCCTTGAATTCTATCATATCGGGTGCAATGTGTGCTGTCATGACATCTCATCAAACGACTTCGATCCAAGGACCCCTACGCGCATCGATGACCATGATGCAGCATTGTTATAATGCTTTGTGTTCGGCCGCAGGGACGGGAAATTTCGCAACGGTTTCCGACCAATGGGTTGATACGTTGCGCACGTTCCGCCCTACGCATTTGGCCGCAGATATGCGGCCTTTGGTGATGGCGTGGCATTTGGCGCTAAAAACACCCAAGGCACCCGACATGCGTGATGCACTGAAAGACGCCTTCAATCGGCATTACATAGGCAACCCGGATATCACCCATACGACACAGCGCTGGGCGAAAGGTCAACTGAAACAGCTTCTTGCACTGGAACATCGGCCGCAGCGTTGGGAAAATCGTTTACGGGCGGTGGCGGCGACCTACGCAGAAACGCCCCAGGTTTACATGCATCTCATACGCCAGGCACAAACTTCGTTGCCATTGCACCGTGAAGGAAAAATTGGACGCAAGTATCTCGAACGAGCGCTTGAACGCGATATGAAATTTTCCAACCAATTTTCCACGCCGAAAACACGTCCAGACGCCACGATGGTGATGCTGTGGACGGGTCCGCGATTTAAATCTACATTAATAAGCACAAGCTTCATGGCATTGCCTCATGTCAGCTATCGACATGAACCTATTGGCGATGCGTATTATTGTGGCCCCCACCGTATTTCAGATGTTCAAATCAATAATCCCGATTTAGTACCTCAAACCCACGAAGCCATTGCATGGGCTATGCTTCGCACGGCATCGCCACAGCATGTGACAATGGCCAAGGATATGGCATATGCACTCGAATCCCATCTGGCTCGGCATTGGGTCGGTGGATGGAACAATATGTTTAAAAACCGATCCATGGATGCTTTTTTGCGCCATGGACGACATGGTTTTCTCTTGCGTGAACCGATTGCTGCGATGATTTCGCTGAAAAAATGTTCCGAAAATCCCGTCACCGGATGGGATAGATTTCATGCGTCCGAGTCGGGATTTCGCCAGGTGTATGAATTGCATGCATGGTTGGGTGAAATGGGCTTAAGTACACCGGTGGTGGATACGGATGCAGTGTGCAATGCCCCTGCATCCATGTTGCCGTTATTGTGTGCCCAATTGGGCCTCGAATACCATCCATGCATGCTTGCATGGCAAGCGGGTCGTCGCGCAATTTATGATAAATGGCCAGGGTGGCATGATGATGTTCAGGAAAGCACAGGATTTCGCCCGGCCCGAGCGGTTGTGAAGGATGGCATGCCTCAACTTGACCGGGAAATGATGGCGGCGATTACCCGCGCAACACCCTACTACGAGGCACTCCATCGTGAGGCAATCTCATTCCCAGCTTGAGTAGGACTACAATGGATTGCTGCATGTTGACCCCCGCACGTTTTTCTTGACGCCTCGTCTGTAAATACAGGAGAGGTAAGTCATGTCCCGAAGAAGATATACAACTAAGTTCAAGCAGGAAATACGTTAAAACCACAGATTCAGACCATGATTTCAAATTGGCACCGAATACAGTGAATCGTGATTTTTACGTTTCAGAGCCCAACAAACTGTGGTTGACGGATATCAGCTACACTCGTACAACTCAGGAATTTTTGTATATCGCCGCAGTGCTTGATGCATTCAGCCGTCGCTTGGTGGGGTATGCCATCGACGATAACATGCGCGTTGAATTGTGTGAATCTGCGCTGGCAATGGCACTTCGCAATCGCTGCCCCGCTGATTGAAACGGGCTGGCGTGATTTGCAGCATGAGTCATTGGCAACAACAAAAAGTACAGGAACAGATGAAAATAGCAGCGTAGGTGTCAATTAAAACGGCACAGGGTCAGTGAACATATTGCATCGGATCCACACAGATCACGGCACTTGCCGTCGTACCAAGACTGACTGATAGAACACTCAGCATGAGGCTCTTCTCTTGTGGTCCCTGTATCGCAGCCCGAAAGGCAAAGAAAAACGACACCGAAAAAAGAACCACGTACCCATCGAGACATACAATCTCCCCTCTTTGAATTGTATGATAAGAATGGAACAATTAAGGGGAAGTGCACAGTTTTTATGATATCATGTTCCACAAGAGCATGACACTCACTGGATATGCGCCAGAACCATTTTTCACTCTATTGATGCAAAGCCGTTTGGTCTTCGCTATTTTTTGCATGGGATGTGCATCAGGAGCGCAAGAAGATCGTGTTGATTCAGAATCAAGCGAGAAAGGGCAGTCTCTTCTCACTACCTCCATCATGCCCACAACGTTGTTCGGTGAACCCAAGCCCTTGGACATTGCTACCGATGATTGGCCAGCTTATCCTCGTCCCTTTTTCGTCGACTGGGATCATGATGCGGCGCTTGATATTTTGGTCGCCAAAGGCGGTGGTGTTTGGCTGTATCGCAACACAAGCAATACCGCGATACCGCAATTTGAATCACCAACACCACTTCATGCCGGTGGTATCCCCATTGCAGTTAAAAATGATAATGCGGCCACAATTCTCATCGATATCACGGGCGATGACACAGAGGATCTTGTCATTGCTGAAAACCAATCTCTTCGTATCTACACAGGCATCGAGAACGAAGCATCATCCCATGTCTTTCAAGCAGATGGCATAGGATATCCTTTGCCCCGTGCCATCCAATCACGCATCGATGTGGGCGATCTCAATCACGATGGGCTGATTGATCTGGTGCTTGGAAGCTACACCGGAAATATCGCTGCAGTGCTCAACACAGGAAACAAAGCAACGCCGAATTTCTCGAGCCGTCCAGTTGCTTTGACGGACAATGGGTTGGACAAAGCGGAACCCTGTTTGTACGATTTTAATCGTGACGGGCAACTGGATCTTGTTTTTGGAAACAACAAACATCAAGTAGAAATTCGTTTTATTTCGCCCATAGAACCTCTTGGCATTCTAGAAAAAAGCGATGTGATCGTGGGTGAAAACGACAACGCATTTGACATTCAAGCGATCACACGTGGTCAGGAAATCATTGATTTTTCGGATCTCAACCGCGACGGCATATTGGACATGATCATCGCAGCAGAAAGTGGTCAACTGTTTCTTTCGCTCGGCCAATCCGTACGCAGTATTTTTTCCCCCATGGCCTTAAAGGCAACACCACAGCAGTGGATTCAAACAATGGCAGCATCCGATGGCGTGGTGCGTTCAGATTTTGTGCGACGCATTGATCTTTTGCGCAAGCTCTCTGGATCCCAGATCATGCGGAAAGCAGTCAAAACGCAGTTGACCATGTTCATGAAATCACATCGAGAAATACTCGGATTCATGCACTATGACAACGATACCGAAGCCCCCATGCCCACATTGCTCGCAAGCTTATGGTCGCTCGTTTTATCTTTAACCGGTGAAACGGAACCAGAACGCACCTGGGCCGCCAATGCCCTCGGGATCCCCCCTGGCGTGTATCGTAGAATTTTTAAAAAATTTGGCGTTCTTGTGGTTGATAACATGTCACTGCAACAGAATCAGCTCGAATTTATTTATAAATATCTCGACAACATTCCACGTTCGGTCTGGCAAATACAAATCATTACGGTCAAAGAGTTCATGGGCGACCCCATGGATTTTGAAATCAAAACACCCTATGGAATGTGCAACATCTACGCGCCGCCTCTTGGTGCTCCCGAAGGATCCTTTCCCAGCGATGCGCCCTATCAAGATACGGCCGATAACTTTCTCACTGTTTTGGCCCATGAGCTCAATCACCAATCTTTTGATAACCCACTGGCCAAAGCATGGTTACCCGAAAACAATGAACGAAAACTCATGGGCTTGATGCGCATTGCTGCACCATATCCGGTCATCTTTCGTGAACCTTACACGCAATGGATCGATTGGGCACAAACCCAAGCACTATGGCGCGAAAACGGTGATTGGGATGGTATTGAAGAACATTGGGATGCTGCGTGGGATGCTTATTTTACAACAGGTGGCGGAAAAGAAACACGCACGCAGCATTTACGAGAACACTACGGCTATTTCTTGAAAAGCCCGCAAGAAGGTTTCGCAACACTTGCCAACCCCTATTTTGATAACACACTTCTGATGCTTGAAACTGCGTACAAACGTGCTCAGAACGGTTATCTAAGCAATCTTGACCAGTTTTTTTTGATCGCTGAATATTATACGCAAAAATCAGAAACCATGACATTTTATGATTTTGATCCCGGCGGGATCCTTACCAAGAAGTCCGCACAACTGATCTACGATGTCCATGGCTATATACAAACCATCGACGTGGACAATAAAAAATTTACATTTTATCGCGATGACAATGGATGGGTGACTGGTGTTCCGCCGCGTTGATCTCAAAGCATTAGGGTGTTGAAGCCTCAAACACATCTTGAACATCACTTGCCGTCAAGCTTCGGTTCCACACTTTCAAAGTATCGATGACCCCTTTAAAAGGGACGGGGGACAGATAGGTGGTGCCCCCCAGGATGAAATTGGGGATCTGGGAATTATAACGGGTAAAGTTGTTGCCCTTATCCATGGCGGAACCGGCCAGCTCTCCGTTGATATACAAGAAGCTGTCGGGGCCATCTGCCACGGCCGTGATGTGATACCACGTTTCGATTGCAAGAGGATCGCTGGGGGTGGTGTACACTTGGCCGTCGGTGGAACTCGCGGTGTAGAAAGTGAGTTTTCCTTCGGCATCCACATAAACATCTTTATCATGGGTACCGGCCGTCGGGTGTTCTGTGCCCAATCCTACCGGACATGTACGATTTGAAGAGGGCCATTCGCTAAGCTTGAGCCAAAAAGAAAATGTCAAATGCTCGGTGTTGAACGTGATGTTGTTTCGCACGTAGCGTCCTTCGATGCCATCAAATGCGATGCCTTGTCCTGATTTGCCCGTTCTAAACGAGGGAGATGTATTAGCACCTACCATACTCAACGTCATGCTGCTGTCACCGGTGCTTTGTAAATCATCTTCAAAATCCCAGATGCCCACCAATTCTTGGCTCAGCGGTCTTCGGCATTTTCCACCAACACATGAACCATTCAAACACGCGGCATCGTCTCGACAGGGAGAATCGTCATCGTCGCCCACGTATCGCATGTTGCGGACAAAGTATGTTTGGTGCGCGCACACGCCTTCATCGCCCGAATTCCCGTTGTACGACATCATGCTCAAAGAAAGCGTCACCTCAGCTTGAGCAAGTTGTGGCAATCGCATGGCAAAGGTTTGGCTGTACGCGTCACCAAGATAATCAGAGGTACTCTCCAATGCAGTTCCTTCACTTGGCACAAGGGTGATCTTCGAAAACGATGATTCATCCGATGACATCATACAATCATCCGGCGATCCCAAAATCCCCCAATCAAATTTAATGCCCAACGCATCGGCATGGAGAGGGATCGTCACTTGGTAATTGTTTGCTATCGTGCAGGTACCTGGAAACCTCCCCGTATCACGGGTGCTCAAAGAAAACCCGTAACGATCAGGCCCGGATGTAGAAAGGATATAGGCCGATCCAAACTCAGGCTCTGCATCTTCGCACAAAAGGTCAATCTCAGGGCAAATGGGTGTTACATCCAAACACGCCTGATCATCAGACATCGTCAACGATGAAAACAAATCCAAACATGGTAGGCATTGGCTTCCACCACAATCCACGCCCAATTCTGTGCCGTTTTTCACACCATCAACACACGTGCCCCATTCAAACCAATTCACCGTATCAAATTCGATGCTTGGATGCGTGGGCTCATCAGGACTGTGCCGCACATCGATCAAAACGTCATCGCCCTCATCGGCCGGAAGATCTGCCTCGTAGTAATAAGTACCGCGGTACTTACTGGGCATACACAGGGTGACGGTCCACACATCATTCACTTTTTCAAGTGCCACACCTTCACGCACCAAAGGCGGATCATTACCAACCACGCGCATGGACAATTCGGACCCGTCCGATGGAATCGAAAAGGTCACAAGATAGTCGGTGATATGATCTGCTGTATCGTCCTCTGTGGGTGCGTGGCAGGACATATCGATATCGGGAAAAAGATCGTAATTCACATCAGGTTCTTCAGGCGGTCCCAGATCTTCACCGTGAACTTCACCCAGATCGGGCATTTCACGTGATTCAACCGCGGGTGGTTCCGCGTAAGAGGTTCCGCTTTGACACGAAGCAAGTGAGCCGAACATGCCGGCCAAACAGAGAAAATGAACAACTCTCATGGCGACACACTCCCCCCTTGCGAATTCACTACTGGCATGATCGCATGTGGACGAAGATTGGGTGCCGGTTCTAAAGAACGACTTGCAAAAATTTCCCGAATTTCGCCCGGTCGAAGGTAATGGGCAATGGTATCGTATAGGCCGGTGTTTTCTCTGATGGCACGCCTGGCTTCGGCTTGAAATAATTTTCGGATCACAGGATTTTCTCCCACGGCACGTCCCAGCAAACGCACACTGGCTTTGCGGTGGATGGGCTCAGCCGTTGCATTAAAATCACGGATGGTTTGTTCAACAAGTGCAGGGGGTGTTGGGATCTTTGCATCAAACAACTGCATCTCAACAATACGGTAAATTTCACGTTTTACACGGGGACTGTTTTCACGTTGCAACCATGCAATCACCGTATCCATGCTTTTTTCTGGGGGCATGCGGCGAAACACCACCGCCGCAGCGGCGCGAATTTTAACATCCGGCGATGCCGTGTGTTTCGAAATCAAAGGCAACAAGGCAGGATCGCCCACATTGGCTATGGCGCCAAACACAGGGCTTAACGTACGTGCATGCTGATTGTCCGAAAGAAGCATGCGTATCATGGAAACTGCTTCGGACTTTACATCGCTTTCATCACGCAAACCGGCCATGGTGCTTAATGCCAACAACGCTTCAGCAGCTAAGGTTCGGCTTCCGGGCGTAGGCGCAAGCACAAGGGCCATGGCGTCTTGGCCAAGCTCTTTGGCAAGGGACACATCCACATCATCTCGATCGATCAAGGCAAACATGGCCCGTGTGCGTTCAAACACCGGTGCTTGGCTATCACGTTTGATCGAAAACAAGGCCTCTTTGGCTTCAGGTGTTCGTGCACGCCCCAACGCAATGTACATGTTCTGAAGCGCTTCAGGTGGTGCATCACCTATTTTAATAAACTTCACAACGTCTTGTGTTGCCTCGGGGTGCACTTCCAAATACGCGGTCAAAGGCGGCCATGTGTCCGCAATACCAACACCTTTTTTCACGCGCGCAACATAGGCATCAATGGCCTGTGTTGGTGTTTGATGCTTCACCGCTTCACGCGCACGCACATCCAACGCGGTAACCGGCCGTGGCTCACGATGGGTTATCTTCCGTGGAAGCAGATTGTCCCAACGATACAATGCAATCTCGTGGGGCACATCGCGAAGGGCATCTGGCGATGCTCGCATGCTCTGCGCATGCAATTGGGTTTGTGTTTGAACATGATCGGTCTTCAAAATTTCTTCATTGGACAACGAAGCAAACCATGGGCCTTCACCAGGTATGACCGTGGCCAGACTGTCTTCAGGAACCACGTGTTCTTGATTGCTGTCCCAAATTTTGCTATAGTGGTGGATCCGTCGCTGGATCCTTGTCGCATCGGAAGACAACGCCATCACACCGTTCCACACACCTACGCCATTTTCACCTGTCATGGGTTCACGCTGTGCTGGCCAACGCCACATCAATTCGTGCAACAACGATTGCTGCACACGTGCCGTGTATTGGGACGTTTTCTCAAAATACGCAAATCCCGCAATGCTGCAATCATGCGAGATACGAATCAAAAACGGTGATTTAAAATCTTGTGAAAACGACGTTTGATTGTCTGCACGTATTTCAAACTTTCCAACAAGAACCGCATGTTTTTTGTTAACCGCAAGAGGCTTCAACGCCAATCGCAAAGAAGAATAATTCACAAGCGGTGGAACCGTGCCTTGTGATGCCATGCCAAGCATGGGGCTGTTGACGGTGGCCTCTGTTTTTATGGTGAGCGCATAGGCAATTTCCTGTTCCACCGAAAATACGCATTCAGATTCACGTGCAACAGGTGGTGTTGGCGTTGCAACAGAAGGCGCAGCCAGTGCAACAGGTGTTTGTGGCATCGCAATCTGCGATGTTGCTTCAATTATTTTTGATGATGATTCACGGGATGTCACCCACCATGCGCCCACGGATCCTACGCCACCCAGAAGCAATCCGCCGCTCAACATCCACATCCATTTCATATTCATTGAAATGCCTCCATGCTTGGCGAATCGTAGTTATACAGCATACCGCCGGCGATCCTGAATCCATCAAAATGAACAAGAGTCCATCGTGCTTCAAAGAATGACCATGCGGTAATCAAGGCATCCACCTGACCTTCAAGCAACACGATTTGCCATGGGATCTGAACGTTAATATTGGAATGCACCGCGTGTTCATTTTCGGTATTTGTCAATCGATGCATGGCATAACTGAATTGGGGTGTGATCCCCACGCTGATCAGATTCATGCTGCCTTCGATACAAAATCCAATATCGTCGTTTGGTACACAAAAACCAATGCCAATACCCGCCCCCGCGCCCAGACCAACACCCAATGTGAATTGGTGAAAATCATCGTGAACCACAGGGTCGAACACACAGATAGGACGATGCAATTGCGATTGAACCGCTGTAGAATAGGTATTCACATTCGCATGGTAAACAATGCCTGCATAATTTGGGATCGGGGCAATCAACGTTGAGCTTGCACTCACCTGCGGCTGAAACAATCCTGAAACTGTCGCCGCCTGTTGCGCCGTTGAGGACGCAAAGCTTTCATCGTTTGAAAGCCATCGCCATGTGGTGCTTGAACCGCTCAAGCACGTACTGGCATTGTACGCCGTCGCACATTGCGAAGACGGATACCGGTACGCCAACTGTCCACCGATCCAAAACTTGTTGATCTCACTTCCCGTCGCGTTCTCACCGGCAACAACACTCACCCTATCCGCTTCGGTCTGATCCCGTATTTCGGCCAATCGGCCACCTTTTAACGCACAGGCCTGATGGGCATCGCCTTGTGTCATCGGTGTATCGATCACTGCCATGCAATTTGTGATGTGATCTGCTGTATCGTCCTCTGTGGGATCGCTACGGATGCACGGATAACTGTTGTCCTCGTCGGGTGCGATGCGCCATTCAAGATTGATTTCAATACCAACGCCCACCGACGCTGTGATGGTGATCATGCCCGGAATAGGACCCATTTGGATGGGGATTTTAAATCCGAAACCCACACCCAATCCCATCCGTCCTGAGTAACGGCCCTTGTCCCATTCAATGGGCGATCCACCCGCCGCCGCAGACAACGTACCGACAATGGCATCCCAAGGCGGTGCGATGGTGATCGAAATGGGTGGTGTATTCTCATCGACCGTGGATGGCCAATCCGCATCGGCACCCTCTTCCGCAGGATCCAACACTTGAAAACCAAGTGCTTCGGCCGAAGCGTCGCCACTGAATCCTTCACCGTTTTCGATATCGCCCGTGCTGTTGGTAGCAAAATACTGACGACCAAATTCGCCTTCACCTCGCAAGCCTGCTTGCGAGGCCGTACTGCAATCATTACCCGTGCATCTACGCTGTGCATCATTGTCCATGGTTTGTGACATGGTATCGCTGCCCGACGCCGATTCACTGAGCACACCGGGCCAAGGTTCGCTTCCCACAGGCACCAAAGGACGGATCGAACGATCGGCCCTTAAGATCAAAGGCGTTTTTGTAAATCGACACCCGCGCCCCGGTGCGTAATTGGGATAGGGCGAACAGTCTTTTCCACTGTTCGGGTCATCAATTTCTTCTTGGGTGCATGCTTCTTGTGCATCTTCCGTGTTGCCCAAACCCAATGAAAAATCCGGGGGTGGATCACGGGGAGTGCTGCCCGGCCATGTGTAACCTTCCATTTCGTAGCGCGGAGTCACGCCCCTTAAATACGTTCGAGGCTCAAGGGTATATTGAGGTAGATCGGCCACCAAGCACACCATCAATTCATAGCTTCGCTCACTGGCATCGTCGCCAAAGTACAAAAGCGATCCACTTCTAAACAACATGGATTTGATGGAAGGCGATATGTTTAAATCGGAAGAAACTGTTTTCCCTGTGGGGATCGATGTTCTCAGTGGAATTTCACCCAAGATTGGATAATCGCTCGAAACCGCAACACTTGGGTCATAATCCGATGGCAACAGATACACACGCGCACGCAAGTTGGGTGGCGCAACACTGGGGCCGTTGACTTGCGCATGCCATGCACTGCCTGCAAAGCTACCCTGTGTGGCTTCACCTGCCAATGTGAATGGGTTGGTCCACGCATCGTTGCCCATGTACCACTCCACATCTACGGGAATGGTGGTTGGAAGCGGTGAATACAATTGAACATCGATCATGCCCTTGCGTGCGGCAACCGACTGCGGACCGATTTCGATACGGGTAGGATTTCTAAAAATAAATTTCGTGAAATCGCGGGTAAACACCGAATGCAATAGACGCTGTTCGTAATAGCTCACCATATCAAAGCTGTTTGATCTTCTTTCAAAAAAGAAGTCCGGTGGATTGGGAACACAAGCCGACAGTTCCGTGTGCCCATTGGGCATGAACAATGTTTTCCCTTCAAGATCAAACGAGAAATAAATCCTGGTTCTTACATAATCGTATTCAGCATCAAATGCCGTTCCATTGGGCAATCCTGATTTTCGAATGGCCTCGCCTTTGACTTGATTTAAGCGGGACGATGCCGTGCAATCCTTGGACAACACCATACGTTTTTTAATATTTACAACCCGATCGGCGCCTTCTTGCGTGACATTGCGTTCGCCCACATCAAAGGTCCCAGCACTGCACCTAAATGCATGCAAGGATTCTAAACTTCCTTTGTGGATGTATTCATCGGCAAACCACATGACCAATCGGGCTTCTTCGGGAAGTTCTTCTTGTGCAAATCCATAAATCACCTTGGCCGTAAATTCGTACATGGTATTGTCGTAAAGCGATTTGATCGTCGCATCTGCTTCACCCAGTCCGTTATACTCTACGGCGTTTTGATCAGTTCGGGCTCTGTACACTTCTCTAAATCGATAATTGTTAACCTGAACATCCTCTTCGTCGATAGGTATTTTTGTAGTGTCAGGCACGCATTGCAAATCCAAATTGCGTCGTGTTCTACCGCGGCAAAACTCCGGGATACATGCTTTGCGCTCCGTGACCGTGGTGGGTGAATTCGTTGGCACACTGCATGTTAATGCCATGGCACGATTCACGGCCTGTGCTGTGATCGTTGCACTGTAACCATTGTTGTTTGGGCCACGATCGCCGTTGCCGCATTCCCACACCACCGTGATGCCTTGTGCACAGGTGGGTGTAAAACTGCACGATTGTTTGCCACCGCATTTTTCACGTGCAGCACCGGCTTCCGTCTCTGAACCAACGCTGTTGCACATGACAGAAACAATATCGATGGCCGGACGTGATTTCACCGGAATATCCGCATCACCCCCTGCTTGATCTTGATAAAGACTTGTGGACGTATCAGGCGCCTGTGTTCCAAAATTCCACGCCACCTGTCCTGCAGGGCATCTTAACGTATTGTCGATCCCTTGCGTTTTTATTTTTGTACTCGGCACATACGCAGGATCTTCACTGGCATCACATGCCGTAAAAAAAACCGACGAAAATACAACGAAAACAAACAAGGCATGATGTTTTTTCATGGCGCGATACACCTCACAACAACACAACCATCACCGGCGGTACCCCACGCGTTACCAGTGCCTGCCGTTGAAGCACACAAACCGCTGTAGTCTGGGTAGGATGTGCCACCCGGTGTTGCGCCAGAACCCTCTGGAGGGCCATCAGGGTCTGGGCCATCGATCGATGTGATACCACTTGGCAAAGTTCCCCATGCTCCTGGATTTCCGGCAAAACCCGATTGCGTGGTTCCGCTAAATTCTTCCGAGGGAGCACCCGTACCACCCGGTTCTCCTGCACCGCCACCACCGCCTGCACTTGAAATCCCCGCATCACCACCGGCATTTGAACTGGCATCACCGCTAACATCCGCCGCCACAGCAATGCCTGCTGCTTGTGCGCCCGCGCCTGAACCCGCTGGGATCGTGAAACTTGTAATGACCGTGCCGCTGCGCTTGAGTTGAATGCTTGTCAGACCACCACCACCGCCGCCAAAAAAGGATACCCCCTCACCTGAGCCACCAGGCGTAGAGACGCCATACAATGAACCATGACCTCCACGTCCATTGCTCTCTTCAAATGCAATGGGAACCTGACCGGCCTCACCAATCCAAACGGTTAATTCATCACCCGGCGTGGTCGACAAAATTCCCGATGCAAAACCACCTGCGCCACCCGCCTGACCAACCAGCAGAAATCCACCGCCGCCGAATCCACCGCCACCGAATCCACCGCCATCGCCACCAAAACCACCATCGTCGCTGCCCCCGTAGGCTCCTGCAGCGCCCCATGCTTCGACGTAAATTGAGGAACATTGCGCAGGTATCGTAAACGTTCCTGATGATGTGCTGCCATCGATGGTTGCGATGTTAAATAATTTTTTGCCCGCACCGCAGTGACCAGAGTTGTTTGTGCAACTGCCCGAGTTTGCACCGCATTGACAATCTTTAGAGTCGCAATCTGTATCACTCGTACACGCAGCGGCTATGCCACTACCACCGCCTCCGCCTCCACCAGGATCCGGCGGACAATTGTCCGGATCATCAAAGCAGGCAGAGCATGTGCATGTTTGACGGATCACCTTGGAAGGTTCAAATGCAAATCGTCCGATGACTTCGCCATCTGCGTTAGCACCTTCAAGCGCGCATGTTTCGTGGTACCATCGATTGTTGATGCCTTGAAATATTTCCGGCTGTTCCGCGATTTTGACATAATACGAGGAATAGTAATTGAGTGGTTGTGTTGAAGGTTGAGCGCCTGGCAGCGAACTAAGAAGTCCCCATGTATTGAACGACCCCGTATGGGGGATGTTTTCATGGTAGTACCCATCTATGGAAATATTGTACTTAACAGTGCCACCACACACCGTGTCAGACTGCACACGCAGTGCCGTATTCGAAACACCGCATTCAAATACAATAGGAAACGTTGCCGCGGTGGGTGCATACCCGGAGATCCCTTGGGTGATACGGCATTTCCAATTGCGTGATGATGTTTCAAAATTGGTGACTTTGTAGGCATAGGCAGAACCCAAAATTTCCCAATAGGGACTCCGTGAAGAAGCATTCAGTGTCTTTGTGATTTGCTCAAGATACGGTGGAGTCTGACCTGGGCGCGGTTCTGTTTGAATGGTCACCAACAGGGTTCCGGCACCAAGTCCCCACACTGCTGCGCCCACTTCTGCCTTGCCTTGGCATTTTCCGTTGATGCAAATATTGGATGTGCAATCGTCGTATTTCACGCACGTTTTTTGAGCGGTGTAATAGATCGGGTCCATTGCGATATACGATTCACACGGTGGGCAAGCACCACCGCACAACACCGTTTGATTATGATAACACCCGCCGCCACAATCGATATCGGTTTCATGGCCATTTTGTCGTCCATCGCTGCATCCAATCGCCACACAGGTGCCATAGCCCGCATGGTTGGTATTGCACACCAATGGGCTTAGACAGTGATTGTCGTTGGTACAGCTTTTCCCAACACCGCAATCAACGCATCCACCACCGCCACAATCTACATCACTCTCGCCCTCGTCCCATTGATTGTTGGTGCATGGGTCCAAAATGGCATCCGTATTGACATCGGCAACACGATTGAAGGTATCCACTTCAACCTGCGCATCAGTCCCTGCACTTGTGAATGTTGTTGTTGTTGTCCTGGTTTGACCAAGGGTTGTGCTGACCACCGTCACGGTGATCGACGTTCCACTGGCCACCCCTCCAGCGCCCACGACGATATTTGAAGGATTGGAAGCATCAACAATCACCGATGTGGATGCCCCACCGATGGTTACAATTACGCGTGTCGTTGTGTTGGAACTCACATCGCTAAATGAACTTGTCATCGACACTTCGCTGTCGCTCTGGGTTTGATACGTTACTTTTTTTCCAAAACTTTCGATCTTCATGGTATCGCTGCTAGAAGCGTCGGTTCTGATGCCGGTCACCGTGCTTGAAAAATTTTCGCCGGTTACATTGAGTGTTCCACCGTTTTCTGTGTACTCACCTAGACTTGATACCGCGATGGTTTGATCCTCCGTAAAATCAACATACGTATCCATGATGGTGCGCGGCGGCGTGCACGTACATTTTGAAAACGACGGCATCACACGACCCGATTCTTCAATCACTTCGCCATCGCGCATCCCTGTTTGTGCCCCACTTTCATTGGTCACCAGCACATTCAAAGCGCCTGACGATGAAACACTCATGGTCGTTGCCCCCGCAGCAAAAGGACATGGCAAAACGCCGATGCGTGGGGTGACCGGTGCGAAATAAAGCAAGTTACCGTTTGTTCCGTTGCCCGAATAAATCAGAGGTGCGCTTGCGTCTGTGCTTCCATCGTAGGTCCATGTGTTGGCCACCGTATCAAGGGTGATCCGTCGCTCTTCTTGGGGAATGTTGTTGTCGTAAACCCGAAGATAATACAGCCCATCGCGCTCGCCATTCGTGTACCCAAATGGCACAAGCGCATGGCCCCCTTTGAAGCCTGCTTCTGTTTTGATCGCGATGGCAAGCCGCCATGCTTCTGTTTTCCCGGGCGTTAAAATCTCCCGCAAAAACGGCATCACATCTTTGGCCTGAAATGTTTTTGTATCTTCAAGAAGCTCTGGAATTTTTTGTGTCGCAGCCCAATATGCAAGTTCTTCTTTGAGTGGAATATTGTCTTCAAATTCAAGCGCGGCAACGGTGGCCGCACCAAAATCCTGGGGTGACAATCGCTTGAGATGAAACAACAACGCAAGAACAGCAAAACCCTCGCTTCGCCCAGCCTCAAGGGTCGCATTCACACTTGCGATCCAATTTTCGGCAAGCTTCGTGGGCACACATGGATCGGAATTGGCCTCACAAACGTTTGCTTTACCAAACATGCGCACAGCCAATGCAGTACGCATGCGTGCCCCGGGATCAGCACCACCAAAATTAGGGGAGCTAAACGCATCTTGCGTAAAGTTGAATCCATTGTCCGAACGCTCAGAAATTTCCTTGCCTGACGCACAGGAAATAACGAACAAAGTGCAAACCAACACCAAAATTCGGCGCATCCGTCCATGCACGAAGGTCATGTCGGTTTAGATAGTCATAACTACTATGGGCAAAGCAAACAATGGGCGTAAAACGAATTATCAGGCATCTTCGTAGAGCCACGTAGACAGGTAGCGCTCTCCGGTGCTTGGAATGATCACCACCATCTGCTTTCCTTCGTTTTCAGGACGCTTGGCCACCTCAAGTGCTGCTGCCAAGGCTGCACCCGAAGAAATGCCCGCAAAAATGCCCTCTTCTTTCGCAAGACGACGCGCCCAATAACCCGCATCTTCGTTGGACACTTGGATAATCTCGTCAATAAGTGCGGGTTCAACAATCTCCGGCACAAATCGAGCACCGATACCCTG
>SYDY01000113.1 GCA_005801425.1 Bdellovibrionales bacterium | reverse complement strand
TCGCCGAATGCATCGCTATCGGTATTGGTTTGATCATGGTTTGAGAGAAGTGAACAATTATCGCTTCCATCGGAAATCAAATCGTTATCGTCATCGGGATCGCAAACGTCACCTTGGGTATCTAGGTCGGTATTGAGCTGATTGGTATTTGCGATGAGTGGACAATTATCGTTTCCATCAAGAACACTATCGTTGTCATCATCCGGATCGCAAACATCTCCTAAGTCATCCCCATCGTTGTCCTCTTGGTTTGGATTTTCGATGAGTGGGCAGTTGTCTGTCGTATCGGAAACCCCATCGTCGTCATCATCCGAATCGCACACATCGCCGAGTTCATCGGTATCGTGATTGGCTTGGTCTGTGTTGGCGCACGTGTCGCAATTTGTGCAATTGTCGTATCTGTCGAAGATATTGTCATGATCCAAATCAGACAATTGTCCATTGTCGCAATAACCGTTGAGCGCACCTTCGGTGGAGCAAATGTTCGGTGTGCAGTCACTGTCTGAATTGCATGGGACGAGATTTGCATTGTCAATACAAAGCACACCGGCTGGGCAACGGGTGTTGTCGGGGGTGCTTTGGCAGGCGGAGAGGAATGCGGTTGTGATAACGGATAGCAGAAAAGAAGTTTTGGATGGACGCGTGAACATGAGATCCATCATAGTCTTCTAGGGTAGACCTTGCGACAAATTATGTTGCTCTGGCATACTCCTCTCATGAAAAATAAATTTCTCGCAGGTTTTGTTGTTGGCGCATTGTTGTGTGTGGTTTCACCGGCGCAGGCGCGCAACGATATCGGACATTATCCTATTTCGGTGGTCTTAGACTCTATTGATGCCAAAGAAAAATTGGATCCGAATATTAAGTTTTATTTCGGCGATGCGAAGATTGCATTTGAAACAGATCTTGGTGTTTTAAAAACAAATAAAAAAACAAACGCGGCCAATAAAAGCGATGAAGATGCCTGCCAATGGGTATTTTTGAGTGCATTGATTGATCTTCAAAGAAAAGCGGCTCAAAAAGGTGCGAATGCGATTGTGGAGATCAGGTCCAATTACAAAAATAAATCATTTGTGAGTGACAAAGAATTTGAATGTGGTTCAGGTGCATTTGTTGCAGGTGTGGCGCTCGTGGGCCGGGCAGTTGTGATGAAGGCTGAAGTGAAAACGCCTTAACGCTGTCTTTGTCTTTTTGTAGGGGCGGTTCGTGAACCGCCCGTTAAAATTTTTGATTCAAAAACCGCAAGGGCGCTTCGCGAAGCGCCCCTACAATAGAACACCTATTCTTATCGTTCTTCATACCATCGCATGCGTGCGACCTGGTCCATCATATGGGCATGGGGACCTGATGACGGGCTGATAGTTGCGGCCCGAAGATATGTTTCTTCTGCCTCATGATATCGTTTCAATAATCCATATTGATCACCAAGCAAAGCCATTGCTTCAAAGGCAAAAGGCTTAAAAGGATGCTTTTCAGCACGTATGAGGTATTCGAGGCTCTTTTGTGCTTGGTGATGATTTACGAAAAAACGCCCGATCAAATAATCCACCGTGACGTCATGAGGATACGTTTTTTTTGCAAGCATCAAGTTCTCTTCGCCTTCTTTCGTATTTGTCGATTGGGTGAGATATCGCCCCAAAGCCATACTGAGCGAAGACTGTTTTAGGTTAAGTGCCCAAGTTTGTGCTTTACGCCGTCGTTTGTCTGCAAGCGTTGCTGCATTTTCACTGAGCCATTGAAGCTCTTGTTGGGCACGTGAAAAATCGCCTTTCAACCAAAAAATATTGAGCAACGCATCATGCAATCGCATGGCTTGGGTGGGATGCATGGTGTTATCGCCACACAAGTGTTCTGCATTGGCAATAAACGCCATATCATGGCCCGCACGTAATTTGGCGAGCGCAAGATCTATTTTTGCATCAACACTTTCAGGGAGATGTTTGCAAACACTTTCCAATAAAACGACGGCATGGGCGGGCGATGCACGGCGTGCTTCTTCGCGTAAAAGCGCCACTTCTCGGGCACATGTTTTTTTGAAAATACTCGGATGACGAAATCTGTCATGCCCCAAAGCGACACTTGTTTTTTCCAGGGGAATGGTTTCAAGAAACTGCAACCAGTTTTGAATCAAGGTATCAAGCGATGTCCCATAGGCCGCATCAAGTCTTCCATTGCGATATGCGGCTTTGAGTGCTTCTGGGCCTCGTGTATCCAGAAGAAAGCGAATAAATGACCCAGCAGCTGTGTAAGCTTGTCCAGGGGCTTCTTGCCAAAATGCGACACTTGACATGATTCGTTTAACATTGGATTTTTGAGGAGATGCCATCAACACCCTCGCCCAGTGATGCAAATCAAGATCTCCACGCTCAGGACTCAATGCGGTTGCGAGACCTTCGACCAACCCCATGTTGATGCCAAGCTCATAGCGTGCACTCACACCCAACAATCGGCTTCCAAACGATGCGGCCACCGCATGCACCATTTCATGGGCCATGACATCGTGGGGTGAATGGACCCCATGGATGTGAATTTCTGCATGCCATGGTTTTGCAAACATCACATGATGGCCGCCCATGAGACGACCTTTTTCTTGAGCATTGGAATACATGTAGCTGTGGATGGTCGGTGTCTTCGTCACTTGAAGATGTTCTTGAATTTGAGCCAAGCGATACGCATGATCATCGGCGATGCGTTCTTGAAGATCGAGCGGTATTTTTTTGGGAAGATGAATCACAAGGCCTGGGCGTGTAATGACGGTGGGCAATGCCGTTTGAATTTCTACTCGTGTGATCCGATATCCAAAACGTGAACCTAGCATTGGATCGACGGCAAAAAATACCCCAAGACAGATCAATATCCCAATGATGCGATGGCGATGTCTTTGGGCCAAAAGCATCGTGATGGAAAGGATCATCATCGTGCGGCCAAGGGTGGCGAGTCGAAAGATAAGAAGGCGTCGATCGAGTCCTAAGGCTTCGTCGTAGATGGCGCCGGGGATATATCCCCAAAAATGGTCAAAAACGAAAATAGGGGGTTCATGATAAAATCGCCATGCACTGAAACATGCATGGGCAAGAGCGATCCCAACCGCCCAAAGTCCAGCACGTCGGATATTGCTTTGTCTTTTTAAAATGGTGAGCAAGACGCCAAACGATGTTGCGTAGCAAACGCCGATGACTGGCAATAATGCATAGAGGCCAAGTCCTGTGGCGATATTGCAGTTTTGTACACGAACCGCGTTGATAAGTGCGGCGATGAGCGGGAAAATGAGCAGTGCAAGGGATTGAAGAAAAGCGGTTTTAATGGGGATGTTTTGTGTTGCAAGAGCCAGCGCCCATGGCATGGAAAATATGAGGATGGCTTGTGCGTACTCATAACCTAGAAGATGAAAGAGAGGGATGACGCAAAGCACCAACGAAAAAACTGCAAGTGCAGCGATGGCCATCAAGAATCGTCGGTTCATGGCTTGGGTAATATCCATGAAACACGTGCTCCTCTGCGAATGCCATGTTTGCGCGAAAATCCACCATGGGTTTCGAGCACGTAGCGCGATAAGGCATCAACACTTCGATTGTGGGTGCTGTTGGGGGTAGCACGTTCAACGATGCCCACCACCGTATGGTCATTGCCTATAAAAATAATATCCAGTTCGAGCGGTGTATTACGCATCCAAAAACTTCGTTTTTCTTCACGGGGAAACACAAAGAGCATGCCTTCTTGGGGGGGCATATGGGTCCGATACATGAGGCCTTTGGACCAGCTGGGCACATCGTTTGCCACCTGCGCATCGACCATGACGGAACCGTGGTCGGTATGGAGCGTGACATGCGTGTAGGGTAAATCAGATTGGGGCTCTGAGGCGGTCATAATAAGGAAAGTAATCAACAACATAATATCATAGTCTTAACAAAATTTCGCGGTTTGGGCCATTGTTGCGATAATAGTTCATGGCAATCGATCGAATAGTCAACGAAGTATGAAAGCGGTCTCAAAATGGCCGTAAGGCTTACTCTCGATATTGTTCGTCCAGGGTGTTCTACCGAACACCGATCTTTTTCTTTGCATATCTCGGATGTGGTGACGATTGGCTCTGGACCAAGTTGTGATTGCATCATCGAAGATCATGGTGTGCAACCTGTTCATTTGCAACTTACGGCCACCGATGGTGGCATCGAATTTTTAGATTGTTCCGGGGGTGGTGATATCGAGGTGAATGGTCGACGTGCATGGCATGGCATGCTCAATGCCCACGATGCGATCCGATTGGGGGGCGTGAAACTTTTTGTTTCCGAGTATGCGACTCTTCGTTCGGAAGAAATAGAACAGGATGATGTGATGCCTGTTTTAGAGGTCGACGAAAACGATGAAGATCTCACGTTGCTTGAAATGTGTTATCTCAATGGCAACGAATTGTTACGTGTGGAGCATTTGAAATCGCCTCATGGCCTATGGATTGGCGATCGGGGTGATGATGACATAGGGCTTGCGTGCGGCGGGTTGCCGGTGTGTCCATTTCCTTTGGTGCGTTTTGTGGATGGCCGACCTTTTGCATGTGTTGCTGTGGGCATGACGGGTGAGGTTGTGGTTCAAGGTGCAACCTACAGCCTTGAAGAGGCCGTTGCATCTGGCTTTGCTTCGATAGAAAATGATTTTGAAGATGCATGGCGGATCGAGATCAATCCGACCACTCGTGTACGTATTGCGTGGTCAGGCGCGACGTTTACACTTCGTATGGTGTCGGATGCGTATATTGATAAATCCGCAAGATCTGTTGCGTGGGATAGGGCTGCAATCGCAGCAGTGGGGCTTTCACTTGTTGTGCATGGTGTTGTTTTTCTTATGATGTTAGGGGCGTCTCTCCCTGTACCTGTGCCCTGGTTCCCGGAACAAGAAGGCCGTTTTGCGCAATTGCTGTTATCCACAGGATCGTTTTCATCCACGAACCATGCTCTGCCGATGATGCTTCATCGTATCGTGTACGGTGCCTTATCATACAAAGAAATTCAGCATGTTTTGGAATTTAATAGGCATGATCTTGATGCGTGTGTTGCCCGTGAAAAAAAATCGGGTCGCATCGTTTTACAATGGATGATCTCAGCTTTGGGGGATGTCACAAAAGTTGAAATACGCAGTGACTGGCCGGTTGATTCTGCTGCACGTGAATGTGTTCTTGCTGTGGTGGGGGCGTGGAAATTTCCGCAAAAGCCGGGGATGGTTGTGGCAGAATTTACCATGGAAATAGGGGGATCGAAGTGATGCCTGAAAAAGAAAATCCTGAATTTATTCGGCTGATTGAAGAAGAATTTGAGGCCATCGGCGCCTTGGATGAAAAGCAGGCGATCCCTATGGACGCGACCCATGGTGCTCCTGGGGTTGTGCCAGGGATCCCGTTTAAAGCGCTTCATACTACAAATATTGTGAATGCATCTGGAGAGTTAGCAGATGATGAAGTGTCTGAAGAACATGTCACACGCATGCCCAGGCGCGGTTTTTGGATTGTGTTGGTTATTTTCGTTTTTGTGATTTCGCTTGCGTGGTGGAAATATTTAGATTTTGTAGGAACGTTTTAAGCCATTCTAACGTTGGTAAATGATGACATACCCTAATGTAATATGAGCTCAGTGGGATGTTCCACGTGGTTGGGCAAAGTAAATCGAAATGTTGTGCCGCGGCCATGTGATTCTACCATGATGGAACCACCCATGTCATTCACCATGCTTTTGACAAGTGCAAGACCTATACCGCTTCCCTCTGTTTTGTCTCGCGGCTTGATCATTTGAAACATCTCAAAGACTTTCGTATGGAACTTGGCTGGAATGCCGGGGCCATCGTCTGAAATACAAAACTCAATCTCTTTGCCTTTGTTTTGTGCGGAAATCACGATGTGTCCTTTTTTTTTATCGTGATGTTTGATTGCATTGCTAATCAAGTTCATGAAGGCACGCTTGAGTGGAAGTTGTGCTGTTTTGATGGGGGGGATATTGCATTTCGTTTCAACGACAAAGCCTTGAGGTATGTTGGACAAATTGATCGCTTCCGAAATGAGCCTGTTCACATCAACAATCTCTTCTGTGTGCTGAACATCGTTACTGATGCTCGCATATTCCAGTAAGTCGGTAATCAAATGATTCATTCGGTCAACACGTTGGCGCAGGATCTTCATTTTTTCACGTGTCTTGGGAGTGAGGATTTCATTGAGATCTTCTTCTAGCCATGTTGTGAGATGATCGATGGCCCGCAATGGTGCGCGTAGCTCATGGGATGCAACATGGGCAAACCGTTGCAATTCTTGATTGGAACGTAAAAGTTCACGGGCGGTGATATCCATCATTGTGATGATACCTCTTGTTTTCGCACCTTCATTGATGAATGCGATAAAGGCCATCAGTTTGAGCGGTGTGCCTTGCAGTGTTTTTGTCGCCAATGTGCTAGAGTATTGGGATTGATGATTTACGAGGCACACACACTTTTCTATAAACAGTGCGCGTGTTTGTTGGAGGAAAATATCGTGAATGAATGCAATGAATTGATCTTTTGTCTCTGCTTGAAACATCTTTAAACTGGGGGTGTTCACGTCAATAATTTTCATCTGATGAAGAAGCGAATCAAGAAGATCTGGACGTGCAATCAAATACGTTCGAATATCTGTCACACCATCGTTTTTTAGGCGATCAAGGGTGTGTGTTATGCTGGTTAAATCTTCATCCCAAATGGCCGCAGGAACATTTTCAATGATATTGCGGTATCGTTCTTCTTCAAATTTTCGTTGTGTCATGTCACGGGCGATCGCGTAGAGTGTCCCATGTTCGTCGGAAATTGAGGTCCATGCGAGCCATCGGTACGATCCATCTTTGCAACGATAACGGTTTTCGAAATAACTGGTGGGGAACCCTTGTCTTAATTTGTTTGTTTGCTCCAGTGTTTTTTTTACGTCGTCTGGATGAACAAACGCAATGAAGGGCTGTGCACGCAGTTCTTCCTCGGTGTACCCAAGGATCTTAAATGATGGATTCATTCGTAGGAAGTGGCCGTCGGGACCTGCCGTGCATAGCATATCGGGGGAGAGTTTGAACAATGTGTTTATTTCTCGAAGCTGATTTTTCTGGATTGTACTTTCAGTGATGTCCCTGACGAGGGCGAGGGCCCGATCTTTACCCACGGGCACCATTCTTATTTCGTAATGCCGTTCGTGACCATTGCTGCTATAGCTGTACTCTTCTTGTTGGAGAGAGCGCGTTGCGAGAACACGCTGTAGCATCGTTTGTCCCAACAGGCCGGCATCTTTTGGAAGTACATCAGAAATATTTTTACCGATGAAAAAATCAGGGGTGATGTGCAGGTTCGTTAGATCTCCTTTGTAAGATAAATAGACCCCTTCTCGGCTGAGTTCAAAGATGAGATCAGGGATCGCATTGAAGAGTGAACGTTCTTTTTCTGTGGTGAGAGAAAGTTCTCTGGTGCGTTCTTCGACACGTTGTTGCAAATCGATATTGAGAACGCGCAGCTTGTCGATGAGATCAATATGCTTGTACCATAGCCAAGCCCTTTCAGCGATGACTTGAATGAGTGTGATTTCTCGAGGAGTCCACACCCGGGGTTTATGATCGCTCACGGTGAATGCACCAACCCATCGCCCTTCTTGCATCAGTGGAATAGACACAAGTGCAACGAGGCCATTCGGCCGATGCGCTGTTTCGAAGGTGCTCGCCGTTCTTGGATCTGTTTCAGCATTGAAGATGATGACTGACTTGCCCTGTGTCATGTCTCTTATGGTGCTAGGGTTCCAGTTGGAAAGAGGATATGAACCAGGCGTTAGGGGGAAGTTGGGGCTGTAACCTCGCCGTGTCACCGATGCGTTGTGTGTCAAATCGATCTCACTGAGGAGACATCGCGATGCATGAAGGTACTCTGCGGTCCTTTTCGTGATTGCTTCGGCGAGATCATCGATGTTTTCATACTTGCGGAGTGATTCGCCGAGTTCGAAAAGCAGCACATAGTCCATCTCGTTTATTAGATTTGTTAATGTATTTATCATGCTTTAAGTTGAATCATTTATGACTGTTGTCTAGTATTTGATATGAATATCAGTCTTTGCCTGGGGCAGTGGCTTTTTGTGTGATTCTATTACGTCGTACGATAGATAAACTTTTTTTCTAGAGACGGTACGCGATGCATTCTGAATCGGATCCTAGAGATGTGTTTACAGGCGGGGGTGAGATGGGCGCACTGATGCGCTCTACGGATTGGTCGAAAACAAAACTTGGCCCCACTGAAGCATGGCCCACGAGCCTCAAGACCGTTCTGGGTGTTCTGCTCAGAAATCGATTCCCCATGTTCGTATGGTGGGGGCCCGATCTGCTTCAGCTCTACAATGATGAATATCGCGCTATTCTGAAGGACAAACATCCCGCGTCTCTTGGAGCGCCAGGTGCAGAGGTCTGGTCTGAGATTTGGGATGTTGTGGGTCCCATGGCGCGCGGTATTCAAGAAGGAGGTCCCGCAACATGGACGGAGGACCTCCTGCTCTTCATTACCAATGGAGACATGGCGGAAGAAAGGTATTTTACGTTTTCATTCAGCGCAGTGCCTGATGACGCAGGTAACATGGGGGGTGTCCTTGCCACAGTGCAAGAAACGACGCTGAAAGTTCAGGCTGAACGTCAGATCCGTATGCTGCACGATTTGAGCGAAAAGGCAGGCAAAGCACAATCGGAAGACGAAATATATCCCATGGCAGTCGATGTTTTTTCGACCAACGGTTCTGATCTCCCATTTGTTATTCTTTACGTTCTGGATGATAAAAATGACACTGTACGACGTGTTGCGGTAAGCGGTTGGGATGCCTATCCATCGCAGGATGATGCAAACGCATCGTTCTGGCCCTTTGACCAAGCCATGCAAACTGGGCATGAAGTGATTGTTGACAATCTTTCTGTACGTTTTGACCGATTGCCTGTCGATCGTGAGAACGCGTGTCCCGAACGAGCCATTGTTTTTCCATTATTTCTGGCAGGACGATCGAAACCCTACGCTTTTATGGTTGCGGGTATCAGTCTCCACCGGCCCTTGGATGATAGATATCAGCGATTTTTTCGTTCAACGGCCGAACAATTGGTGAGCACTATCGCCAATACGCGCGCATACGAAGTCGAGAAGAAACGTGCGGAGGCACTTGCCGAGATCGATCGTGAAAAAACAACTTTTTTCAGCAATGTTTCTCACGAATTTCGGACACCACTGACATTGATACTCGGTCCTGTTGAAGATGCCCTTGGACAGCCGGAAAAATCACTCCAGGGAGAAAATCTCGCAACAGTTCACCGCAATGCGATTCGGCTTTTACGACTTGTGAATAGCCTGCTTGATTTTTCGCGTATAGAGGCGGGTCGTCTCCATATGGCGTTTGCCCTTACGGACATCTCGGCTGTTACAATAGATTTGGCGAGTTCTTTTCGCTCATTGATTGAGCATGCAGGACTTCGATTTGTGATCGATTGTCCATCGATTGAACCTGTATGGCTTGATTCATCGAAATGGGAAAAAATTGTTCTCAATCTGATTTCAAACGCTTTCAAGTTTACTTTCAAGGGTGAGATCTCAGTGGTTCTGCGTGCACATGATGGCCATGTGGAACTCACGGTGCGTGATAGTGGGATCGGGATACCGTCTCATGAATTGCCACATATTTTTGAACGTTTTCATCGTGTCGAAAACGCGACTGGGCGTAGCTTCGAAGGAACGGGGATAGGACTTTCGTTGGTGTATGAATTTGTAAAACATCATGAAGGAGAGATACGCGTTTCGAGTATTGAGGGCGAAGGCAGCACATTTACTGTGTCTATTCCTAGGATGAATTCATACATTGAGGAACATAGTCAACCCGATCGTGCTGTTACTGCGAATGTTACAAATACGGCGGCATCCTATGTTCTTGAAGCATCACAATGGGGTGATGGAACTCAATCTGATATGACTCTTCCGCCCGAGAAAAATCAGCATGTCCTTTTTGATGAAAAAACTGAAGTAAGATCCGACGAAAAACGCGGTCGTGTTCTTGTGGTCGATGACAACGCTGACATGCGCAACTATTTGTGTCGACTTCTTTCCACACGTTGGCATGTGGATGTGGCCGAAGATGGCGAAGCTGCACTTATTTCAATTTTTAATAACCCACCCGATCTGGTGTTAAGTGATGTGATGATGCCAAAATTGGATGGATTCGGACTTTTGCGTTCGCTGCGTGAAGACCCAAGGACGAGTCAGCTTCCTATCATATTGTTGTCTGCGCGCGCAGGCGAGGAGACGGTTCTCGAAGGCCTCGAAACTTCGGCGGATGACTATATCATCAAACCATTTTCTTCCCGCGAGCTTTTTGCGCGTGTCCAATCCCATTTGGAACTTGCGCGTCAGCGACGTCAATGGGCCGAGGATCTTAAACGTGCTTATCATGAATTGGAAGCATTCAGTTATTCTGTTTCACATGACCTTCGGGCGCCTCTTCGGACAATTTCAGGATTCAGCAATATATTACGCAATGAATATGCCAGTCAGATTGATGAACAGGGATGTGGCTATCTTCAGCGGATAGAGTCTGGCACGCAACGCATGGGACTTCTTATTGATGATCTGTTAAGGTTTTCACAATGCGTACGTGTTTCGTTGTCGCGTGAACGGATCAATATGACAGTGCTCGCACGGAAGATTTTGAGAGAATTTGAAGAGCGGGAACCCAAACGAAAGGTTGAAGTCAAGATCGCTGAGGATCTCTTTGTGGATGCAGATCCGAATCTTTTTTCTATTATGTTGGATAATCTTCTGAGCAATGCATGGAAATTTACATCGCAGAAATCAAATGCGATGATTGAAGTTGGTATGGATCATCGGGAAGGTGAAACGATTTTCTTTGTTCGCGACAATGGTGCTGGATTGGATATGGCCTATGCCAATAGGATCTTTGAACCATTTCAACGTCTTCATTCTGAAAAGCAATTCTCAGGCACGGGCATTGGGCTCGCTATGGTGAGCCGGATTATTGCGCGCCATGGCGGTCGTATCTGGGTCGATGCCCAGATCGATCGCGGTGCTACGTTCTTTTTTACAATGAAGTAGTTCGAGGGTCTGGATTCCCGCGAATGCGGGGATCCAGGTTGTTCAAATTTAATTCTCAATAAACAATCGCGGCAGCATCCCATCACGCAGATCCCACAGCGTTGTGTCGTATCCTACGTTGTTGCGCCAATAGGTGGCGCTGATAATATGTCTGGTTGTGGCATTGGCACCGATCGCGCTGGTTGATACCCGGCTATATGCCATATTCCATCGGATCCCTGTTTTTGTAATTGTACCAGCGACTGCGCCTACGGCGCCGCCGATGGATGGGTTCAGTGGCATGGTCATCTTCATATAGGCAAACACGTCTGCCAGACGGCTATCTTGCAATAGGCCTACGAGACCACCGATGTTGCTTACTATAGCGGTTGCTGAATAGGTGATCGCGCCACGGGCGTATGCATTGTTGATATCTGCATGGGCAGTGACCATGCCGACGAGGCCGCCCACGTTGCTAATCCCACTTGGGTTCACGGTGGTGGTGCTGATGGTCAGTGGATTAACAGCGCAGTTAGAGAGAATGCCTCCTGTCATGACGCCGATCATACCACCGACACCATTCGCTGTACCGCCGTGATAGAGCGTACCGCTTAGAGTTGATTCAGAAAGGATACTGTTGTTGAGTGTGCCTGCAATGCCACCTACAACGACGTCTCCCGTGATACGGGCTTGCGTGATCCGCACATGTTGGATTGTGGTGTTGATTCCTGTTCCGATCACACCGCCGGTGGCAATACCATTGCCTGTGATGATGAGGTTATCCAACGTAAATCCATTCAAGAGGGCGTTGCTGGTATTGGCAAATAGGCCTACGGCATTGGTGTTGGTTGATAGGATGTTAATATTGGATAACGTGTAATTGTTACCGTTTAATATGCCTCCAAAAGGCAGGGTTGTGGTGCCAATGGGGGTGACTGCACTGCCTGAAAAATTGATGCTGTTACCCAGCATGAATGTTTTGGTGAATGTGGCACTGTTGGCTGCGATGGCATTCCATTGGGTTGGTGTACAGATCACATAGGGCATGGTCGTGCTGCCATCGCCTCCTGCAAAGGGTGTATTGTTGCGGTGGGTGGTATTTGTGCAATCCACAGGCCAGGTCACCAGGGGTGGTGGAGGAGGAGGAGGCGTGGTCGGTGTGCCGCGTGAGACCACGACATCACCAGGTTCGGTTCCATTGCTCACATGTTTGACGACAAAGGATGTGTTGGGAATGGTGAATGCGACGCCGGGGGTGAGCGTGCCAATATATCTGCTCCCTGACCGGCTTCGAAAACCATAATGAACGCTAATTCCGTTGGCAAAACGCGACCCAAAATCTTCATAGGTCTTTGCGCGGTTGGACAGAAAATACTGTTTGTCGGTGTTGGTTGCATCATCAAATACCGCAATCACCTGGTGGGTATTCTCAAGCGCCAATTTGATCGGTGACAATGTCATCGATGTATCGTTGGCGAGAGGCTTGATACAATTGGGACAATTGCTCATCCAGCCCAGGTAATTAAGATTGACCGCATTAAAGCTGATCAAATTACCCTGTCCCATGATATCGGAAGCATCGCCATATTCCTTAGACGTGTTGTCATTTTCAGGATCGGTATTGGCGTGATTCATACCGAGGTTGTGCCCGAATTCATGGGCTAAGATGGACGTGAGTGGGTAGTTGAGCCACATCCAACGTCCATCGACGCTGCCCATGCCCCAGAAATAGGGGCATGTTTTGATCTGAGGGAGTTGCATGTACAAATGCACGCCGTTGACGTCGACGCCCAATGCAGTGAGCGCGGTGATTGCTTGTTTTGTCCAGCCGTCAAAATCCATCGGAACATTAAAGCAGCCACCGCCGATGTTGGCTGCGATATTCACGGTGTAAATATCATCGACCGTGTCACCGTTGAGGTCATTGTTGATCTTGAACTGCCCTTTGCTTTCTGTGTTGTAATAGGCACGAACTTCAGACAGCGTTTTCGACATCGTTGCTTTCGTAAACATGTCTGATGCTTTGGCATCTTGAAAATTCATCAGGATGGTCACCATCCTGGCGATGCCCTTGGTTGCGACCTGACGCCCTCCAGCAATACTGCGGGTAATGTGCGAGCTAGGTAACATATCTTCGGTGGCACACTGGTAATTGAGGGTTTGGTATTCCTCGCTGTTTGAGTCTGAAGTGTTGTCGATGGATCCTAAAGAAGATCCTCCGATGTCACCACATCCAGCTAGAGAATGAACAAGTAAAAACGCGCACACAACAAGGACAGATTGTTGACGTTGCATCTTACTCTCCATTAAATTTAGAAAGAACGTACCTAAGAAATCTGACCATTTTCACTTTTTCATGGTGAAGCCGGTTTAAAAGTATACTTCAGTTTTCGGGGTCGGGCTCGCGCAATCCAAGTTCTTTCATCTTATTTTGCAATCCCTTGCGACTTATTTGTAATAAATGTGACGCGCGCGTGACATTCCCGCTGGTTTGCTCCAGAGCGCGTACAATCAGGTCTTTTTCTAATTCTTCGGTGGCAGCGCGTACGATGTCGCGCATGGGTGTGCTTGTCTCCGACTTACGTGTGCCCAGGATGCATGACGGTTCACTCTGGGGCATGGCGATTTCAGCAGGGAGATTGTCTTGCGTGATCATATCGCCATCGGTGAACAATAAAGTACGCTCAATGACATTTTCCAATTCCCGGATGTTGCCAGGCCATGAATAATCGCTCAATTTGACCAACGCTTTGGCGTCGATGCCTCGTATCGAACGATTAAGCCGCGCATTGTATTTATCCACAAAAAGCTGTGCGAGTTCGGCGATATCTTCGCGGCGTTCACGCAAGGGCGGCAAATGAATGGGCACGACATTGAGTCGATAAAATAGATCTTCGCGAAAATTTCCTTTGGCCACTTCGGCGATCAGATTGCGATTGGTGGCGGCCACCACGCGAATATCGACATGAATGGTTTTGATACCGCCGACGCGTTCAAATTCCGACTCTTGCAGTGCGCGCAGTAACTTGACCTGCGTCGAAAGTGGGATCTCGCCGATCTCGTCAAGAAAAAGCGTGCCGCCATCGGCCAATTCAAAGCGCCCGGGTTTGCTGTTGATGGCACCCGTAAACGCACCTTCTTCATGTCCGAAAAATTCGCTTTCAAGCAGGTCTTTGGGAATGGCAGCGCAATTCACTTTGATAAATGCTTTGTTGCAGCGGTTGCTTCCATAGTGAAGTGCTGTTGCGACCAATTCTTTGCCCGTCCCCGACTCACCGCTGATCAACACCGTGGATGGCGTGTTAGCCACACGATCGAGAACATCGTGAAGGTGGCGTATGGCGTCGGAGTTTCCCACCAAGCGGCGATTGGTTTTGTTGCCGATGGGGGCTTGTGCATCTTCGGCTTGACGCACACCTGCTGCTTTGCGAACAGCCGTGGCCAAGTCATGTTTCTCAAACGGCTTGGTAATATAGTCGAATGCACCATTTTTGAGTGCGACCACCGCCGTTTCGACGCTACCGTGGGCGGTGATCACAATCACCGGAAGCTCAGGATCTTTTTCGTGCACTTCGCGCAGCAAATCCAAACCACTCATGCCTGGCATGCGCAGATCAGTAATTAATACATCGATGTCCCCTTGTGCCAAACGTATGAGCGCTTGGTGGCCATTGCTGGCAAGAACGGTCTCATGACCTTCCTGCTGCAGCATGGCCGCGAGGACTTTACGAACATTCACTTCATCGTCAACAAGAAGTACGGTTGCCACGGAGGGTAGCTTAGCAGAGAGGTGGAACCTGTGCCATCGTTCGAATCACTTCGACGGCCACATCGGCTTCAGCGCTTGCGCCGGGTTTGTGAATCTTGACGAGGACGTCATTGGGCTTAAATTGCCCTAAAATCGCCTGAGCGACTGCATCACAAGCGGTTTCAAGCAAGTTCATATGATGACTTTCCAATGCATTTTTGATGCACCGCACAACGGACGAGTAGTTAATGGTGCTTGTGAGCTCGTCGCATAGATCAGATCGCGAGATATTTAGCGTGATGTCAACGATAAGGCGTTGTGGTAAAGCACGTTCGCGTTCATAAACGCCGATGCGTGCGTTGAGTACGTGCAATCCACTGATCTCGATCTTGTAGTTGCGTGCGGTAGACATAAGCACTGATTACCACGTTGCTGTGATCATGGAACATGATCTTGCAACGCGCATCGTCAAAATCGTGGATTGAAACGGCCTAGATGTATGTGATAGAACCACGATGGGCGATCGATTGGGAGGCATGGCGTGCTTCAAGGACTGAAACGAAACGTACTTTTTATTGCACTGGTGGGTGCGCTGGTGGGTGCGTTGGCCGCGCCTGCGCACGCAGCAGGTCCAAGTTACCGCCTCGATCCGTTTGAGGACAAAGACTTCACCAAAGTTCCTATGTTGTTAGGTGAAGCCCATCCTCTGCGGGGCAAAACTGAAATTGGCATGATGTTCTCCGGGAGTGTGACCGACAAGTATTCGTCGCACATGGGCGGGGTGGTCGATGTCAATCATTACCTGTGGGGTTCACTCGCGCTTGGCGGATCCATCGGTTACTTGCATGGAACGCTCAACAGTTTGGTGACATCCAGCGGCGGTGTGATTGGTCGTAAAGTGGTGAATTGCACGGATTGCGGTAGCAATGTGTCGCCGAACTTGCCTGACGCCAAACAGATCACCGGGACAGCCGATGCTTACCTCATATGGGCGCCTCTCTACGGAAAAATCAACATCGTGAGTGAGATGGCGGTAAGTCTTCAGATCTACACCTTGTTGGGCGGTGGCGTGAACGGCACCCGTACGGTGACGGCAACGCGCAATGGGGACTCCAATTATACACTCAATGGCGGTAGTGCTTTTGACGGTGGCATGTTTGGGGGTGCCAAAGCGCATCTTACGGCAGGGGCGGGACTCAAGGTTTTTATCACCGAGCGTATCGCGCTTAAGGGTGAATTTCGCTACATGGGGTTTCGCGACACGTTTAATTTCAAGGGTGACAACAGCGCGTCGTCGATCTTTTCGTCATACTACTTTGGCCAAGGTGGCCTTTCGATGCTGTTTTAGTGGGGTATTCCATGCGCTTTACACATTGGGGACTTGGGCTACTTCTTACACTAAGCGCACTGCCGGCGGTGGCGGCGGATGATAAATCCGAGCGCTCGGTGTACAGTGGCGATGAATCTGCGTACGTTGTTCAGAAACGTGCCTACTCCAAAAAAGGCAAGTTTGAGCTCACACCGATGTTTTTCGGTTCCATGAACCCTAAGTTTGTGGGTTTTGTGGGCGGTGGCCTCTCGGCTGCGTATCACTTTCGAGAAAACTTGGCGATTGAACTTGTAAGTAGCATCCCCAAGGGAATGTATTCTTACTACTCAAGCACCGTTGAAGATCTCTTCAGCGAAGAGGGCCTGCACCCTGATGAAGTGAGTCTCAAGCAGATGACCTATTTCGGTGGGTTGAATTTGCAGCTCTCGGCTTTGTACGGCAAATTTCGTTTTAGCTTCTTGGGCTACAATACCCTCATCGATTACGACGCGTATGTCACTGCAGGTGCAGGTATGGCGCAAACCAAAGAAACATGTGTGGCCAATTCACGGGGTTGTTCGGGATTGGTTGGCGCAGGACGTGGTTTGCGATCGCCTGCTGACTTTTCCGATGAGTGGAAAGTTGCGGGAAGTCTCGGCGGTGGTATGCGCTTCTATTTTAGCAAGATGTTTGGGCTTAAGCTCGAAGTACGTGACTTCGTCTATGCAGATCGCAAAGTGGGGGTGGGCAGTACAGATACCAATACAACCACAGAGATACGCAACAATATCATGTTCATTTTCGGCTTTAGCGTCCTGATTTAGGGGAAAACATGAGGGGCATGATGCGACGCCATTTTTTCGTTGTGACTATCGCTCTGCTGGGCGTGGTGGGTTCAGCCCATGCGCAATCGTTACAAGAAGGCCTGCGCCTTTATCGTGACGGCAATTATGAGCAGGCAGCCTACAGTTTTTATGATGTTTTGCGGGCTGATGGTGATCCGCAGGTGCGTGATGAATCGGAGATTTATCTTGCGGAATCCCTTCGTAAAATGGGCCTCTATGTCCCCGCACTTTTTTATTACACCGATGTTTTTAAATCGGGTAAGCGCAATCGTTTTTACTTGAATGCCGCACAAGGGCTTTTGGACATTCAGGCAGAGCTTCACGATCACTTGATCGTGCCAAGTCTGTTCAGCGAATATCTTGATAGCCAAGCTTTTGGAAAACTAGAGCCGGCCAAAGTTGCACAGATTAACTTTTTGCTAGGGGAATTATCGGTTCAAAAAAACAAGTTATCCGATGCCGAAACCTTTTTGAAAGCAGTGGATGGCAGCAGTATTCTTTATCCTAAAGCACAGTATTTTCTTGGGCTTGTGTATTCAAAACGCGGTCAGGATGATGCTGCGCTTGCACGTTTCAGAGAAGCAGTGAAGTCGATTGATCCAGCCCATGCAACTGCAGAGCAGCAAGAAGTCCTCAATCTTGCGCATTTGGCATTGGGCCGCGTGTTGTATGGTGCGGGGCAGTTTGAGGCATCGACCCAGGCGTTTGGCAAAGTGGCCCGTTTGTCTGAGCCATGGTTTAATGCACTGTTTGATTCGGCTTGGGCCTATTTTCAGATGGAAAATTATGGCGCGGCGCTCGGACAAATACAAAGTATTTCGTCACCCTATTTTAGCAAACGCCATATTCCTGAAGCGTACGTGTTGCAGGGCACCACCTATTTTGTGAATTGCCAGTGGGATCGTGTGCGTGCCTCCGTGCTGCGTTATCAAGAATTGTATGGAACCATGGAGCAACAGCTTCAGGCATTTCTGGCGAAAAATCAGGACCCCAGCGTATTTTACACGGTGTTAACCGCCGAGACGCAACGTGAAATACCCTTGGAATTGGTGCGTGAAGTGCGACGAACCCGTCACTTTGCTGATTTCCATCACATGCTAAGTCATTTGGCTTGGGAAGAATCCAAAGTACGCGATATCGCCGTATGGCAGGGAAGTGATTTGAAAAACGATCTTGCGCTCATTATGACAGCGCAAGGCGATCAATTGAAAACCGCCGTGGGTTCTTGGAGTAAAACCCGTTTGGCGCAATTGGCCGCGCAACTTCAAAACTTCAGCAATCAAGTGAACATTCTTGATTTCGAAGTTGCCGATGCAGAACGCAAGTGGCTTGAGCAAGGCCGCGAAATTGCCATGGGGCAGCGCGCACGTTTGCCAAGACCTGAGATCCCAACCGACCAATGGCAGCACTGGAACTTCCAAAAAGAATTTTGGAAAGACGAAATCGGTTATTACAGACACGCGCTCCGTACCGAGTGCAAGTGAGGCTGACGTGGGTGTAAAGTTTACGCGATGTGCTCTTGTCTCGCTTGTGGTGCTTGCATCAGGCTCCGTTGCAAGTGCGGCGAAAAAAGCAAAAGAGGAAGACCGCAAAAGTGCTGCACGTTTTGACTGGGCAAAGCCTGGTGCCGAGCTTGATCTTGGCACCCGAGCTCAGGAAAAACGTGATGAGGCCATTGGCAAGCTCATGCGACTTTTGCCGACCATTCCGGCGGGGGAGCAGCAGGCGGATGTGAAATTCCGTTTGGCTGAATTGTATTGGGCCAAAGCCAAGTATGCAGAACTTGCGGCGGGCGGTCTTTTGGATAAAGCCATGGAGGCCTGGCATCAATCAGGTTCCACGGGCGATGCGCCAACGCTTGCTAGTTTGAGCTTGCAAGACAGCGGAAAAATATTTCGCGAGGATGCATTGAGCATTTATCGCGGTATTCTAACAGATTATCCACGATATCCGCGTAGCGATGAAGTTCTGTACAATCTTGGTAGTGCCTTGTATGAAAGCGGCGATGCCCATCAGGGCGTGAGCTTGTATTGGAAATTGCTCAAACGCTATCCCGAGTCCAACTTTGCGCCCGATGGCTGGTTACAGCTTGGTGAGCATTTCTTTGACAACAACAAGTTGCCAGAAGCCGTGCAGGCCTACAGCGAAGCGGCCAAAACCAATCGTCCACGCATTTATGCCTATGCGCTCTACAAACTCGCGTGGTGCGATTACAATCTGCAAGAATACGAATCGTCGCTGCAGCGCTTTAAACGTGTCGTTTCTTACGCCAACGAACAAGATAAAGAACAGCGTGTGGGCATGGAGCAAGCAGGACGTATGCAGCTGCGTGGCGAAGCCCTGCGTGACATGGTGCGCGTGTACGCCGCCATCGATGGTTTGGATGAACCGTTTGATTACTACCAAGCACAATTGGGCCCTAAAGATGCGTATCGCTATTATCTGAGCTTGGCCGAACTTTATCAGCGCGATGGAAAATTTCCGCTTGAAATCAAAACACGTCAGGAAATGAACAAGCGCTATCCCTATGCCGGCTCGGCGCCGTTGAATCAGGCTTCGATTGTGGAGGCCTACGCGCATTTGGGCCGCAATGCCGAAGTTCGTTTGGAAGCCAAACGCTTGGTTGATCTCTACGCGCCTCAAGGTGTTTGGGCCACGCGCAATGCGACCAATGAAACCGTGCTCAATGAAGCCTTTGCCATGGTGGAAATGAAGATGGCCGAATTGGTCACAGATCAACACCGTGCCGCCCAAACTACCAAATTGGCGACAACCTATAAGTTGGCCCGCGATTTATATGCCGACTACTTGAAGCGGTTTCCAACCAGCGACAACAGCTACAATTTCCGATTTTTCTATGCAGAAATCTTATTTGAGCTGAAAGAATTTTCCGCGGCAGCCGAGCAATATGATCTCGTAGCGGCCTTGGGCGACGACAAAAAGTTTGCGAAACCTGCGTCCTACACGTCAATCCTCGCATGGGAAAAAGTGGCCACGGGGGCCGAAGAAGAAGTGGGTTCAAAGCTTGATGTTAAAACAGCAGGCCGCGCCAAAGGACGTCTCAAAGAGCTTGAACGCATTGATAAACTTGAAAAAGGCCGTACTTATGCTTCTGAACCCATGGGCGAGATTGAACAAAAGCTCGCCAATGCATGTGATATCTTTGTACGCATTGCTAAAGAAGATCCTGAGATTGTGAAGGTCAAATTCAAGAGTGCTCGGCTTTATTATATTCACAATCAATTTGAAGAAGCGGCCAAGCGCTTTGGCGAGCTTATTGAACGCTGGCCCACCGACAAGCTTGCGCGTTTGGGTGCAGAATTTATTATCGAGTCGTTTAATGTTCGCAAGGACTGGGCGCAGCTCAATCAATGGGCACGCAAATTCCGTGAACATAAACAGCTGATGGCCGATGCCACATTTGCAAAGCGAATCGGTGAATTTATCGAAGGCTCAAGCTTCAATATCGTGCATGATGTGGCGGAGAAGAGCGATACACCGCTGGAAATTGCTCAAAAATACACCACGTTTGTTGACCAATTTCCTGAGAGTAAATTCCGTTTGGTGGCACTTTACAACAGCGTTGTCTATTTCGATAAGGCTGGGAAGTTCGGCAATGCCATTGAGAACGCCGAACGCAGCTTGAAAGCATTTGCAAACTACAAGAAGCCAGTCGCCGTGGAGGGCGAAGAGATCGAAGGTGCGAAATTGCCTGAAGCCGATGCTTTGCGTGAGCCGCTTTTGTTTATGACCGCCGGTTTTTATCAGCGTACCGGTGGATTTGAACGGGCAGCCGTTTTGTATGAGACCTACGCGAAAGATTTCCCTCAAGCGAAACAACGCGGCGATGCCTTGTACAATGCGGGTCTTTATCGTGAGGGACTTGGACAGTATGCCCAGGCCATTGCAAACTTTGAAACCTATATCAAAGACCTCCCGAATCAGGATGACACCGCCTCGGTCTCTTGGCGCTTGGGTGAAGTCCTTGCCCGTGCGGGACGTGCAGCCGATGCAACAGCACATTTCGAGAAACTTGCCCAGGCATTGCATGGCAAAGATCCGGGACAGTCTGTATGTGCGGCCCACCGTGGTTTGCTGCTTGGACGTGATGCGGGCGTTTTGAAGGATGTGGATACACGATTTCAGGGTATTTTGACGGCCTACAATAAGCTCGATAAACCTGCACAAGATAAAGCATGTGTACGCAAAGCAGGTGCAGAAGCGTTGTTTGCAAGCATTGAAGGCGAATACCATCACTACCGCAGCCTAAAGCTTTCAGGGGCTGAAAAAGAAATCGTGCGGGTTTTGAAAGAGAAAACCAATCTAATCAAAGATATCAAAGACCGTTACGTTAAAGTTGTTGCCGTGGGCGATGGCGATATGGCACTCGCGGGTTTGTATCGTATTGGTGTACTGTACCAAGATCTTGCGACACAAATCATGGATCTCCAATGCCCCGATCGTTTGTCTGAAGACCAATGTGCTATTTATCTCACGGAGCTTCAATCACGTGCATTTCCGCTCGAAGAAAAAGCCATCGAAGCCTTTGATCGCACATTGGCCAAAGGCTTTGAGATTGGTTTGTACAACACATGGTTGATGCAATCCCAGCAGGCACTTGCGACCTATGAACCGGCACGATTTGCAGAAGTACGTAAGTTCGCTTCTTTGCCGAGCGAGACGGTGTCGATCGTTCCTGCATTAATTGGAGGTGGCACATGATTGGCACTTATTGTAGGGGCGGTTCGCGAACCGCCCTTATGTTATGCGGATTTCTTCTCGGTTGCGGCGGCGCACGCATGAACGCATCAACCGCCATGAGTGTCGCGCCTGGTGCATCCGATTTCAGACGCGGGATGACGCTTGCGAATGAGTCCAAGTGGGCTGATGCCTCCGTGTCGTTTGCCGGCGCGCGTGCGGCGCGCCCAGCATGGCAGGATGCGTCGCTTAATTTGGCCATATCGCTTGAACGGGCAGGGCAGTACGAAAAAGCCATCGATGCATACCGTGAAGTGCTGACGTTTGCACCCGATGCACCCCAGGCGGTGGGAAATTTGGTGCGGGTTCTTCTTGAGGTGGGTAAAATTTCCGACGCAGCAGCGGTGCTCACGCCCCTTGTGGAATCGCACCCTGAGAGCAGTGAGTTTGCGCTGATGCATGCCACGGTAATGCGTCGTGCCAAACGTTTTGATGAAGCCGATCGTCTTGCGCGGGAAGTTTTATTGCGTGAGCCCGGCAATGTTGAGGCACTCAAAAGTTTGGCTACAATCAATGCCGATCGTGGCCGGTTGGTCTTGGCTGAAACTTTTTTCAAAAATGCGCAGCAGGTTGCACCCAACGATGCTGGCATTGTGCTTAACTTAGGGGTTTTGGCACATCGCCAAGGCGATGCAGTACGTGCACTTGGATTCTACGAAAAAGCATTGACTTTGGCGCCTACGATGGCATTGGCCCATGCCAATATTGGCCGTGTGGCGCTTCAGTATCGCGATTACGATCGCGCGATCAAAGAACTTCAAACCGCGGTGAGTGGCGGTGTTTCCGATTGTGAAACGCGCACGGCTTTGGGATATGCCCTTGAAGGTGGACGCAAAGGCAATGAGGCCATCATAGCCTTGAGCGATGTGGTCTCGGGTTGTCCTGGCACAGAAGAACTTCAAATCACCATGGGATTGATTTGCATGACGCAACTCACCAATAACAAATGCGCGCTTGATCATTTCAATCGTTATCTGACAACGCATCCTGAATTGGCCAAAGAGCACAAGGTTTTTCAGCTGATCAAGGCGGCGAAGACGTCATCGCCTGTGGATCAGTCGAACAATGCGGGTGCTGAAACAAAGTCGTAGTTGACATGGGTGGGGTTCCAACGTTTTAGTAGTTTAAGCGGGGGAGAGGGGGCTTTTAAATGCAACGATGGGTGACAATGGGGTTGGTTGTGGGTGTCATGGCGGCGACGTCCATAGCGTATGCAGCCACGCCGCCGGTCAGTGCACCGGCGAACCAAGTGGTATACAAGAAGAAAACGGTGATTGATCTTACCGGTGTGGTCATTGAAGGCCAACTGACGAAACCCGAAGGTGCCTATGTGGTGAATCGGCGGGTCAGCGAGTTTTCCACACTGATTAAACTTCGTAAGAATTTCTTGCCTGAGCTGTCTGCGTCGGCTGACTTGCTTTAAAGCGGAGGGGGACGGCGAAAGCGTCCAGGGGCGATAACATGGCAAAGAAAAAAGACAAAGAATCGATCAAGCTCGATATACCAGAAGTGGCGCGTGATAAAGCTGGGATCCCAATGTATGTATTCCAGGATCAGCTGAAAGATACAGAACATCCCACCCTGCATAACAGGGCCCTTGAGGTTGTTCTGCTTTGGCGTGAATCTGTGATCAGTGTGGGGCATTACAATACCCCGCGCAGCATTACGATTGGCGAGGATATTAGCGCCGATTTTCGCGTTGCATGCGACGGACTGCCGGTTGATGCGTTCACTTTTGTGGAGCCGTCGGTGGAGGGCGGTTTCACCATTGCGTGGACCGACTCACTTGCTGTTGAAGTGCGCGATGAACGTGGGATCATCCGCGACAACGCCCGACTCAAAGCCGATGATATGCTTGAGTCGGATGCGAGCCATGCAGGCATATTGCGTCATCGCTACAAGCTTCAGCTGCACGACCGATTGGCCATGCAGGCAGGTGAAGTCACATTTGTGATCCAATATGTGTCGCCGGTCCGTGTGATACCAACGACGTTCCTGAGCTCTATCGATTACTACTTCACCAAAATATTGGGTCTTACGGCGCTTGCACACTTGTTTTTGATTTTGGCACTTATTTTTACGCCCAAATCGCCAACAACTTTTGATGACGATTTATTTCAAAATCCAAATCGGTTCGCAAAGTTGATGTTGATTGAGCAAGAAGCGCCGCCACCGAAAAAATTTGAGGTATCGGGTAAAGAAGGTGCCAAACACAAAGACGAAGAAGGAAAATTTGGCAAGCCTGAGAAAGAAAAGAAAGACGCGTTGGCCAGTGTGAATGGTGCACCCAAAATCGATCCCAACAAACGCGAAAAAGATCGTAAGATTGCGCTGTCATCGGGAATTTTTGCAGCACTTGGGGATGCCAACGGCAATGATGCAGCATCCGATACGTTTGGCCCGGGTGGACTCGGTGGCGGCATCAACAATGCGTTGGGCGGTCTGCGTGGAACGGCGATGGGCGATGCCGGCGGTAGCGGTGGCATGGGCGCGCGCGGCTTTGGTTCTGGCGGTGGCGGTTCAAGTCTCGGCGTGGGTGGTTTTGGTGGCGGTACAGGACGCGGCACGGGAGGGTCGGGTACGGTCAATTTGGGCGGACGTGGCAAGGATGCGTACAGTGTCGTCAGCGGCCGTGTGGATACCGAAGGTTGTTTGACACAACAACAGGTTTTGCGTGTGGTGTCCCGTGCGTTGAGTCAAGGTCGCTACTGCTATGAGCAAGAAATCGGACGCAATCCGAATCTTGCGGGCAAAGTGGTTTCTTCGTTTACGGTTGGGCCGACGGGCGCTGTCATTGAAGCGTCGGTGCGTGAATCCACTATGAATAACGAAGCGGTGGAAACATGTTTGACCCGTGTGGTGCAACGTTTGCGCTTCCCTCCATGTGCGGGTGGCGGTACGGCAGAGGTTACCTATCCATGGTTGTTCACGCGTGGTGGCGGCTGATTGCTTGATTATGAGGGGATTGAACCTATGTTATCGAAAATAATATCTTGGGTTGTTGTTGGGTCTCTCTTGGTTTCGACAACGGCCTTTGCCGCTGACGATGTCAAAAGCAAAGCCTCAGGCAACACATCCGACGACGATTTGGTGGGCAATTTTGATGCTCCCAAAAAAGAAGAAGCTGCACCCGCCGCCAAAGTTGAAACAGCACCTAAAAAAGAAGGCGATAAGCTTGCGGTTTTTGTGTTGGAAAAAGGCTGGTATCTTTCAACCGATCTCGGTGTGTTTTTCACATTTGGTGGATCACGTGGTTATTCAAGCACGCAGCCCTACATGATGCTTAAAGCAGGCTATGATATTACCGATTATCTTGCGATCCAATTGGTGTTAGGTGCCGGATTTTCAGCCGACAATGCCGCCAACAAAGCGCAAGGTGGGCCTTCCAACTATGGGATTTATATTTTGAATCCTGAACTTGTGTATTCCTTGCGCCCGCTTGAGCGGCTTGAAATTCGTCTGCGCGCAGGGGCTGGGATGGCCATCCTGACACCTGCACCGGTTGATCCAAACAATCCGCGCAATGGCACATTAAGTGCGGTGAATGCCCAACTCAGCGGTGGTGTCGATTTTGTGTATCTTACATTGCTTACGGACTTTAGCGCAGGCGTGAGCACCACCGGCTACTACGTGATGGGGCCTAACGTGACGGCGCTAAGTGCGGGTGCATTCCTCAAATATACGTTTTAGCCGTAACGGCGCAGCTTGCTGCGCATATTCTAGCTCAAAATTCATCCACGCGAATTTTCTCGACCTGAGTAAAAAATATATCTTCGGATATATTTTTGAATGGTCGAACGCTCAAGTCTATTTTTTGTTCACCGATATGGTCTTTGATATCTATCAACAGATCCAGTTGTTGTGAAAATGTGATGGTATTCGAGAGTACCAAAAGATCAATGTCACCACCTTGTGCCGTAGGACGAATGCGTGAGCCATAGAGATACACTTCACATGCAGGATCGATGCGCTTGCATGCACGAACGATATCTTGAATCTCTTCTGTTGAAAGTCGCACATTATGCATTAGGTTGGACCGTGATCTCCAAAATATGGGGTGTGAGTGCGATCAATTCTCGATATAAGGATGCCAAGTCATCAACACAATATTCATGGGCAGCAACGTTGCGCAATTCACGGATCCTTCGCCACACATGCGCATTGGCAATCCATCCGTATTTTTCACCCATGTGTAATAGGTCGATGATTGAACATCGAAATGCAGGGTCGTTCTCAAGGGCTAAACCGCGCAAGACACGAGATACGTACATCTCAGATGCTCTTGCAAAGCGTGACGCAAAACTTTCCAACACTTCAAGTTCTTCTTCGGTGGATTGTTCGGAAAAGGTGGGAAGCGATGTGACTTTGCGATAACTGTACGCCAAATGCTGTTGTGATTTTTTAAATTTTTCAATGTGCTCGGCGAGGAGATATTGCATCATAACAGTTGTGCAATGTTTTTGTGTTGGAGGCAAGAGATGCAAGCTTGTTTGATGCAGGGATGCCGTAGCGGCGCAGCAAGCAACAGCCCCTACTCGATAAACGCCGCACCTGGCATGGGGGCATGCAGTGGATAGGCGTGCGCTTCGATGTGTTCTGCAAGGGTTGGAAACAACCCGAGAAGATTATCTGAGCGTACCATGGCAGGCAAGTCGCGTATTTCCGTGATCACAACACCGAGCGATCCACCGGCATCGAGTCCACCATGGAATCCACTGGTTGCAATGGCATTGGCGCCTCCAAGTACTTTGAATCCCTCTGATGCATAGGGACGCTTGAACGACACGAGAACCTGTCCAGGATAGAGAACGCCTTCAGCACCAAGCGCAGTACGGATGCGATAAAAGAAATCGGGATACTGATCGTGGATTGTTGCAAGAAAAAGTTCATGGTCGGTGAAGTCTTGGGGTGTGGTGTCGATGAAAGACACAGAAAGCCCGAGTGTACTCCAGCGGTCATCGGGATCGAGGCGATAGGTGTTGGTGGCAGAAAAGTAGCCGAACTGTGCGATGCGCTCACCACGCCGCCAAATACCTATGCGTTTCATATCGGGTTCATTGGGATCATTGGGAAGGGCTGCCATGGTGAGATCAACGCCTCTCGCCATGGATGACAATCCCGCAACGTTGGGCGCAAATTCTTCGGGTGTGTTGATGCTGAGATAGCTTACGCGGGTATGAACAATCGGGATCGCAAAAAGACCCGGCTTCTTTCGACCTTCGGCGAAACTTTGAACAGACCGTACACCAACGCGTTCCAGTTCTTCGTTAAATGCGATGAGCTCTTGAACACTTGCTGAAATAAAATCAAGTCCGTGATCGGATATGAGCGTGAAACGAAATGTGCGTTCGGGATGCCTCGCACGAAACGATTCAATCCGATGCATCAATAGAAGAAATGCTTTTTTGACCAATGCACGATTTGCCATGTGTCCCATGGCATCAAGTTCAAGCATATAAGCCGTAAATGTATGGGCAAATTCTGCACGACCGCTGAGATTGAAAAATAAATTATCGAGCGAATCGTGGAGTGCCATCCAATTGGATTGATAACTGGACACAGTACTTAAATAGCCGTTGGCATGATAATCGAAGGCTTCATAGTATTCGGGCTCGTCGATGGGCAAACCATCCACGGGCGGTAATGCGTGTTGCAACAGCCCCAAGTAACCCTGATTGATGATTTTATCTTCGGGAGGACTGTAATATTCGTATTCGTAGGAACCAGGTCGTGATGCACGCAAAAGGCGTGTCCAACTTGCATCGGATGTGGCTGGAAACATCGATACCATGGGTGCTGCATGGTATCGGGTGGTGTCGAATTCATTCGTATCCAATGCATCTTGAATCGTATTCCATGACAAACCATCCACACCGATAAACACATCGACCACTGGATTGGCATCAGGATCACCATGCAAAGGAATGCTGTTGGTGAGCGCAAAGTGATCCCAATCGCAGGCCATGAAAAGAAAGATGAACGTAATAAGAACAATGGGTCCCCGCTTTCGCGGGAATGACGTCTTTATTTTTTCCCCATTGATTTTCACAACAACAACCCCACTTGAAACATGGGATTGGTTTGTAATCCTTCAGGCGAATGACGCATAAAATAACCAAAACGCGCATCAAACCATTGGTAATGAAAACGATAGGATCCGCCCACGATCCATTGATCATGGTTCCACATGCCTATTTCGCCGATGTGCACTGAAAGCGCATGGTACTTCCACGCAAGAAATTCGGTAGCGATAAATCCGCCTATCACGGCCTCATTTTTTACGGGGGCATCGCCTAAAATGGTCATGCAGGTCAGTGTGGCATGCAAGGCAACCCAAGGTTTGGGATGCCATGTCACTGCGACATTGAGAGGCAATACCGTGACGGTGTTGTCGATGTTTCCCAACCGACTTGTGTACCGCGGACTAAAAAATGATTCTTTGGCACCCGGAAGCAAAATATACACGCCAAGTTCGCTTGCAAGCGATACCGTTGGCCACCGATAAATCAATGCTTTTAAGTGCATATTGGGCACGCGCATGGCGAGCGATGTGGGACGTGTGCCGATGTGAATGCGGTCCAAAATTCCGAATTGTGCAACACTTGAAGTGAGTACACCATGACGATGCGTAATAATAAGTCCGTTGTTTTCCCATAGCGGGTACAAACCATTGGGTGCGAGTACAAATGCGTCGTTTTCCGTGGCACCGAGCGGACTTCGTTGAATATCGGGGGTGGCTGTGAGCAATGCCATGAAACACAGCGTGGTGAAGATCATCCTTTGACGATAGCGGGAGATGGAGATGGGATCAAACGATCACCTGCTTGTTTAGAACTCGGTCGATTGTTAGATTGATTTCTAATTGGACGGGTCGCTATTTCGGAGTGATAGGGCTCGAACAACAATAACCTGTGAGAATGAGAGTGCAGATAAGGATGCAGATGGCGAGCGCGCCCACAGCGACCGACAGAGTCGTAGCAGCGCTACGGCGACAGAGGAAGCGAGGACGTAAGCCCCCAGATGTGTTCTTTGATGTGCTCTCAACTCGCAGGTTGTTGTTGTTCGATCCCTTAGTGGCGATCCACGTTCTTCCGTCGGAATGAGGGGATCATGAAAGAGTCGGCAATCTATCACAAGAGTAAAAAACTGGGTGTACTTCTTCCAGGGATGGGCGCCGTTGCAACCACGTTGATTGCAGGTGTTTATGCTATTAAGAAGGGTTTGGGCGTTCCTGTGGGATCGTTCACACAGCTTGGTTTTGATGCCCACGGCACACCTGTTCGTGACCGTTTGGACCTTGTTTCGATTGATGATCTTGTGTTTGGCGGTTGGGACATTCACGGTGAAAATGTCTATGAAACAGCCAAGCGTTCGCGTGTGCTTGAATCAGATCTTTTACGTCAACTTGAAGCAGAGCTTTCTTCAATCAAGCCCATGCCTGCGGTTTTTGATCAGCGTTATGTGAAACGTTTGGAAGCCAAAGAACAAAAGCAAGGTGCGTCGTGGTGGGATCTTGCCCAACAAATCAAAGACGATATTGCGCAATTTAAAATACATCACGGTCTTGAACGCTGCGTGATGGTGTGGTGCGGAAGCACTGAAGTTTTTATAGAGGAAGGTTCATCCCATACGTCGGTTCGTCGTTTAGAAGAAGCGATGAAAATGAATGACCCATCGATCACACCAAGCATGGTCTACGCGTATGCTGCGCTTACATCGGGGATCCCGTATGCCAATGGATCGCCCAATTTATCCGTTGATATTCCCGCCATGAGTGAACTTGCACGCGAGTGTGGTATACCCATCGCGGGCAAAGATTTCAAAACAGGCCAAACGATGATCAAAACCGTGTTGGCACCGGCATTTCGTGCGCGCACCCTTGGGCTTTCAGGGTGGTTCTCGACCAATATTTTAGGCAATCGCGATGGCGAAGTATTGGATGATCCTGAATCGTTTAAAACCAAAGAGATGAGCAAATTATCTGTTTTGGAAACAATTCTTGATGCTGAAAAATCGCCAGAACTTTACGGTGACATCAGTCATTCGGTACGCATCAACTATTATCCACCGCGTGGTGATAACAAAGAAGGCTGGGACAGCATCGATATTTTTGGGTGGCTGGGTTATCCCATGCAGATCAAAGTCGATTTTTTGTGTCGCGATAGTATTTTAGCTGCGCCCATCGTCTTGGATCTGATCTTGCTTTTGGACATTGCTGCCCGCAAAGGTGAGCGTGGGACGCTTGAATGGATGTCCTTTTTCTTTAAAGCGCCGATGACCCAAGGAACACCCGCTGTGCATGATCTCTTTGCACAGGAATCCATGTTACGCGAGGCGGTGGATCGCTTGGCACGATAGAGGACACAACCCATATTTCTTGCTATGCTGAGCCAAGATGTTGAACACGGACAAATTGACGGTTTCAGTGGGTGTACGTGATATTTCTGCATCGCGTGCGGTGCTTCTTGGGCGCTTTCTTGCGCCCGAGATGCGTGCCCTGGTCACATCGGGTGAGAATATTAAATTACATCGATGTATCAGTGCAGAGGCTGAGCTGTGTTTGTCGCAGCTTTGGAATGGGCAGCACATGGGCGATATTCGTCATGTGGCGTCGGAGCTCATTGCCGTTGCAGACGATCTGGGGGATTGGGAACTGCGTCAGCGCTGTGCCCGTGCGGAAGAAGAGGTAAAGCTCAATCCGAAGCATCGTGCATGGTTTGATCGCATCATGTTGTTGGGATTTCAATTCTTTCGACTTTGGCAGCAATGCATTCTTTTCTTTCACGGATTTCGTTGGTTTTCGTTGGCAACACCTTTGGGGCGTATGCGGTGTTACGTCGCAGAAGGGAAGGGCACGCTTCCGCCCGTGATCCTTTTGCATGGTTTTGGCGCGATGGTGCCGGATTATACTGAATTGATGGTGCGTTTGCGTCCGCACGTTAAACAGGTGTTGGCGTTTGATATGGCGGGCCACGGCATGAGTGAGCCTTTACCGTTGACATCGCTTTCACGGGATCTGTTTGAGCAATCTACATGGAATGCCACCATGTTTCTACTCTCGCGCTGCAAAGAAAAGCCGGTGTTGTTTGGTAACTCCTTGGGCGGGCTTGCGGCATTGCGTCTGGCTTCCAAAGATCCTGATCGTTATCGTGCTTTGTTTTTGGCATCGCCTGCGGGGGCGCGAGTGTCCAAAGATGATTACCTTGAAATGGTTCACACGTTTAAACTTGAAGGCATTGGAGATGCACGTGTGATGATTGAGCGCTTGCGTTCGCGTCGCAGTGGCATGGACACCATGTTTACCATGGGTGTAGGGCCTGTACTTCGTCGACCATTTCAGCGCGCAATGATCGATATGATGGATCACGAAGCGTTTTATTGCGGTGATGAAATAGCAACACTCCCGATGCCCATCACTTGTTTCTGGCCCCAAGACGAACGCATTTTGGCACCTGCGCATTTGGTGTTTTTAAAATCGCATTTGCCCAAACACACGAAATACGACGAACGTGCGGGCTTTGGGCACTTTCCCGTTGCCGACGATCCTGATGAATTTGCGCGAATTGTGGTGGAGTTTTTGCGGGGGCTGCCGGTGTGATGTCGTGCGTAGGGGGGCTGCTTGTCGCGCTTTGGCTGCTTATGTAGTTCCGCCGGGAGGGTTTGGATTCGAGCCGTATCCGCTCTCCTCACTGCTGCTAGAAATAGATGCTGTGTCGTCGGCTCTAACCAGGCCTTTGCGTGCTTGCGTGGCCACTTCTTGGTAAAAGGCTCTTCGTTTTCCCAAATCTTGTACCTTTGCTTCAAGGTCAGGACTCTCCAGGCCCTGCTCAGTGCGCTTTTGGATGTCACTTATCAAATCATCAGCCTGACCTCGTAATTTATCAGACTTTTTCTGGGCATTTTCACCCAATTTCTCGAATTGAAGATCAATGATTTGAGTGAGATGCTCACGTGACATCGGTCTTGTACATGCGAGGGCAATGTTCCTACCAAACTCCATCAGTGCCCTATGTTCCTTGCCTCCTGGATCCGCCCGCTCGATCATACCGCTCAAATTATCGATGAATTCTTGGACTTTGCGTTGTTTCTCGCTCGGAGTTGTTGCAGACATTATTGACACGACATGCTCGCTGGTAACCTTACATAATGTTTGTGCGTAAGCTTGCTCGGGGTTTCGTGTCTCTTTTAGAATTGAAGGACCCGTCTCACTATCGTGTGATGGGATGGATCCAGACCATGTTGGGCCTGTTTCTAGCTCGCTTGGAAAGTGAACACCTTTTTTTGGTGCAAACGCCTCTATAGCGGATTGCTGTAGATCGTGTTGCGTTGTTTCTGGCAATGCAACGGGCACCTCAGCCTTATAAGGGGGTGGTGCTTGATAAGAGGGCGGTGCTTTTTTGCCTTGTGGCGACGGAGCGGCTGTTGTGGGCATCTTTTGCGCTTTATTAGCGGCCGCAAGCATCCTATCTACATCCGCAAGAAATGCTTCTGCTGCTTGCCCTTTACTATGAGCCTTATGTGCTTGCTGCGATATTGTTGGGGCATGCGGATTAGCTACGGTACGCTTTGCTGTAGAAGGATTTGCCGTCGTTGTATAACTATTTTCTTGTGTTGCTTGTTCTCGTTTTGCAGTAGCTTTCCTCTTCAGTGCCGCAGGAGACTTGGGCCGCTCTAATGTCAGATGTTTTAACGGTTCCTTGCCTTCTCTTGTAATACCGTCGAACTCGGGATTGTGATTAATAACCCCCCCCGCAGTAGTCTTAGTAGTCATATTGTTAGTATTGCTTCAATATTAAATTTTACCATATAAATTTATATCTCCTTAATATCGCTAAGGATTTTGGCACACGATTTTTATTTTTCGGGGGAATCAGGAATCACGCCGGGTATTGCAATGTGCAGTTTTGCACATCGGCATACATATCCTGGCGTAATTCTTGCATCAGCATTTGTTATGCCTAAACGACAACAACCCGATATGCCTGGTACTTGGCACCACGTGATGAATCGTGGAGCACGACGCGCCGATATTTTTTTAAGCGATCACCATCGTGAAATCTTCTTGCAGCGCATGGCAACGGCCTGTTTGCGTCACCAGCTGGTTGTTCATGCCTTTGTTTTGATGGGGAACCATTACCATCTTCTTTTGGAGTCTCGGGCTGGCCGGTTGTCGCAGGGGATGCATCTGTTGGATGGTGCGTATGCGCGGTGTCTCAATATGCATCACCATTGGGACGGTCCTATCTTTAAAGGCCGGTATCGTAATGTTGTGATTCAGACCGATGAACAGTTGATTGCAACCGCCGTGTACATTCATGAAAATCCGGTTCGAGCTGGACTTGTGGCGCGTAGCGAAGCGTATGTTTGGAGCAGCGCAGCGGCATATTTGCGTGATACGGCTGTGCCCGCTTGGTTGATGCGTGACTTTGTGTTGGGCTTGGCAGGGGGGCGAGAAAATTTTTCAACGCTTCACACGGTTTCGCCCGCGTGCAATTTTAAGGATCCGAACGCCTGTGATGGGCTCGCAGATTTTAAACTTGGCCATGCAGAATACACCAAACCCGTTGCGCATCATTCGCCCTGTGCGGTCCTTGCGGCGATAGATGCTGTATTGACAAGGGTGCCGGTTTCTTTGTGCGTACTGTGATTCATCGAATTCGCGTTTTTTCGCTCTATGCACATACCGCTTTGTCGCATGCGGAGATTGGTGTTTGTGTGCAGCGAAGTACATCATCCGTGGGGCGTTTGCTGCGTGCAGGAAAGCAAGACGCACCGTTGCTTGCGGCGGTTGCAGAGCGATTGGGGAATATGTAGGGTGATGTGCAGAACTGCACATTGCAATACCCGGCGTGATACCTCTTTGGGGTTTTTCAGAACTGCATCCTATTTTTCATCAACGATCAAAATATCGAACACCACCCATTTTATAGATGCAACGCTGCGTCATTCTTGCCGATAAGTGTATGTCTATCGCATACATTCGTGCGTGGCATTGATTACAAAAAAATTGGGGGAAAATAATGGCATCTACAAATCGCGTTACTGAATCTACAGCTGCATCGTGCGCGCCGGCAGTGATGGGTGTGAGTACACTCGCCAGAAACGATATTGTGTTGGTGAGAGATGCCCGTGGGCACCGCGGGCCTGGCTGGGGGCACAGGGGTGGGCATCATGGAGGCCATGATGGTTTTGAGCACGGGGGGGCTTCGCGTCGTCCTAATGCAACCGCATTTTTGAAAGCGACGCCGCAACTCAATGGTGTGGCACCGTCTCTGTTCCGTGTGGAAGGAACGGCGTATCCTATTGTTGCCAATCCGGTGGCCAGTGCTGAATTTCCTTTTGTCGTTGAAGATTTGAGAGTGGGTCGTGAGACGACGAAAGAGATCGCGTTGGGATATGAGCGACAATCCAACGGTTGGGGGAATCATGGACCAAGATCATACAGCTGGCTTACGTGTAACGTGACTGTGGAAAATGCTGTGGTCACTGTGCCCCATGCAGAAGGGATGACGATTTATGACAATCGCATGCCTACATTTGGCTCGGGTGTTCGAAGTGATTGGTTGTTGATTTCTGATCTGCAGTCCTTGGGTGGTATTGCGCCTACTGGAGCACGTATGGAAGGGTCGAGCACTTGGCTTGCTGTGACGCAAGACGGTGGAAGTCGGCGTGAAAGGACCGTGCGTGGTTTTTCTTTGGCTCCTGACACGGATGACGTGCAAATCATGGAATTCTTGATGCCAGATACACGTGTGGTAAAACTCGAAGTCGATGTTGAGACTTTGCACTGATTGAATCTACCGCTCCACCCGCACATTATTTGGCAATTCGTTGGCATCGTCTTCGCGGCGTGGCGCGATGTGGACAAGCACTTCAGCCAATTCGTCGATGACCTGGGCCAGTGCTTTTGCCGGTTGCTTGTTGCGTATGCCTTGCACGATCGTGTTGACGTGGGCTTTCCATCCGTCATTGCCCACGTGGGCATGGATACCTGAATCACCCAAAATGCCTACCAAGTGCTCGGCTTCGCATAGGATGATCAACAATCCGGTTTTGTCACGTGTGGCATAAACACGATGCTCGCTGAATGCTTGCATGAGTCGTGCATTCATGGCGGCTTCGCGAATGTCCTTGGGGACAATACAACGCATCATCCAGGGAATGCCTGATAGCACCCAAAACAAAAAACCTGCGGGCAACACGGCGATGACGTACCAAGGATCTGGGTAGTGGGGGGCAAAAATTGCTGTAAGACCACACAGTGCTGTGGCGGCCACGGCAGACCATGCAGCACGGTAGGGGCCGTAGTCGTCACAGGATCCGACGGCAACGATCACGATTTCGCTGGCTGATTTTTCTTCCGCCCGTTCAACGGCGTGGTGAATGATGTCCATGTCATGTTCATTGAGTAATGCCATCACCAATCTCCTGAAGAGCCACCGCCACCAAAACCACCGCCGCCCCCGGAATAGCCCCCACCGCCACGCGATGACCATCCACCGCGACCACGGTTGTTGGCGAGCATCATCATGAGAATGGGCAGACGCCACCGGGATGGGATCAGCATGAAGAGAACAAACACACCGAGGATCCACAAACCGCTGCCGCGTTCACGTTGCTGTTTTGGCACTTGCTTTGGGATCTCAATCGCTTCACCGTTGGCGGCGCGTACGAGGATACCAAAAGCGGACACAATGCCATCGTAATAGCGTTTTTCGCGAAAAGCCGGTGCAAGCACACGGCGGATCACGTGACTTGAAAGCGCATCGGTGATCACGCCTTCAAGGCCGTAGCCCACTTCAATGCGCATTTTTCGGTCATTCACCGCGATAATAAGCAGCAAACCATTGTCTGATTTTTTTTGACCGAGCTTCCAGGCATCGGCCAATCGGATCCCAAAAGTTTCAATGGGCTCACCCTCGAGGGTGTCGATGGTGAGAAGAACCCATTGGTGTCCGGTTTGTTGCTCGTAGGCGGTGAGCGTCGCCTCTAGAGCCTGTTGTTGTTGCGGTGAAAGCGCAGACGCCGTATCGTTGACATGCCCTGTAAGCGCAGGAAGTGCCCGCGCATGGGCCACCTGCGCCAGGAGAACAAAGATCACGAGTGCCAATGCGCGTTGCATGGTTTAGAACTGCACCGCAGGAACGTTGGCATCTTGGGGTGTACCTTCAAATGTGGCGCGTTCTGTTTTGCCACGCAGCTTGGAACCCAAGGATGTTGGGAATTTAAGTACGATTTGATTGTACTGCGCCACGGTTTCGATAAAACGTGTGCGTGCCACACCAATACGATTTTCTGTGCCTTCAAGCTGACTTTGAAGCTGCAAGAAACTCTCGGTGGCTTTGAGTTCTGGATATTTTTCAACCACAACCATCAAACGTGATAACGCACCTTGCAATTGGCCTTGTGCTTGCTCAAACGCTTTGAGTTTCGCGGGATCGTCGATGGTCTTGGCATCCACGTTCATGCTGGTCGCTTTGGCGCGTGCCTCAACAACTTGTGTTAATGTTTCTTGTTCAAAGTTTGCGGCACCTTTCACCGTGCTTACCAGATTTGGAACCAAATCAGCGCGGCGCTTGTATTGGTTTTGCACATCGGCCCAGGCGGCTTTTACATTTTCATCGGCCTCGATGACGCTGTTGTAACCGCACGCAGGCAAAATGAAAGCAAACAAACAGGCAATAATGATTGAGCGCATAGGGGCTTTCTCCATAGAGTGGTAGGCACATGATAGGGGCTTCAAGGCTCAAGCGAAAGGGGCTGTTCGTAAGAAACCGGCTGAAAGACGAGAATTTTGGCAGGATCAGCTTCTTGTGGATTTTCGACCACATGAACAAAGCGAACCACACTGAACGCTGCAGTAATACGCAGGGAGAGAACGGGCTGCTCTGGGCCCATGTGGGGTGATCGGTACACAAGGGTACCAAGTGCCAGGGTGTTGCCGTCGGGTAAACTGCAGTCGGCGATGGCGGCGCGGGCCTCGATACAAAGAGGGACGCTTGGACGAAGAATAAGCGTGACGTGGGCGGCGATGCACTGAATATGGAGTTCAATGCCGTTATTGTCCGCATTAAGTGCAGTGAGATCGATGGTTGAGATGGCACCGATAGCCAAAATACTTTGTTCACCGTGTTTTAAGGGGGATACCGCTGTATTTTCACGCCCAATAAGCACCTTGCTGCCGCTTGCTTGTTGCCATGGGGTTTGGGCATTTTTTCGGGCAAAGAGAAGGGCAATTCCTGCATAGATCAAGGCCAGGGCGAATACTGTTTGAAAAAGCGGAATGTCGATACCAAAGATGGCTTTCAGAAGTTGCGCAATGCCGCCGAGGAGAAACAGTACTCCCACGGTTCCTGTGATCCCTAATCGCATAGGATGAAGCATCCCATTTGCCATAAGCCCATGTCCAGATATTGATCCGCCAGAGGATCCACGGCACAACATCGGTATGGCAGAGCGCGCGACCATTGTTGTTGTTGGTAATCCCAAAGGTGGTTCAGGGAAAACGACCACAACATTTCAACTTGGGATCCGTTTGGCCCACGCAGGATATCGCGTGGCATTTTTGGATGTGGATGGGAGGCAGCGTAGTTTGTCCCGCTCCATGGAAAATCGCATGGCGTTTGCCCGTGAGCGGGGTATGAATCTTCCGATGCCTGCCGTGCGTGCTGTGCCACCCAGCGGAACCGATGAAGTGCTTGAGCGATCTTTGATCGCAGCATTGCAGGAGTTGCGGTCCGATCACGATATTATCTTGGTGGATTGTCCTGGTGCGGATACCCGTGTGTCGCGCATGGCCCATGCATGTGCCGATACGCTTGTGACACCGGTGAATGAGAGCTTTGTTGATTTGGATCTGATTGCCGAAGTGGATGGCAACAGTCTCAAAGCATCGCGCCCCAGTTGGTACAGTGAATGGGTATGGAAGCTTCGCAAATCACGTTTTGCCCGGGATGGGCATCGTATCGACTGGCTTGTGGTGCCATCGCGTTTGGCCGGACGCGAAACACGCAATCGCAAACAACTTCATGATGTACTTAAGAGTCTCGAAGGGATCATGGGATTTCAAACGGTTGTAGGACTTGCTGACCGTGTGGTGTTTCGTGAATTGTTTCCCAAGGGCTTGGGTCTTGCGGATTTAAAACTGCGTGGCTTGGGGATTGCGGTGTCCATGGCCCATGTGGCGGCCCATCAAGATCTTCGTCGTTTGCAAGCTGCGCTTAAATTAAAGCCAATCACCGAGCGTGTAACGCGACTTGTGGTGCCAGAACCGTTGGTGCAAGCTTCCTAAACCCCAAAAGGATACGTTTCATCCAATTCGCCACGTTGCCAATGGGGTACTGCTTTTAACGGTTTTACGGCGCTTGTTTCATCAAGATAAATCAGTGCATCAAATTGTTTCGACACGTTCGCATGATAATAATGACTTCGACGTTCGGTCTCGGGGCGATAGATCACGCCAATGAATCGTTGCAACATCGGATGGTCAAAATAGTTACGCAAGGTTTCATTGTCTCGAAAATTTAAAATAAAGTTTTTAACGCCAATCTCATGAAGCATTTCTTCAAGGCTCGTTTTAAGTGCAGGGATCACGGTTTTGTGTTCTACTGGCATATCCCAATTGGATGCGGCGCTCACACTTCCTTGGTATGTTGAAAATCCGATCAACAAGGCTTCTTTGCCATGTTTCTCGCGCATCATTTGACCAATATTCAATTCTTTTCGCGCAGACATTTCCGTCGCGCTCGCATCACCAATGTGTGAATTGTGTGCCCACACAACAATTTTCGCGGATCTGTAATTCATTTTTTCTAAATGAATGGCCAATTCCTCTAAGGTCTTAGCCATATGCGAATCGCGCAAATTCCATGACGAAGGCTCACCGCGGTAAAGAGAACGATAGTATTCTTGCGCACTTTTAACCAGCGCTGCATTTTGTTGGGCACAGAAAAATTCTTCTCGGGCGACAAAGCCATCTTTTTTTATATATTCGAAGGCGTTTTTTCTTAATTCCAAGAGTTGCTGAAGCACTTCTTCTTCGCAATATTGATCTAACGCTTCATGATCAGGTGAGGCAGGTACAAAATGCTCAAGACAGCTGTAGCGTTGACGTGCTCGGGCCGCAGCCTTCGGGTCGATTTTTTCTAAATACTTAATCACTTCATCAATGGAGTGATGCATGCTGTATAAATCAAGTCCATAAAATTTAATTGCAGCCTCCGGATGTTCATTGTTATGGCCGCGCAGCCATTTGATAAAACGCAAAATCTCTTCATTGTTCCACATCCACGTGGGAAATCGGTCGAAGTTTGCCAATGCATTCGTTGCACCTCCATTGTGGTTGGTTCCATTAACGTAACGATTCACGTGGTACGCATTGGGCCAATCACCTTCAATGGCGACAGCAGAGAATCCCTTTTCTTCAATGAGTCTTTTGGTTATTTCGGCGCGTATTCTATAAAATTCTTGAGTGCCGTGTGTCGATTCACCGATCATGACGAAGCGCGTATTGTCAGCCAGTGCAAGCAGTGAATCGTAATCACTTTTGTTGCCTGTTAAAGGTTGGATATTTTGTCTAAGAATTTCCAAATCTTCTTTGTTCATGCCCGGTTTATTGTTTATTTGAAATCTGATGTAAAAAATATTGCGATTATTAATATGGCATGGCGTGCACCTCGATCACATGCCAGTCCACGATCGAGGTAGGGTATACTTTGCCGCCAAGAGGAGGGTTTCTGGGCAAATGCATGAACCCACCGCAAGCAACGCCCCGCCGGCAAGGCCTCCTGTAAAACTTCGAAGCCATATATCGCCGCTCGTGCTACCGTCCAAAACACTTTCACCCATCGCTGCGCTAAAAAGTGTGGTGCCCACAAGGCCGCAAAAGCTTACCAACCCGATTGCGCTAATCCACTCATGGCTTGACGTCTCTGGAACCGCTTGTGGAGCGCCTGTCGGTGGGGGAAGAGTGGGCGCAGCCTTCTGCTGCATGGCATCAATCACATAACCCCCAACGATGGAAAAGCCCGCCATTGCAGCAGCTCCGAAGGCGCCACCAAGTGCTGCCCCTTGTTGACGGTGCGCTGTGGTGGCGTATGAATCAAAGTTGGTACCAATCATAGCTTGGCCGGCAATATTGGCTGCAGCACCCAACGCACCAACCACTGTTCCAGCCGCGACGGCACAGGCGACACGGGGTACAACGCCATCGCGTGAACATGCGCTTCGAGCAAAATCTTGAATAATATGACTTGCCTTAAAAGTGATCCATGAAATCATTGGACTATCCTGTTCGATTAAACGGCGCGTTTATAGTTTTTATCAAAGTCAATTTTATTTGAATAGACAAATCGATTCATCTTTCATCGGCGACGATCTTCACAGCAATCTATGCACCTTGCGATTGAAGTGACTAAATACTTCGTATTCCTGACTTCCATACGCCAACGCACGCATTGCGACTGCATCGATAAATAATTTCAGAAATACTTTCTGCATCCCAAAGAACACAATCGGCGGCCATACCCACGTCCAAGACACCGCGTTCATGGTGCATGCCGAGGGCTCGCGCACCTTCACGGGTCATGCCTGAAAATGCTTCTTCGGTGGATAATCCAAAACAAATGCACGCAAGGTTCATGGCAAACAGCGGCGACGTAATAGGAGAACTGCCAGGATTGCAATCGGTGGCAACGGCCATGGGAATGCCATACTTGCGCAAAAGTTCCATCGGAGGTTTTTGTTTTTCGCGTTGGTAATAAAATGCACCGGGAAGCAAGACAGCTGTGGTGCCTGCGCTTGCCATGGAGCGAATGCCTTCTTCTGAAGTGTATTCCAAATGATCCGCAGAGATGGCACCCATGGATGCAACAAGTGCAGCACCTTCTTGGTTGCTCAGTTGGTCCACATGGCATTTGAGCAAGATCCCAAGTTCTTTGGCGCGTTGAAAAATACGTTTCACTGCCACGGGTGAAAGTCCAACACCCGTTTGTTCACAAAAGGCATCGATCGCATCAATTGAAATACGCGGCAATATCTTGTTGATGATTTCGTTCACATAATAATCTTCCGAAGAAAATTCAGGCGGAACGATTTGGGGACACCATGTGGTTTGAATGGTGATGGGAAAAATTTCTTTGAGCTTTTGAATGACACGGAGTTCTTTCAGTGTGCCTTCTAAATCACCTGCATAGCTTGCTTTGATTTCCAGGGTCGTGACGCCATGGGATGAAAGTTCATTCAGATCACGGGATGCGGTTTCAAGTAACAATTCTTCGGATGCTTCCCGCGTTGCTCGCATGGTGGCACGGATCCCACCCCCTTGAAGGGCAATGTCTTTATACGCCATGCCCTGGGTCTTTTTCTCAAATTCATGAACGCGCACATGATTTGGATCTGCGTACACAAGATGGGTGTGGCAATCGATAAGCCCTGGCGTCAAAAGCATGCCTTGGGCGTCAAAAATGGTGTTAAAAGCAGGTCGCGTGGGATCCTCCGAAGGGCCAATCCATACGATGCGGCCCTGGTTAAAAATGATGGCGTGATTATCAAGAGGCGCTATGCCTGTTTGCATGGTGACGATGCGAGCGTTGGTGATGCATAAATCAGAAAAAATCATGAGGATATCCTAACCTATTGTGATGCCAAGTACTTAGAAAAACTTGATTGGATCTGAGTAAGGGTTTGGACCTTTTATCGAACTGAAACAGTCCTATTTGGATATGCGTCTTTTCGTCGCATCATGCGTACAAGTCTGTGCCAAGTGTTAATTTCTATTTATAGTGAACATTGTTAAAGAAGTTGGGTGGGGGATGCCTCGCTCTTTCGGTGAGAGTGGTGGGATCTATGTCTGAGCAAGAATCATTTATTTATGACGATAGCATTGTCCGAAAATTTGTAGGTGCGACGCTTGTCTTTGGTATCGTTGCAATGCTCGTGGGGGTTATTTTGGCAT
>SYDY01000112.1 GCA_005801425.1 Bdellovibrionales bacterium | reverse complement strand
GGTTCGCGAACCGCCCCTACAGGATCCATGTCAACGTCATCCATAGCCCCTCCACCCTTCGTGTAGGGGCGGTTCGCGAACCGCCCTTTTCACAACGCCCCTACCAACGACTTAAACACATGGCCCCGCTCTTCAAAATTTTTAAATTCATCAAAGCTTGAGCATGCAGGAGAAAGCAACACTGCGTCGCCAGATTTGGCAATCGTTGATGCGGCAGAAACAGCAGCCGCAAGCGATGCCACATGCGTCGCCTCGCACACACCACGGCATGCATCCATCACCAAGGGTGCCGCTTCACCAAACGCAATCACATGACGCAATTTCCCGTGGCCTGCCGCAAGGACTTGCGCGTAGCCCGCGCCTTTGTCCCGTCCGCCGAGCAACAACACAAGAGGCCCAGGCACAGCACGCACCCCCACCGCTGCGGCATCATCGTTGGTAGCTTTGGAGTCGTTGATCCATCGCACGCCATTCACAGTCGCCACATGTTCGATGCGATGTTCAAGTCCTGGAAATGCGAGATAGAATTTGTGTAAGTCGCTCATGTTGATTGGGTGATGCAATTTCAACAACAACGCTTCCACCGCAAGAAAAGCCGCCATGGCATTTTGTCTGTTGTGCTCACCCAAAAGTTGAGGATGTTCGGGCAAGGGCGGTTCACGAACCGCCCCTACATCTTTCAATGAAAATGTTTGGATCTTCGCGCGTGTCTCGTTGGCCATGTCCAAAACCAACGGATCATCGCCATTTAAAATGGCAACATCATGTTCTGTTTGTGCACAAAGAATACGCGCTTTCGCCGCAGCGTAGCCTTCCATGGTTTTGTGGCGCGCCAAGTGATCCGGCGTGAGGTTAAGTATCACCGCCACATCGGGCCGAAATCGTGTATTGGTTTCAAGCTGATAACTCGATAGCTCAAGGATAAGCACCGTGTTGGGTTTGGGTTCTTGCGCAACACACACCATGGGCGTTCCAAAGTTACCGCCAATGCGTGCATCAAAACCAACACCCTGCAACAACGCCGCCACAAGGGCCGTGGTGGTGCTTTTGCCATTGGTGCCTGTGATCGCAATGCAAGGCACACCGCAATCCGCGATCATTTCAAGCTCACCAAAAACAGGCAAGTTGCGTTTCATCGCCTCTTGCACGAGTTCGTGGGTAAGCGCCACGCCCGGCGAGACAAACAACGCAGAAATACCGCCTAGGGCAGACAAAGCATCGCTGCGCACCATCCCCACACAATGTGACGCAAGATCTGAAGGCAGCGAAATATCACGCTCGTCAAATCCAATAAAATTTAATCCACGCGACGAAAGAACCTGTGCAACACCCAGACCCGAAACGCCGAGTCCCATGATCCCAATCACCGCCCCAGAACCTTGAGACAAAATTTCATCAAGGCGATCGGTCGAAAGCTGAAACACCATGCTGTTATCTCAACTTCAAACTGGTCAAAGCAATGAGCGCTAAAATAATGGAGATAATCCAAAATCGTACAATAATTTTAGGTTCGGCCCAACCCTTCAATTCAAAATGATGATGAATGGGCGCCATGCGAAAAATGCGTTTTCCTCTGAGTTTAAAACTCGCCACCTGGAAAATCACGCTGACCGCTTCCATCAAAAAGACGCCATGGATCACCGCACTCAACAATTCGTTTTTTGTAAGTATGGCGATGGTACCAAGTGCACCACCCAACGCAAGAGAGCCCACATCACCCATAAACACCGAGGCTGGGTATGCATTGAACCACAAAAAGCCTACGCCTGCTCCCACCATGGCTGCACACACCACCGACAATTCACTGACTCTCGGCACGTGGGGAATATGTAAATAGTCGGCGACATTAAATGCCGCCCATTCGCCGCCTGTGGAAAAATGGAGCACGAGTCCTGCCGCGTAGGCCAACACAAGAAATGTGGCCGAACTCACAATCGTAGGACCGATGGCAAGTCCATCCAACCCATCGGTCAGATTGACTGCATTGGATGTGCCTACAATAATAAACATCGCGAAAAGCGGATAGGCCCATCCGAGATCAGGATGAAACCATTGCGTGGGAACAAACGGCACGGTGATATGCGTGTCAATGAGCACTTGAGGCCCTGGCCAGTCTGGCCCTGCGCCTGCCCACAGGAGGACACCGATAAAACACAGGATAACCACTTGAATTAATAATTTTGAGCGACCAGGAAGGCCCTTGGAATTGCGATGCTTTATTTTACGCGTGTCGTCGACAAAACCGATGGCCCCAAATCCGGTGAGAGCAATCAAAACACTCCACACATACAAATTGCTCAAATCGGCCCAAAGCAGTGTTGTGAGCAATACCGTACCGACAACAAACAAGCCGCCCATGGTGGGCGTTCCCTTTTTAACCTGATGACGCTCTGGTGTATCTTCACGAACATTGGAAACGCCATGCTGCCATTCGCGCAGGCGTCGAATAAAGCCAGGAAACAACCAAAGCATGAGCACCAATGCCGTAAGCATCGCGGCGGGTACGCGAAATGAGGGGTACTGAACCACGCGAAAAATTCCGACCGAATCCGTCAATGCATTGAGAAGATGATAAATCATGGCGCCGCCTCCAAAAGACCTTGAACCACCCGTTCCATGCGCATCCCACGCGACCCTTTGCACAGTATCCAATCACCAAAGTGCATCGTCACAAGAAGTTTGGCGATTGCATCATCGGTGCTAGAACAAACAAGGCCATCCGCACCGCCTTGTTTGGCGCCCTCAACAATATCCCCCGCGCGTTCGCCAACGCCATAAATCATCGTAAAGCCCGCGCGAGCCGCCTCGCGTCCCACGTCATGATGGTATTTCGCAGACTCTGGACCCATTTCGAGCATATCTCCCAACACGGCGATCCGCTCACCCTCGACGTGTATTGCGCCAATCGTTGTAAGCGCTGCCACCATGGACGATGGATTGGCATTGTATGTGTCGTCGACGAGCGTCACCTCACCGTCGGAAATATGAAGCACACGCATCCTGCCGCCCGGCACACTGCCCGTCGACAAGGCATGGGCCGAATGCGCAACATCCACACCCAGCACGTGAGCAATGCCTAAAGCAATGGCGGTATTGTATGCAAAATGAAGTCCCAACAAAGGTAAATCGACATGCACTGGAGTTCCCATGACGTTGAGATCGATGCGCGTCTGCAACGCTTCAATCTCCGTGGCCACAATACAAATATCGGACATTGGGTCGCGCCCAAATGTGATGCGTTTGCGCTCTCCTAGCAACGGTTCCGCAATGGAACACACATACGGATCATCCAAGTTAACAAATCCAATGCCATCTGCGGGAAGCGATTCAAAGATTTCGCCTTTGGCCCGAGCGATCGCTTCGACAGAACCCATAGGACCCAAATGGGCTGGCGCAATGTTGGTGATCACCCCAATCGTCGGACGTGCAAGACGCGCAAGCGTTGCAATTTCTCCCGGTGCACTCATGCCCATCTCGAGCACTGCCGCCCATGCCTCTTGTGGCCAGGCAAGCAAACTCACAGGCATGCCAATATGATTGTTTAGATTGCCTTCCGTACGGTGCACTTTGCCGCGCACACCAAGGGCTATGGCGATTAATTCTTTGGTCGATGTTTTTCCGTTCGAACCTGTGACACCAATCACCGGTGCATCGTGGGCATCACGCCACCATCGTGCGAGTTGCTGCAAAGCAACAAGCACATCATTCACATTCAACAGTGGGAAATCTTTGGGGACATCCGCAGAAAGTGCCACATCGGTACGCACCACCGCAGCACAAGCGCCCAATTGTGCGGCCTTGGCTACAAATAAGTGGCCGTCCACATGTTCGCCCGGCATGGCAAAAAAAAGATCGCCTTTTTTTAATTTGCGCGTATCGATACACGCAGGTCCCACGTCACGATCATCGTAAGAAAGTGTCAAACCAAGCGCCTTGGCTGCATCATGCAATTTATACATTATTTCGCTCCTGATAAGCGCAAGTGGCTTCTTTGACATCGTCGAAGGGCCGCGTCACAGCGCCTGTAATTTGGTAATTCTCGTGGCCTTTGCCGGCAATCAATATCACGTCATTTTCTGCGGCATCATGCACCGCCATGGCGATAGCACGTGCTCTGTCCAATTCAATATGTGCACGGGGCGCAGCTGCGGCGATGGCTTTTGCGATCTTTATCGGATCTTCACTGCGTGGATTGTCATTGGTAATAATCACACGATCAGCAAGCCGCGATGCAATATCGCCCATGATCGATCGTTTGTGTGGATCCCGATCGCCACCACATCCAAACACACACCACAATTGTCCCGTTCCAAGCGGCCTGCTCGCTAGCAACGCTTTTTCAAGGGCATCGGGCGTGTGGGCATAATCAACCAATATCAACGGTTTTCCGCCTACCGACTGCAAACGCCCCGGCACCGCCCGCACATGGGCCAATGCCTCCACAATAACATCCAACGAAACACCCAATGCTTGCGCTGCGGCAATGCACGCAAGCACATTGTCGAGATTAAATCGTCCCAGAAGTGGTGTATGAAATGCCGTGCCATGCACCGTCGCACGAATGCCTGTCCCGTCAATAGATACGTGTTGTGCCTCGGATGCACGATAGGTGATCGCATTGAGACGCGCCGCAAGCAACGCACCCCGTGGATCATCGCCATTGATCACCGATTTCCCACCGGGTTTTAAGCGTTCATCAAACAAGCGCACTTTGGTGTCAAAATACGCATCCAATGTTTCGTGAAAATCCAAATGATCATGGGAAAGATTGGTAAAAATACCCACGTCATACAAAACACCCGCCACGCGCTCGAGCGCCAGTGCATGAGAGCTTACTTCCATCACAAAAGCATCGGCCCCTTGGGCGTGCACGTCGTGCATGATCGCCATGAGATCGATACTTTCGGGGGTGGTCAATGCCCCCGCATGAAGAACGCCACGAAACATCAAACCCAGCGTTCCAAGTATGGCACTTGACATTCCTGCATATTCGAGAATTTGGCCCAGGATCCATGCACAACTGCTTTTACCGTTGGTGCCGGTGATCCCCACCGTGCGCATTTTCGATGAGGGATCGCCGTAAAAACGAGATGCCATACGTGCCATCAGGGCACGGCGTTCATGGGACTCCACACGCACCGAGGCATCACGGCATGATCCGGGTTCAACAACCACAGCCGCGGCCCCCGCTTGCAATGCAAGCGCCACAAATTGTTGTCCATCCGAACGTGCGCCTGGCAAGGCAAAAAAACATGTTCCCGATTTCACGCGCCGTGAATCACACGCAAGCGCTGTGATCACAGGATCGCCGCCAATAATCTGCACGGATTCACCCGCGAGAAGTTGCGAGAGTAAGATTGTAGATTTCATTTATCGTTCCGCCAGAATCAATCGCAAACGTTCACTCTTCGCCGCAACACTTCCTGCTTCCGGTTGTTGCTTGATCACCACACCTGTTCCGCTCAATTCCAAGGCCATGCTTAAACCCGATGCACTGAAGCGGCGAACTGATTCACCTGCCGTCAAACCCACAAACGAAGGCACATGACCTGCAGCCACAGGCTGTTGATGCGCAGGTATTACCACGGGGCGCGCCACTTCTTCCAGGGGTGTTACAATCGAAGGATCTACAGGTTCTGGAGGCGATATGGCCTCAGGACGCACGCCCCGATAGCGCATGACACTCGCTGCAATTTCGGCAAACACAGGTGCCGCCACCTGGCCCCCCGTATGCGCTTCGGTTTGGGGCTCATCGACCATCACCGCAATCACCACATCGGGGTGATTTGCAGGTAAAAAACCACTGAACACAGCCGCAAAACGGTCATCGCTGTAGCCACCCACCACATCGTCTACTTTTTGTGCTGTCCCTGTTTTTCCTGCCACGGCATAGCCCGGAATGGCTGCACGAAAGCCCGTGCCTTCGGGGCCAACCGCTGCGCGCATCATCTCGGTCACAGCACCGGTGGCCAATGCCGAAAGGATTTGTTTTGGCGTTCGCGAAGGCAAATGCGCAACATCGCCGTCCACCGCATGCAGCAGTGTAGGCGTCAAATACGATCCGCCTGAAGCAAGTACGCGATAGGCCGACGCTAGCTGCAGTGTGGTCACCGCAACACCATGACCAAACGAGATATTGGCAACCCCTACTTCCGACCATGTTTTACTTGGACGAAGAAGTCCCTGCACTTCACCAGGCAATTCAATACCGGATCGTGCCCCAAATCCATAGGCACGCAATGCCGCTTCAAGCCGCGTGCGTCCCAAAGCCATGCCCACCTTGGCGGTTCCAACATTAGAAGAACGCTCGATAATTTCGGTCAGCGTTAACCATCCATAGGGTTTGGAATCGCGAATGGTGAAGCGACCGATGGTCATGGAGCCTTCTTCACAAAACACACGCATCGAAGGTCCTGCCACACCGCGATCAATGGCCGCTGCAATCACCAATGGCTTCATGGCTGAGCCAGGTTCAAACACATCGGTCACCACACGGTTGCGCCGTGCAGAGGCCGTCACATGGGTCGGAAGATTGGGATTAAATCCCGGCGTCGATGCCATGGCGAGAATTTCAGCGCCCTCAACGGTAAGCACCACGGCCATGGCACTGCGCGCTTGGTGACGTTTGACGGCCTCCGCAAGCGCACGTTCCACATCATGTTGCAAACGCAAATCGACGGTCAATTGAATATCTTGGCCCTTGGTTTTGGGCTTATCATCAAGGCCCGAGGTCAACACATGTTGCCCGCGCGCATCGCGATAGGCAGCAACAATCTGTGCTTCACCCGACAAAACATCGTTGAATTGCGATTCTGCGCCTTCTAAGCCCTTTCCGTCGATATTTGAAAAACCCACCACATGACTTCCCACAGCACGATTGGGATAAAAGCGTTTGCTTTCATCGGTAACGCTGATCCCTTTTTCACCCAGCGCACGCACCTGCTCGGCCACTTTGGGCGTCACATGGCGCTTAATCCACACAAAGCTGCGTTTGCCTGTGAGGCGTTTCGTTAACACCTGGACATCCATGCTCAAAATAGGCGCAAGCCTGGCTGCGAGCTTTTTGGGCGATGAAATTTCGCGGGGCTGCGCATGCACCGAGGGCACGGCCACCGACACGGCCATGGCTTGACCACGTCGGTCTAAAATTTTTCCGCGCCATGCTTTTAAGCGAAAACCCAATTGATGCTGACGATCGGCGAGACCCTTGAGTCTGTCGTGGCTTGCCACTTGCAAATACGCCGCACGCACGCCCACAGCCAACAAACAGGCCACAAACGCAAACAACACAACGCCAGATCGCCTCACATGGTCTTTATGGCGTGCCATGACCGGCCTTATGTCCGGTCCACTGCATGGCCAATGCCGAGTCATGATCGGCAATGCGCTCGGCCGCAGCAGCAGGCCGCAGTCCATAGGATTTTGCCATGGACTCCAAATAAGCCGGCGATGTCAGTGATGCCAATTCAACTTCAAGCGCTTGCACCGCATCTTGAAGTTGATTGGATCCTGTCTCAGCCACCGACAAGGCATATCCCAAACGAAACACATCCTGAAATACCCACACACGAAAGATGCAAGCCGACACGGGTCCTGCCAGCAACATAAAACAGCATGCAAGTGTCCACAGGGTGCCTTGTAGGATCCTAAGGCTCATGCCGATCCCCCAAGACGAATCACCGCGCGCAATTTCGCACTTCGCGAACGCACATTGCGTGCAAGCTCTTCCTGCGTGGCCATCACCGGCCCTTTGGCAAGCCATGCCAGAACCGGTTTGACATGGCACAAACACACAGGAAGCGACGGCGGGCACACACAATGCTGCATGTCGTTTTGAAATCCCTGTTTTACCAAACGATCTTCTCCTGAATGAAAACTGATGGCGATGGCGACACCGCCAGGCCGCAAAATATAAGGCACCGCTTTAACCCATGATCCCACTTCGTGCGCTTCATCGTTCACCAACATGCGAAGACCTTGAAATGTACGCGTGGCCGTATCCAAGCCATCGCGTGCAAAAGGGACCACCCGATGAACGATCTGGGCCAATTCGCCTGTTGTTTTGGGTTTATCCGCAATCAGCGCACGTGCCACACGCGTGGCATGACGTTCTTCGCCAAATTCTTTGATGGCCGAAGCCAGATCGCGCTCATCCATAGACTCAAGAAGCGACCACACCGGTTCGCCATGACTTTGATCCATGCGCATATCGAGCGGTCCATCATGCCGAAATGAAAATCCGCGTTCGGGTGTATCGATTTGATGCGACGACACGCCAAAATCCGCCAGCATCACATCCACCGTCTGTGTGATTTCATGTTCCTCACAAATGTCACGAAGTGCAGAACAACAACCATGCACCAAGGTCACACGATCGCCATAAACGCTCAAACGCTCGCCTGCGGCTTTCAGCGCTTCGAGATCACGATCGATGCCAAGCAAACGTGCGTTCGGAAATGCATCGAGCAATGCGGCCGAATGTCCCCCGCCACCTACCGTGCAATCCAGCATCTGCCGAACATCACCCGCATGGGCCGCTTGCGCGAGAACTTCCTGCAACAACACCGGCTCATGGGAAAAATCCGTCTCCACAAAGGTGCTCATAAGCCCAACGTGGTCAGCGCTTCTGCCACCGATTGAATGTCGGCCAAGGCCTGCGCGCGCTGCTCTTTCCATCGTTTACCGCTCCAAAGTTCAAGGGTGGTCACCATGCCGGCCCACACGATATCATGTTCGAGCCCTGCGTATTCGCGTAAATTGGCAGGAATAAGCAAGCGGCCTTGTTTATCGAAGGTCACTTCGGTGGCCGGTGCCACATACAATCGCTTAAGCCGCACCACAGCCGGATCAAATTGCGACAACGAGGCCAAGCGTGTTTCAAACCGCTCCCAAGCCTCCATGGTGTAGGCCACAAGGCACGGATCGAGGCCCGTGGTGATCATCATCCGCTCGGACCGTTCAGGCCCCTGAGCCACGGGTTGTTCTGGTTCAAATTGGTCCATAAACGAAAACATAAGCTGTTCGCCGCCTATGGGCTTTGATTCTTCAAGTGGAAACAAGGTGGGCTGTGATATCGCCTGCGTTTCTGCCAAAAGTTCACGAAAACGCGAAGGTACCGTGGTCCGCCCTTTGCTATCGATGTTGAACTCATGGATCCCGCGGAACATCAGCCTACCTTTTTAGGGCAAAATCCCACCCATTGCCACATTCTCCCACCAGTTTAAGGGATGTGCAAAGCAAACTTTGTTTTTTTAAATTATCGGACAAATCTCGCGCGTTCCATAAAAATCTTCTTATTCAATCGCCATGTCTCATAATCAATTTTGCCATGGTCAGTGAGTTCATCGATGTATCGATTGAGCTTTTTCAACAAATTTTGATTGCCATGTTTGACAAAGAAAACCGCTTCTTCTTTTTTATCGCACGTTGTCACTTCGTTCTTGGGGCATTCGAGGGAAAAGATTGCATTCACCACAAATTCGCCATTGGCCTTGTCGGCCACAAGCTTGTTCCCAATATACCCGCGCGCAATGGCATCAATATGGCCCTCTTTGAGCGCTGGGATCATGGTGTCTTCGGCCACAAAATACTTTGTGACAGGCGATGTGCAATCTGGCGGAATGAGCATCAAACGATTTTTTATTTTAGGATCGTAAATGCTCAATGTGCCATCGCTTGTGATAAATTTCTTATCGTCCAAAATAACGCTGATCCCTTTTTTAAGAAGTCCTTGATCAAGATCTTGCATGATCCCCGATTGCGTCAAAAATCGGGTTTCCCCTGTGGTACCTCGCACAGCACCAACGACAAAGGCACATGTTAAATCGGCATGGGTTGTGATCCCTAAAGTATCTTTCGTCCGCATCAACAGCGATTGTTTGAAATTTAATGTTTTATGGGTCGCAGCAACCACGTGTTTGCCGTCTTTATCCAAAACACGCCTTTTTTCATACGTGATACCACCCACGGCAATATCGATTGTAGGATCGGTATGCGGAGATAACCAGATGTTGTCCCACGCTTTGACGCCATGATATCGAAACGTCATTCTTGATTCTGGAATTGATTCAATAGCCTTAAGAAGATCAATTTCATACCCTTGCGGCTCATTAAATTCGGGCGATGAGGCGTCTCTGTTCCTAGAATAACTAATAGGTTCAAAATCTGAATAAAATGCAACCTGATACTCTTTAGCAAAAGCAGACAAAGAAGAAAAAACGATCAAACAATGGATGGCGATTTTTAACACAATAGGACCCCTTCTTCAGCAAAACCACAAATACGACGCACCATTTTCATTCACATGCCGATAGTGTCGTGAGCCGCATTGCCACGTGAGATATAGCCATGGCTGCGACCTCAAGACTCGAAACGAATCCCCCACAACGCGTCATAGACACACACACTTCAGACGCGCAACCTTCAGCGCTGCGCTCGCTTGTTGCAGCATCAACCGCGATTCTCATCCACGAACCTCAACACCGCGGCTCACGTCCCGTAGGCCTTGAGCCTGTGTCCGATCATCCGGGTATTTTGCAGCGCATGGAGAACAGCTGGGGACATTTTCGTTTCAACACGAACATGGCCATTTGGAACAAGATATATACAAAGGCCTTCGATAAAGAACTGCCCACGATCCCATTGCCCCGCGACGAAAATCTTGGCCTTGCGCTTTTGGGCGATGTCCACCCCACCATGGATATTCCTGGTGTTTACGTGACCCCACGCACACCCGCCGCTGAAACCAGCTGCATGCAAACTTTCACATTCAGCACCATTCGCGCATTAACGGGTGTTCTCTCACTGCATCAGCCTGGCGTGGGACGTGTTCCCGCAGATCCCCGCGCATACATGGACCTCGTCTACCCTGAAGTATTCCGAACACGCATGCCCGTCCCCGAAATAGGACCCGCGATCATCGCTCGACCCCATGACTTGCCCGGTGCGATGGCCCTCAATGGTCCTTTCGCTGCGTACATCGCGCGCGATGAAGCCGCTGGCATCGACTGCTACAAAATAGACCTCGCCAAGTGGCGCAATTATCCCACCAGGGATGGACTAGAAACACTGGGTGGTGTTGCACGGCTTAAATGGAATGCACAAACCCAGCAGATGGAAACCTATAAAATTGAATTGGGTTCCACGAGCGTTCGTCCAGGCGACGCGGATTGGGACAAAAGTCAAAAAGTGATCATGTGCACCTTGAGCACATCCATGACCGTCCTACGCCATCTTTTGAACGCACACTTCATCGTGGCTGGAACTTTTGCGGCAGCCACAAGCGCATTGCCTTCAGGGCACGCGCTTCGCCGATTGCTTCATCCTCATTTTGATCAATCGATTGCCGCCAACAACGACAAGATCCCCAATCTGATCAACAGTGACCAGGCCGTGTTTCCCAGCATCTTCAGTTTCAACCAAACCACGATTATCCAGATCATGACTGAGGCTGCGGTAAGTTTTTATCTCGAAGACATGGATATTCATGAAAGCGCCACAAAGCGCAAAATGACCGACAAAAGTATTCCATATACGTATCAAAACAATGTCAGCGCCCTTTGGGACATTTTTGAAGATTACGCCACACAATACATCGACAGCATTTATCCAAGCGACGCTGCCCTTCAACAGGATGTCCACGCCAACAATTGGTACAAGACACTTGACGACCATATCCCTAACGGCATCAAACGCTATGCACCTGTTTTAGATAAAGCAAACCTGGTCAAACTTGTGACCATGCTTATTCACACGGTGGTGGTTGAGCATGAAAACGTCGGTAACGTGACATGGAAATGTGGCGTGGCGTATCCACAATATATTCCGACCATGGTTCCTGAGGATGGAGGTCTTCCTCCCTTGGCCGTGGGACGTCGTGCATTGCAAGCACTGTTTTCTACCAATCAGCGCATGAATCCGCTTGTGGCCGACAATTCACACTTGGCACTCACCCGTGCGCAAGCCAACATCATGCGTGCCTTCCAAGAACGTCTTAAAAATTTCCAGATGCAAGAGGGTTGGCTACTCGATCCGAAGCAATGTGAAATTTCAGTCAGCACGTAATACAATTTCCGTTTGATCTGAAACAAAGCAACTCATTTTTTCATACTACATAGTAGGGTCGCTTCGCGAAGCGCCCTTGCGGTCTTTGAATCAACGTTTTATCGGGCGGTTCACGAACCGCCCCTACATAAGGAAAAATTGTGTAGAGGGATAAGGTACGCGCGGGAATTGACGACCCTACGGCATACCATTTTCAGCTTCGCGAATAAGCCTAGAACGAAACTCAGCCACCCGCGTTGCATCTTGGAGATTCAAATGTTCGGCAGGCAGCAATCCTTCGCTCTGGAGCTCAGGTACCAGTCTTTGTAGCGCCCAAAAGGGCGGGACAATATGTCCACTGTTATTATCTATGCCGTCAATCATACTGGTTACAAGTGGCGTTTCCGGTATCACATTGACGAAACCCGCACATGCGACAGGAACGTTACCCCCAAAAAATTGGGAGTGATGCCTCGGCCGTTCTGGATCAAACAGTGGATGACTCCAAAAGCCTTGGGATCCCGGCTGAGGCGTATCAACATAAAGAGCAAGCTCTTTCGTGTCTGGAGCACGCACAGCCACATATTTATGCGTCCCAGGCGGGAGCGGGATTGGTTTCATATCGGGACCACGGCGTTGGCACACACCGCCCTTGCCATCGGGATGAACCCTGAGCTTGTTAAGTGCCTCTTCAGACAAGCCCCGGTCCATTTTTCCATAGATCGGGCAAAACTCATCGGGATTCTTCGTTGGGGAGGGCTCACGATTTCTCCGATTTCCCATCGCCGATTCAAACGTCAATGCGACCACCCCAGCACCAACGACACATTTAAATGCATGCGATAAAATGGAAGACATCGATAATCATTACCATAAAAAACATATGGTGAAAATCAGAGAATGTTATTAGAATACCTCTTTGGAGTATCTAATGGCATCTCTTGTGAAAGTATTTCTAGCAGGCACAGCAACTGCGATCGTGGGGGCTGGGGTCGCAAACAAAGAGAGCATAAAAACATCCCCTACTTTTAAGATGTTTCAACGAAAAGTTGAAAAGCTAACAACGGCGGTAGAAGGTCCAAATCATAGCGACGACGGGTTTTATCCTATTTACGGCAAACATGACGCTGGCTTGTCTGAAGAGGCACTTAATAAGCTCAGGGTTCATCCCGATGGCAAGGGTGGTGTGTGCCAGCGCCGTGGTCCCGATATGAAACCAATCCCGCTCCCGCCTGGGACGCATAAATATGTGGCCATACGTGATCCAGACACGAAAAAACTTGCGCTCTATGTCGACACACCTCCGCCCGGAGCCAAAGGGCTTGGAAAATTTACGCTGTTCGACCCAGAACGGCCGACGCATCACTCCCAATTTTTTGGAGGCAAAGTTCCTGTCGACTGTGCGGGCGAGGCCGAGGTTATGCATGAAAAACAAGAATCACTAAGCCAGATCAATCTCCTCAACAATGACAGCGGTCATTTTCAACCGCCTTTTTCAGCCGTGGTCAGTATGGTGCCCGAACTCCAAGAACAAGGATTGCTGCCACACAAAGATGTGACAATCCAAGATCAAACGACTAAAGCCGCGATCCGTGGACAGTTCATGAAAAAAGTTGAAACGGGTGACCCTTCGGATTGATCTCAACATCATCGGACACCCGAATGGTTATTGTTGTACGAGCCCTTACCTTAGGTTAATGATCCATCCCAATATGGATCTCCCCTTTCTCGAAGCACTTGGCCAAGGCGGCTTGGTTGGCGACGGCGCCATGGGCAGCCTTTTGTATGAACGCGGCGTTTTTGTTAATCGCAATTTCGATGAAGTGAATTTGTCGCAACCCGAGCTCATTTACCGGATCCATCGCGAATACATGGAAGCCGGTGCCCATGTGCTTGAAACCAACACCTACGGCGCCAATCGCGTCCGTTTGGAACGTCACGGACTCGCTGCAAAAACAATTGAGATCAATCGTGCGGGTGTCCACGTGGCACGGCAAGTGGCCGATGGCGCAGCCTATGTTGCAGGATCCATGGGACCTTCCGGTTTAACGCTTCATGACATCCTCACGCGCAAAAACGAACTGTTCGATGCCTACGCCGAGCAAGCTACAATTTTAGTTTCTGAAGGTTGTGACGCGTTGTTCATCGAAACCTTTCATCTGCCGGATGAACTTGAAATTGCCGTGCGTGCATGTCGATCGACAACACCCATTCCCGTCATCGCCCATATTGCGCCGGATCTCGATGGAACTATTCACGGCGGGATGGCGCCACGCGATCTCGCCCATGCGGCTGCTGCATGGGGTGCATCGGCCATCGGTGCGAATTGCGCAGGACCTGCGTTGTTGTTCGAACTTGTCAAAGAGATGCTTGATGGCCCTTTGCCAGTTACTGCCATCCCCAATGCCGGAACGCCCAACAACATCGAAGACCGTTTGATTTATCTTGCAACACCCGAAAATTTTGGTGTGTTTGCGCGGCGTTTTTTTCAAGCGGGCATCAAGCTTGTGGGAGGGTGCTGCGGCACCAATCCTGCACATATCGCGCGGGTGAGTGCGGCTTCGCGCATGCTTACGCAACACACGCGCCCTGTGATTTCGTTCCCATCCCGAGCGCAGTTTAAGCAACCCCTTCCAGTCAACCAACGATCAAATTTTGGTGCAAAACTCGGCAAGCAATTTGTAATCAGTGTTGAAGTGAATCCGAGCCAAGGATTGTCATTGGCGAAACCGCTTCAAGCCGCACAAATGCTGACCGACGCCGGTGCCGATGTGATCAACATCGCCGATGGCCCACGCGCCACGGTACGTATGAGTAACCTTGCGCTTGCCGTGCATTTCGAACGCGAGCTTGGCATCGAAGTGATCCTTCACGTCTGTTGCCGCGATCACAATTTGCTTGGATTGCAAGCGGGAGTGCTCGGTGCGCACTCGTTGGGCATTCGCAACCTTGTGGTGATCACAGGCGATCCTCCAAAAATCGGCGATTACCCCGATGCAACGGCTGTTTATGATGTCGACTCCATTGGACTATTGCGCATTCTTCATGGCTACAACTGTGGTGTGGATCCTGCAGGGAAATCCATGGATCAAACAAAATTTGTATTGGCCACAGGGGCCGAACCTGCGGCCCACGATTATGAACGTGAGATATTGCGCTTGCGTCAAAAAGTAGAGGCCGGTGCCAACCTGATCATGACCCAGCCCGTGTACAGCGGCGCGCAGCTTGATCGTTTTTTACGCGACACCGAAGATCTCAACACACCTATTTTGGTGGGCATTCTTCCGCTTGCTTCATACAAAAACGCGGAGTTCATTCACAATCATATTCCCGGCATGACCATCCCCGAAGATATTCACGAACGCATGCGCAAAGCAGGCAAAGGTGAAGCGGGACAACGCGAGGGCGTGGCCATTGCGATCGAAGCTTTGATGTCCGTGAAAGATCGCGTCGCTGGAACCTATATCATGCCGCCGCTCGGTCGTTACGATATGGCGGTGGAAATCATTGAGGCGGTGCGGGGTCAAGTGCTTTAGAAACGATCGCTGATCATCATACACGACAGTAATTACAGCGCAACACTGCATTGCTTTTCCAGATAACAGATATGCCGTCTAAAAATACACTGCATCACAGCATCGAAGTAAAAATGGGGGAATTATGTCATCCGCGATACCTAGCGCGCACGCCACACCACGAATCGTTTTGCCTTTGATCACCGCCAGCCCCGCGCAGATGAAATTTGAGCGAGAGTATGATTCTTGGCATCACAATGATGCTCGCACGGCCACATTGTATTTGGCCGCAATCCCAGGGATCTCCGGCAACGACAACACACCTCGCTTGGTGAACACCGCTGGAAGCCGGTCAACATATATTGAGAAAAATCCGGTACTCCATGCTGATTACCCACTGATAGCAAAAAATGTTCCTGTGGGATCCTTCTGCGAGATCCAAGAAGTTTCGCTGGGCTATCAGCATGGGGATTCTTACGAATGGGTTAAACTCAATGTGATCGTTAACGCTGCGCCAATAGGATCCATAGAACCTGTGCCAAGACCTCGGACTGCGCCAGGTATGGCGATCATAACCCATGGATCTACTGCTATTTCGCCGAGCCCCTATTTAGAGATCTACAATTTGACGGCGCTCAACGGACGAGAACCCGTGTTTGTATGTTTACCCGGCGATGCGTACTTCAAGTCAATTGACGACAACCCCGCAGGGTCGGGGTGGATTGTCAAAAATCTGACTTTTCCTTCTGACATAGGCGTCGAACAATTGGTTCAATTTCAAATACCTTCGGGGAGCTTGGTTGAACTGCTTGTTGCGGTTTCGTCGTCCGGGTAGAAAGGTCAAAAATGCGCTCCTATTGAGCATCAGAAAGTGAAAAACGATCCACAACATGCCTCGCGCGGCACGTTTCGACTACCACATAGGGATGAATTTGACGACAGCCCCTAGGCCCGCCAAAGCAGAAGATCAAAAATGAGGCACACGCGCAGGCATGCTTCCCTCACCGTGACCCCAGCCTGTATCCGGCGCATCCGATGATAAATCCTCAGGAGTGAGTTGTGCGTTAAACGGTGCAATCTCAGCAGTACAGCCAAACATCCATGCGCACAGAACGCATAGCAACCCTTTGCTTTGAACCATCACCTCGGCCTCCTGATCATCGAATTCATTGATCAAGAGTAACGCGGCAAACCAGAAGGTCAAAAATACCTAATGTATACGTAACGGCGCCATGATTGAGGCGATGCGAAAGAAGCAACCGCCCACATGACCGCCGCACGCTACCATCCGCTTCCAAACGCTACGACCGGCAGGGTGGCAAGGACAGGATCACTATCATCGCTCACATTGGTTATATTGCCCTGCCCGAGCTGACCAGACTGATTACGACCCCAACACTTGACCGAGTCACCGCTCGACAAGGCGCAGCTATGACTCCGTCCTGCTGCAATGGCCGTTGTAACAATACCTGAACTCCAGCCAAGGGCCACAGGTGATATGCCATCAACGCCAACATCAGCAGGCGTATCAGGATCAGTACCCGCATCGAAAGGATGACCATCGCTCACCTTGTACGTATTGCCCTGTCCGAGCTGACCATACGCATTGTAACCCCAGCACTTGACCAAACCGCCGCTCGACAAGGCGCAGGTATGATATTCTCCTGTTGCAATGGCCGCTGAAACGCCTGAACTCCAGCCAGTGGTCACGGGATCTATCTCGGCAAGAACAGGATCATCATCATTACTCACCATGACTGTATCGCCCTGTCCGAGCGCACCATGCGTATTGGCACCCCAGCACTTGACCTCGCCAGCGCTCGATAAGGCACAGGTATGATATTCTCCTGCTGCAATGGCCGCTGTTACAACGCCTGAACTCCAGCCAATGGCCACGGGCGATTGGCTGGCTTGGAAACTATCATAAGCGCTCACATTGTCTGAATTGCCCTGTCCTAGCTTACCATTCCCACCGTTACCCCAACACTTGACCGCGCCGCCGCTCGACAAGGCACAGGTATGATAGTTTCCTATTGTAATGGCGACAACGATCTCAAAACCCGCGCCTAAAGCGACGGCCGAGGCATCTTCCACTTTCCTCGATGTATCGTCACCTACGTAAGTTATATTGCCCTGTCCTAGCTGACCATAATCATTTCCCCCCCAGCATTTAACCAACCCACCGCTCGACAAAGCACAGCTATAATTGGTGCCTGCCGCAATGGCGACAACGGTCCCAAAACCCGTGCCCACAGCGACAGGCGGTACGTTGGCAAGGACAGGATTAGCATCATTGCTCACATTCGTTGTATTGTTCTGACCCAGCTGACCAGAAGCATTGAACCCCCAGCATTTAACCGCACCAGCGCTCGACAAGGCACAGGTATGAGCGTCTCCTGTTGCAATGGCTTGGGTCGTCCCTGTCGCCCAGCCCAAGGCCACGGGCGTCAGATCGGCAAGGACAGGATCAGCATCATTGCTCACATTTGTTGTATTGCCCTGTCCGAGCTTACCAAACGTATTGTCACCCCAGCACTTGACCGCGCCGCTGCTCGACAAAGCGCAGGTATGCGTATGCCCCGCCGCAATGGCATAGTCGCTTGGTCTCGTTTCAGAACGGCAGGTGTTGTAACATGTATCGCTGCCATCACCGTTCACGTAATTGCCATCATCGCACTCTTCCGATCCTCCCACGATACCATCGCCGCACACATTGGACCCGCCTTGCACGCTGGTAAAAGTCCAGGCTTCGTCCCTGGTGTCCGTGTTGCAGCCCGTGGTGGTTAACTTGGTTTCATCGGCCTCGTCGGCGGCAGCGATATCAGCGGATGCTTCTGCTGAACTCGCAAACGTAAGTACTGTTCCATTCGCTTGACGGGCCGGACAAAGGTACAAGACGGCACTGTTTTTGTAGGCAGCAATATACGTGTACGGCGTCGCGCCACCCGCCACATTTTGGAGAATCAAATAACTGTTGTAGCCTGTGGTTGTCGCTTCATCGACATGGCCCACGATATAGTGACACTCTTGCTCACCTGCAGAATTCCCACTGGAATCGTAACTCGTCATAATGATCTGACCAGCCACCGTGGTATCGTAAACCGTATAAGCCGTGACGCCGTGGACACCGGGCGTTTTCCAAAATTTACCCCAGTAACTTAAATGTGTTTCCGCACCGCTGCGACCCACATCGATATTATCGCGCGGAGGCATGCTTCCCTCACCGTGACCCCAGCCTGTATCCGGCGCATCCGATGATAAATCCTCAGGAGTGGGTTGTGCGTTAAACGGTGCAACCTCAGCAGTACAACCAAACACCCATACGCACAGAACGCATAGCAACCCTTTGCTTTGAACCGCCATTTATTAAGGGTAACGCAACAAAGCAGAAGGTCAACAATTACGTACCAGCACAGCTTGCTGCGGCATATGCGCCAATAACACGACACACTACCATCCGCTTCCAAAAGCTACGGGGGAGGTGCTTGCCACTGAATAAGTCCCAGAAGTATCACCCCTGTCGGTGGTATCACCCTGACCGAGCTGACCATAATTATTGCGGCCCCAGCACTTGATCGCGTTAGCACTCGACAAGGCACAGGCAAATTCGTTACCCACTGTAATCGCCGTTGTAACGCCTGAACTCCAACCAAAATTAATAGCCGTTATACTGAGGATGGTAGGATCACCATCATCACCCACCTGCGTTGGAGAGCTCCATCCGAGCCGACGATAACTATGGAGACCCCAGCACTTGACCGCACCGCCACTCGACAAAGCGCAGGTATACAAATATCCTGTTGCAGCAATGGTCGATGTAACGCCTGGACTCCAGATGGAGACAGCCGTCAGACTGGCAATGGTAGGAGAACCATCGTCGCTCACATTGGTTGAATTGCCCTGTCCGAGCTGACCAGAACCATTGTAACCCCAGCATTTGACCGCACCGGCGCTCGACACGGCGCAGGTATGCGTTCCGGCTGTGTTAATGGCCGCTGTAACGCCTGAACTCCAGCCAATGGCCACGGGCGATAGGGTGGCAAGAACAGGATTACCATCATCGCTCACTGTGTCTGTATTGCCCTGTCCGAGCTGACCAAAATTATTGATACCCCAGCATTTGACCGCACCCCCGCTCGACACGGCGCAGGCATGACTATCATTCGCCGCAATGGCAATGGCGATAACAATCTCAAAACCCGCGCCTAAAGCGATGGCCGAGGCATCTTCCACTTTCCTCGTTGGATCGTCACCAATTTTGGTCGTATTGCCCTGTCCCAGCGCACCACCATTATTATAGCCCCAGCACTTGACCCTGCCAGCGCTTGATAAAGCACAGGTGAACTCTCCCCCTGCTGCAATGGCGACAACAACGTCAAAACCCGTACCAACGGTTACTTCGTTGCCAGGGGCTAGCAGATCGGTTTGATTGTTCAGGCCGAGCTGACCAGCACTATTTTCACCCCAGCACTTGACCTCGCCAGCGCTCGATAAGGCGCAGGTATGCCTTCCGCCTGCTGCAATGGATTGGGTTGTGACTCCTGTATCCCAACCCAAGGCGATGGGCGATTTGTTAGCAAGAACATGGCCTGTCGCTGTGCTATCGCTCACACTCGTCCCATTGCCTGCTGCATCACCGTATCCGAGATTACCAAAGAAATTTCGACCCCAGCATTTGACATCACGAGCCGTGTTATTCGACAAAGCGCAGACGTGCTCACCCCCCGCCGAAATGGCATAGCCGCCTGGTCTCGTTGTAGAACGGCAGGTGTTGTAACACGTATCGCCGCCCGTACCGTTTACGTAATTGCCGTCATCGCACTCTTCCGTTCCTCCCACGATACCATCGCCGCAAACATTGGGACCATTCTGCACGGTGGTAAAAATCCAAGGTTCACCCATGGTGCTCGTTGCAGTGAATGTGGTGGTATTGTTGCATCCCGTGGTCGTTAAAAGCGTTTCGCTGGCCTTGGCAGTGTCGATGGCGGCGACGGCTAAATCGTACGTCGCAAAAGTAAGATCAGTCCCATCCGCTTGATGGGCCGGACAGAGGTACAAGACGGCACTGGCTTTATAAGCAGCAATATAGGTAAACAGTCCGCCCGTGACATTTTGAAGAATCAAATAGCTGTTGTAGCCTGTGACTGAAGCTTCATCGACATGCTCCACGATCCAATGACACTCTTGCTCACCTTCAGACTGACCGCTGGCGTTGTAATTTGTCTTAATGATTTGGCCCGCCACCGTGGTATCGTAAATCGAATAAGCCGTGACCCCTGGGGTACCGGGCGTTTTCCAAAATTGACCCCAGTAACTTAAATGCGTTTCCTCACCGCTGCGACCCACATCGGCATTATCGCGCGCAGGCATACTCCCCTCACCATGACCCCAGGTTGTATCCGGCACGTCCGATAATGAATCATCAGGTGTTGGTTGTGCGTTAAACGGTGCAATCTCAACGGTACAGCCGAACACGCACACGCACAGAACCCATCGCCATTCTTTTTTTCGAACCACCACCTCGGCCTCCAGATCAACAATTTTCTTGATCTTGAGAGTAACGCGTCAAAGCTTGAGGTCAAAAATACTGGTAACTACAAATCGTTTGATTGAAAAAACAGAATAGCTTGAAGACCTATTGGTAAAACGATACCAGATCTTGTCGCAGGATCTTGAGATGATCAGCTCCCAAACAAAATTCCATTGGATCCCAGATGATCGGAAGTCAGCATAAACGATTCAGATCAACCGGAAGCAATTCAACACGACCGTTCCCGCGCATGGCCGTCACCATGACATGATCAGAAATGATATCAGAATCTGGCGATGACGGCGTGCCATGCACCAAACGACCGTCTTTCAAAAGATGTGATCTGTGTTCGCGGGTCGACTCCCATTGCAGTGCGCACTGCCAGGCTCCAGTGTAATATTCACACAGAAAATATTTCCGTGCGTGATCCCAACGAGGGACCACAAGATACCCATCTGTACGTTCCACCGTATGTGCAACATCGGTTTTTGCTCGCCAAAACTGCATCGGAATCGTCTTTGGATTGCCCCACTGCTTGGGATTGTGATCGGGATGCAGTTGTTCGTCGATTGTTACGCCCTAAGGCAAAGCAGTTTGGTCACCATTGATATGCTGACAATCAAACAGTTGCCACGGAAGCTTTGCCGTGTTGGAGGCTGTTTTCCACGTATCCAAAGTGATGACCATATCATTCATGAGATAGGAAGAAAAAAACGATGTTAACAATTGCGCGGTCGCACGATGAACAGTCTCCTGCGAAGGATTGCTGCACGTGATCTCCGCGCCGTAAGCGTACTGAATGTTTTCTTTGGGAATGGTCGTCGAGGTTCCATTGCAATCTAACGTCAGCCCTGTCTCTGGTATGCCCGCCAGCATACCGCATGCATTGCTGAAGGATTGGTGATCTGCTCCTGGGTAAACGGCTTGCATGCATACGCCTGAGTTGATGTTTTCTCCTGCCTCAGCAACCCACTGTCGAAATGACGTTGTACTGGCTGTTAAAAAGAGTGTGGGGATTTTGACGCTTGTATAATCGGGAGTATCATCACCATTGTCGCCACCGTCCATGATGGCCACGGATTTCAGCTTCTGTTTTAATACAGTATTTTGGATTGCCAATGTTAATGCGGTGGCACCACCGCGCGAATGACCGAGCAATGATACGTTGTCCGAGAGCACGTGATCTTTTACATCGGCGTTGGCAAGGATGGCAGCGTAAAGTGTAACAAGTTCTCCAGCGCGGTCGGATGTTGTGATGGCCGGTATCGCGCCAGAAGAACACAACGATGAAACGATGTTGTCGGTGTGCTCAATTGCAGCAACCACGTAGCCATGGCTTGCCAATGCTTCGAGAAGAAACCACGATTGAATGCGCGTTGAAGGGCTTCCATGGGAGAACAGAATGATGGGGAACGTACCGGGCGCCACAGGCACATTGCTGTATGCACGGGCTGATATGGATGCCTGAGCATTGCCAGCAAGGCTGTAGTGGGCAAGCGCGGCGTTCGGTGTGACGGTCGCAGGATACCAAATAGAGATCGGATATGCCGTGGAGCTCTCCGGCGGCACATACGTGGTGCTGAGGTAACCCATGGCGTGGGTTCCCACGTGCGGCTCCAATACAAAACCACCTTCTGTATTGTGTGTACACGCGCAAATCGTCGTAGAAAGTATGAAAATCAATGAAAAATGAGCACTTTGCGTCATAAGGAAATGTTACATGATGTGAGATCGATGTCCAGTATGAATGACTGATGGACCCTAGTTGCTCGCCCATACGACGCATTGAGCCGTTCGCGAATAAAAAGGGCTTTCTCAAAAAAGAGAAACAGAACTGGGCACCTTATACCAGCGTTGCCGATAACTATCATGCATCCCACACCGTATCCATGTCACCTGTGGAGGAAGACATGACCACCAATGAGACCGAGCACCATTGCGCCATCACAAATCATTCGTACGCGACCTATATTTGTCGTTGCACGTCCTGAAGCCTTGGTGCCCGCCGATACGCTGGCTGCACGGATGGCGAGGCAAAAAAGAATAAGAGGTTGCCGTTTGTATTTAAGAGATAGCACCTTCGACATGATATCGTACAAACTTGCAAACATCAGGTTCAAATTCGAGCACGTGATTTGATGTATCTCTCTCAGTGGGCGGTTTTGTACCTACGCTCTGGCACACCTCGCGATCTGCCTCAAATGAGGCAAGCGTATCGCCCGTTCCGTGAATGGATCGGATCTCGGGAAATTGAAATCTTTTTTCACGCGCAATTCGTCGTGCGTAGTCAAAATCATCTTTGGCCGCGCTCATGGCTGAAAGTTGAACCTCCACATTTTCTTTTACAATGCATGCACTCAATGCACGCGCGCTCTCTGGATCGCGGGTCAGCACAGGAATGCCTGAACTTGGCATGCTGATACGATTCACAAGAGGGATTTTGCTTAAAAAGTTGATCCAACCATTGCCAGGTGCCAATTCAAAAAACGGGGAAAGAAGGATCACTTTATCTGGATCTGCAAAGTTCAATGATTGAGGCCATTGATCATCGGCACGAAGAGCCATGAGCGCAAACGTTGCACCGCCACAAATGCTATTGCCTACCAATGACAATTTCTGATCGCGTCCCACACAGCGTGCCACCGCTGCAATATCCCGTGCGAGACCAAAACCCGAATCGATGGATCCATTGCCCTTCCCTGTTTGCCCTGCCGCTTGGTTATCCAGAACAAACACATGATGTCCACGATTGGTAAGCTCTGCCGCCAACTCCGAAAAACAGCGCCCTGTTTCTTGATATCCCGGCGTGACCACCACCGTACGACCACTTGGATGACCAACGGGATGCCAATGCTGAACAAAAATATCACGCGCGGCAATATCGCACCCTGCAATGCGAACGGCATCTGCATGGACAAAAACTTCGGTAAGTGCTGAAGCATCGCGGTTGTACTTTAGCATCTGGCACAATTTGATCGCAGAAAAGAGTTCCGGTGTTCGCAGCCTGTATTTTACCTTTGAATCGATCAGAGGCTGTCCTGCATGGGCTTCAAAATACGACACGATGTCGCGTATGGCCTGGACTTCGTCGGTAATACTTACACCTGCGGCAAGCGAAGCTCTTACTTTTTCTAGAATGGGGTTGCTGTACCTATCAAACTGCAACTGGGGACCTTCAATACGTGCTTTTAATTCTTCATACACTTCACGCACCTGGGAACAGTTTCCCCAAGCCTCTTTATCTGCCTTATGCGGAAGTGAGGCAGCACGCACATTCGTAAAAAGATTTCGTTCCGAAAGCGTTCCCGGAGAACTCCCACCGAGATCGACGCTGGTCATTGACTCATGTCGTTGTGCTGGAACTCTTGCCACAGATTCCAAAGACGCCATCGCACGTACTCCAAGATGCGGCGGCGTGTGTCTGCCATGATTAGAGATCAATGCAATAAAAGACAAGGTCAAGAATGGGAAGTGTTATTAAAAATAACTATAACGTGTTTTTAAAGGGCAACTGACCCAGGAAATCTGCTTTGCCAAGCTCAACGCCGTTGTGCCGTAAAATCGCATAGGCTGTTGTCACGTGAAAATAAAAGTTAGGAATGGCATACAGGCTAACATAATCAAATCCCGTAAGGTACTTGCCTGGCACCCACGGAAATTCGGCGTGGCGATTTTCCCAGCCGTCAAATGCAGCCTCCGGAACCGAACGCACATAGTCGATGGTTTTATAAATACGCGCATGCAATTCTTCTATTGTTTTTTCAGTATCGGCATGAATGGGCGCAACCGTTCCTGATAAACGCGCCACAATGCCCTTGGCGTTGTCACACGCAATTTGCACTTGTCGAATGAATGCAAATTGATCCGGCGCAAGACGCGCATGAAGCAAAATAGACACGTCAAATTTTTTGGTTTCAGCGTGGGAAGCGGCTTTCTTTAACAACCCATTGATATTTTCAAGCATACGTGAAAGCTGAGGAATAACAATAGCGTACATAGGACTCTCCTTAAAATAGGTTTTTGGTAACGTATGTAACAGAACAACGCAACATGGGTTACAATGAAACCATGCAGCTTCCCATTCCTCCACCCCATATCGCCCATGCTGGCCTTAGAGCCTTATTGACCGTTGCAACAGCGAACAAGGTTCTTGACGATACATCTAAAGAATATTTGAATGCTGTCCAAAAACATATTTTGCATACGTCGTTTCCTCTGCATGATTTGCAGCCTATTTCACCCGAAGAATTGGCGCACATCGTGACCGATGAAGCGTTTCGGAAACGTATTATCGGTGGATGCGTTTTGATGACTTTGATGAGTCGCCATGGGATGTCTGAAAAACAAAAAGTGGTGGGTCACTTCGCCAAAGCACTGCATATTGACGACGAAAACATTCGCGTTCTTAAACATATCACCCACGACAATTACATGCTCGCCCGTCTTGATATCTTTCGACGTTTTACCGCGATGGATCGTATCAAACACATATTTCGCGAATACGGTATCCGCGCCCCAGGGCATATTCTACGCGCCCTCATGGCCATGCGCGGCAATAAGAAAATGGCTGCACGCTATCAAGCCCTCGCCCAATTGCCCGAAGATACACTGGGTCATCGGTATTTTAAATTTATTCGTACAAACCAATTGTCGCTACCTGGAGAACAAGGATCGCCTCCTGAAATCATCATCATCCACGACTGCATCCATGTGCTTGCCGAATACGGAACCTCGGTTGAAGAAGAAACACAGATCGCGGCGTTTCAAGGCGGCATGCATCGGAACGATATATTCGGAATGCTTTTGTTTACACTTCTACAATTTCAACTAGGACAACAAATAGTAAGCACTGCGCCCAGCTTTAAAAACAAAATCCAGCCCGATCTGTGGCTTGCCGCATACACACGCGGTACCCAATTGAACACAGATCTGATTGCAACCTGGGAACCCCAGAAAGATTTTGAAACGCCTGTGCACGTGCTACGCGAACGTTTTAAGATCCCCGCCAGGTCCACTAAGTAGCGAAAGCAATGGCCCCGCCATAATCGTTGTCACGATTGCCATCACAACCATCATCGCAAAAATCTCAGGAGAAAGGATCCCGAGATCATAACCGATATTAAGAACAATCAGTTCCATGAGGCCGCGTGTATTCATCAACGCACCGAGCGCCCACGATTCACGCCATTCCACGCCAGACCACCGCGCCGCCAATGCAGAACCGACCATTTTCCCGGTAATGGCACACACAATAATACCACCACAAATAAACCACGACGACCAACTGTCCAAAAGACTGATTTGCGTGCGAATTCCGGTATAGGCAAAAAACAGTGGCAATAAAACAATCGTACATAAATCTTCGATTTTCCCGATCAAACTCGTTCTCAATAAAACACTTTGAGGCATCACCGCCCCAGCCAAAAATGCGCCGAACAGGGCGTGAATACCGATGATTTCTGAAACCAAGGCTGATCCAAGCACGACAGCAAATACAAAGGCCAGTTGGCCTCGCGTGAATTTTCCGTCAATCATTGCGGGCTGCAACACCTTCAAGATGATGGGCTTTATGATCTTTAACATGATCATCACGTAGACAATCGCCAAAGCCAAAATACCCACGGCGGTAATTGCAGTACCTGCCTTCACGATCCCAAGCACCGCGGCAAGCACACACCAGGCGGTCGCGTCGTCGACAGCGGCGCACGTGATTGCCATGCTTCCAAGGTGCGTATTCGTAAGCCCGCGCTCTTGAATAATACGAGCGAGAACAGGAAAGGCCGTAATGCTCATGGCGATGCCCATAAAGAGTGCAAACGACGAAAATGAAAAATTCGCCGGCCCATAATTTTCATAAAGACCATGTGCAATGAGCGACCCAAATAAAAATGGAACAATGATACTCACATGCGAAACCAAAATAGCGGTCGACGCACGCTCTTTGAGGTCTGCAATTTTCAATTCAAGACCAACCACGAACATAAAAAAGATAAGACCCATCTGACTTAAGAAATAAAGTCGTGGCATCGAACTTTCTGGGAAAAGACTTGCAAATCCACTGGGCCACATCAACGCAAGCACGGATTTCCCAAGTAAAATGCCAGCAATCATTTCCCCAATCACTTGCGGCTGGCCCATAAACTTAAGAACCAATGCGCACATGCGAGAAAAGACCAAAATAACAAGGATCTGAATAAGCAAGCTCGTTAACGGAACCTCCATGTTCTTGACGAATTCTTGCAGCATGAGCTCCGGCCAGCTCAGTGACTTCGTGGTTGTGACTGCGATAACGTTCGCTTCGGGACCTATATTTAAAATTCCGACCAGCAACGCGATGGAAATACCCATAGTGACGACGTAAAATGCCCACTGTGGTCTTTTTTTCTGCATGCTTATCTTTCTCGCGCAAGTGAAGCTTCTCCATATTACCTTGCTTTCGCTTCGTGATAAGAAAGAAAAGAACAGTATGAGGAGAACAATGTGACTGGGATACAATCAATTCGGTCGGTGGATGATGTACCAACAAATACGACTGAGCAACATCGCAATATGAGCGCCAAGCCAACGGCCACTCAGAGTGACTATCAGTCGCTATGGCCTTCGGGTCCATCGCCGAACCCATGGGTCACCGCGCCCATGTCGCCTACCCAGACACCGAGTCCAAAAATCATCGCCATAGTTAAAGAGCATCAACGCTTACGTATCCATGAAAACACTACCACCGGCTCATTCCAGATGACATGTTCCAGAGGCCGTGAAACCTGGGACAACGATATTTTAATCAAGCATCTTGAAAATTGCCCACGCACTGAAAATCAAACACTCTATTTTAGAGATCTGCTTAACACGGTATTGCAATCGAATGCCGCAGGATGGATCGATTTTTCAAAACCATATACGGTCTATCTCACCCGCGTCGACCACCCTACCGAAAGCGATCCAATCATTATTCAGGGAACAAATATTTTTGAACAACGCATTATTCTGTTGCTAAAAATGCCGCCCCAACCATCGACCCTGTTGATCGCAAATAAGGTGGAAGAAATTTTTTTGCAATTTGCGGAGGCGCGCGCACTTGGAAAAATCGGTGATGCTCCAGGCCCAACACTTCATATCAAAAAAATCGTCCAATACGCGCCGATCATCCCTCACACCGAATCATCGACAAGCATCCTTGCAGAACCTCTTCCTCCAGCCCTGCCACCGCCCCGCGTGGTAGGGCATCCACCTGTCAATGCGCATGCCAAATCATGGTTACGGTTTTTAGGATGGGAACGAAGCCAACCTCATGAACAAATCATTGCGATATTCAACAAGCGCGATGAGAGTCTTGATGCATTCAACGTTATCACCCGAGAGAAAAACGAAGATTGGCGCGTCTTCCAAAAGCAGGCATTATCCAATGGACGCTGCGGAACTTATTGCCCTACGCTACACTTCCGCTTCAACACCGAAAAAAACAAAACAATTGGTTTTGTCCGAGATCGCGATGATGTTGTTTGGAAAGGCACCTTGCCGAATGAAGCCAATGCCATATGGATATGGCGCAGAAGCAGCCAAAAAATAGCGCAAAAATTGGGGATCGGGCACCTTTAAGCCACCATATGTATTCAAACGTGTGCATTTCGATATTTTGCACTATTTTTTTCTCTTATGAATATTTAACCCGTAAAGAATCCAAAACGTCGGTACACTTCAACAAGACATATCGTTGCTTGGAGCGTACCAATGAGCACTATCCGTTACGAAAATGTGATCCCAAAACCCCCTAAAACCACAGAATCAGGGGTTTCTCATAACGTTAAGGTTCAGAAGGAAAATATAGATCCTCATTCCGCAAGCCGCTATGAAAACGTACCGCCACAAGCTGCGCCTAAGCCATCGACAACATCTTCTTGTATGCAACCTCCCAGTGAGGCGGCTCCCAAACGCGTACCCAGCGAATTCAGTATTCAAAATGCTGCTGCGGGTATCCAGCACACAGTGTCCGTCAAAAATACCAGCAGCCTGCAGAGCCAAACACCCCGCGAAGATTTACAGGGCATTTTAAACAACATCCTTCTATCAAACGCGACACAACTGTTCGACGGATCAAAACCATTCAACGTGTATCTCCCAAAAGGCGCAAAACCAGACGAAAACAACCCCATCATCCTCATCGGTGAAAATACAAAGGGTAAACGATGCGTGATCCATATTACGCACGATTGGAAGGCAACAAACGTCAACGGCAAAGGCATGGGGATCGTCGCTGAATCACTCGCCGCAGAAAGGACAAGCGGCCCTGTTCTCACTGTGAAATCCGAAAACCTGTACAGTACCCCAACAAGATCGAAGCCTGCTGCGAGTCGGCCTCCTTCTGCAGAAAACTACGCCCCACTTGCCCCTAGAACAAAATCGGCTTCGTCGAGCACCTACAATCACACGCCTGGCTGGACCGATCCTGCGGGTAATGTGCCACCCGCATACCATGTCTTAAAGCGACCCATTCCAGACGCTGCCCCTCCTCACGACTATGAGGAGATCCCTTTTCAAGATCGTACCTACGACGCGGTTCTTCCTAGACCCTTTGAAGAACCCGATCAGATGCTCACGCATCAACGGGATCTGATCATCGACGTTCCGCCACAGGATCAACATCCAGCGGCTCCCGTCGTAAGACGAATAACACGGCACGACCCTGAGGCGTTGTGGCCTAGGGCAATCTTGGATGCACCTGCAAAAAGACAGCAAGCACCCGCCCAGGAAGTACAGCCAGTACAAAGACAAGCAGCAGTAACAAAACTTGAGGATATGAACCCCAAAGATTTTCTTGCGAAAATAAACGGTGGGAGCCTTCCTAGGTTTTTCCGGAAACGGAAACCCTCTGCGGCGCTCTTAGCAAAAATTAGCCAGAGCATGAAAGGCAGCAATATAAGAACAGCTGCACAAGCAAGTGCCCAATGGGTTGGAACCAACTATTCGCCCAATCAATATGATTTTTCGTTTTGTGATGATCAGGCAAACCTACGCACGGTGTGCAGAGCGATTGATCATAAAGGCCGTATTTGGGTAGGCTCGTTACCAGACGACAAAAACACATGGAGCTGGCAGCGCGTAAAATAATTGAACGAGGCATTCACGCGGCATTCACGGCATCATCATCGACCGATTTTTTCCCACCAGGCAATTCCACGCCTTGTGTGCCCAGTGCGGTTCTTGCACCCTCTTCGGTATCGTTTAATACCGTTACAGCGGCATCAAGTGCGTCTATCGCGCTCATATCCGGTTCATCGAAGTTTTTAATGGCCGCACGCAATTCTTGAAGCGTCGGCATGGACGCGCGGTCTTCCACTTCGTCGGGCACTGCGTTCGCGAGCGCGTCGATGTCACGCAGCGATGGCAAATGCGCCAATGACTCCAAACCAAAAAATGTAAGAAATTCTTTGGTGGTGCCATATAACAAGGGCCGACCCGGCTCTTCGCATTTGCCCACAATGCGCACCAGATCGCGTTCAAGCAATACTTTAAGTGTACCGCCGCAATCCACACCACGGATCTCATCCATGTCCGGTTTGGTCACCGGTTGACGGTAGGAAACAATCGCCAAGGTTTCCATGGATGCCCGCGACAAACGCACCGGTTTTTCTTCGCGCAAACATTGCACCGCCGCTGAAAATCGCGGTTTACTGCGAAACGCAAAACCATCGGCAATGTTTACCAATTCAAAGCCACACAAATTATCGTTGGCGTAGCGGTCGATCAATGCGCCCACCACCGTCGTAAGTGCGGCAAGCTTTTCTTCTACAAACTCGGCGGTACCGCTCTCATACAATCGCGCGATGATGCGACGTAGATCGGGCATGCTAAGCGGTCTACCCGCTGCAAATAACACCGCTTCCACCGTGCCCATCAGTTCATGGTGCATGGGATCAAGTTCAAGCACTTGCTGCTGTGGTTCCATACTCATCATCAGAAAATCCACCGATGCGCGCAAGCGCATCATCAATTTCACCAAAAATGGGATGCACGTAAAGTTCACCCGTATCCGATTCATACAAACGCATCAAATGCAGCTTGGTCATTTCAAGCACCGCTAAAAATGTTGTGACCAATTCCAAACGACTGTGTTGGTAGTCAGCAAAAAGTTCAAAAAACGGCAAGGCCTCAACGCCCACAAGCTTGTACGCAAGCGCTTGCATGCGTTTAGAAACCGATACCGATTCCATCAAGACGCGATGACGTACTTCGGGCTTTTGCCGTTTTAGCATGCCTGAAAAAGCGTCTACCAAAGCAAAAATAGAGACTTCTTTAAGCTTGGGCATGCCTTCGGCTTCAGGAATATTTTCGGCTTCGCGCAAGAACACATCGCGTCCAAGCCACGTCAACGATTCAAATCCTTCGGCGGCTTCTTTAAACTGCTGATACTGCAACAAACGCTGCACGAGCGCCGCACGGGGATCGCCCTCTTCTTCGGCGTCATCCGACACAGCCAACACCGGCACAAGCAGCTTGCTCTTGATAAACAACAGCTCCGACGCCATCAATAAAAAGTCGGAGGCCATATCCACTTGCATGTCTTCCATCACATCCAAACACGCAAGATAACGTTCGCAAATAAAGGCGATGGGAATATCAAAAATATCGAGTTTGTGACGGCGGATAAGAAGCAACAGAAGATCCAGGGGCCCCTCGTAGGACGCAAGATCCAGCTGATGCAATTCATGGCCGCTTGAGGGTGTGGGAATATAATCCCGTGGCAACGCGGGATCGAGATCGGTGCCAACCCGGATTTTGATGCCGTCGGCCAGTTCAAATTTGAGATCGTCGATCACCGTACGTGCTCCATGCGGGCGGTTCGCGAACCGCCCCTACAAATTCACAAACCAAAAATCGCAAGGATCCCATGGGCAACCCACATCATGGGTGTATGCAACAAACCACGGCCCAAAAAAATCAATGCAAACAAGAGCATCATGCCATAACGCTGACTGAATCGCTCAAAAGCGATCGCGGTCGGTCCGCCCATGAGGCCCAAAATCACTTTTTGGCCATCCAGAGGATAAATCGGAAGCATGTTAAAAACAAACAAACCTATGTTGATACCAAACATCAATTGTACCGACGAAATCATGGATGCCGCCATGGGGCTGTCCATGTGCACAAGAACTGAAAGACACCCGGCCGACATCAACGCGAGAATAAGGTTGCTCAAAGGCCCAGCGAAAGCCACCAGCATCATGCCTTGGCGTATGGGAATGGTGCGGCGAAAGCGGCCTGGATCCACAGGTACAGGCTTTGCCCAACCAAAAAAGGGCAAGCCCCCTGCCGTGCTCATGCCATTCCCGACCAAGATCATCATCGGCAAAAGAATGGTGCCCACCATATCGGCGTGGGCCATGGGGTTGAGTGTAAGACGGCCCAGCATCTTGGCGGTATCATCACCCAGAAGACGCGCCGCGCGTGCGTGGGAATACTCGTGCACAGTCAGTGAGAGCAGCATCGGGATCAACACCGTGATGGCGTTGAAAATGGCCTGGGACAAAGTCGTTTCCATGAGGATCCTTAAAAATAGAATGAGACGTATGCAGCGTCAATGTACGGTCTTGACCGACACGTGAAAGCCCCCCAAGGCCGATTTTTTGCCCAAACGTCCTGCATCCACCAAACGGCGCAATAGCGGGCAAGGACGATACTTGGAGTCGCCCAGATCCCGGTGCATCACTTCCATAATAGCAAGGCATGTATCAAGGCCGATAAAATCGGCCAATTCGAGAGGACCCATGGGCTGGTTGGTGCCAAGCTTCATGGCCGCATCAATGTCCTCTGCGCTGGCCACACCTTCCATCAGCGCAAAAGCCGCCTCGTTGATCATCGGCATCAAAATGCGATTCACAATAAAGCCAGGATAATCCTGGGAGGTCACCACGGTTTTTCCCATGGCGCGGGCTGTAGCACACACACGTTCGTAGGTGATGTCGCTGGTACACACGCCACGGATCACCTCAACCAAGGCCATGCGCGGCACAGGATTCATGAAATGCATGCCGATCACACGATCAGGACGGCCGGTCGCCTGCCCCAAACGCGTGATAGAAATCGACGAAGTGTTGGATGCCAAAATACATTCATCGGGCACAATGCGGTCAAGTTTAGTAAAAAGCGCGCACTTGCTTGCTTCGTGTTCAATCGCTGCTTCGATCACCAACGCCCGATCATCAAATTGCGCCCAATCGCCACATGGCTTGATACAGTCCACAATGCGGCTTGCATCAAGCTCTGACATTTTATTTTTTTCAACAAGACGCGCAAGGCCTGTTTTGATGGCCTCGCAACCCGCCGTGGCCAATGCAAGTGTTTGATCCGCAAGAAGCACATGGGCTCCATTGGCTGCTGCCACCTGCGCAATACCGCGCCCCATTTGTCCTGCACCCACCACACCAATTTGTTGGATCATACCCTATTCCTTGCTCGGCCCAGCTTTAAGCTTTTCTAGTTTGACGCCATCGTCGGTGAAACGCACAGAGGCTTTCACTTCGATTTGAAGGCCACTCATGGCCTTGCGCACTTCACCCGCAATGTCCACTTTGTCTAAAAATGTTTTGACCTCATCGGTGATCAGACGGATCACTTCACGGCGACTTTTTTCGGTCTGCTGGATCACATAGCTGACCGCTTCTTTGGGGAGCTTCATATCGCTCACCGCATGCCGGATGCCCTCTTCCGTCAAAAGCACGGCCCCTATGGCGGTTGAAACCGCACGTTTAACCGCGTCAGAAAGGCCTGAGCGCGATCCTTCGGTTCCCTCTTTGTCATCATCGTTCATGTACATTTGCCTCACGGAAAATATAAATCGACCTCATAGCAATTGCTCCGCGCACCATTCCCGTCACTGAACTGCACATCAAGACCAACGTGTTTGACAGTGCCCGTGTCCCTTTGAAAAGGCAACGAAAACTTCAAGACCCCCGATGTGGCCTTCGGTGTAACCAAACTGTCGGCAAATGAATCAGCAAGCGTTGCAGCGTAAGCACGCAGGGTCCCACGAATATAAAATATTCCTGTGCCTCCCGCGAGATCAGCATCGGCATCAAGAAATCGCACGTCGATATTCACACGCTCGGGGTCGAACAACTGCACATCGGACAATACAATATCACGAATCAGCGGTGCAGTTTGCTTGAGCGAATGGCTGCGCCCTGCGCATGGCAATTCACCGCAGGCGGCACCACAGCACGCAAGCAGCAACACGACCCATTTCATGGCAAACGGCTCGAATCGCCCATGGTCCCGCGATAATTCACTTCGATAAGGCGTCCACCGGCTTCATCGCGATCACGGGCTGGCATCGGTGCACGGGAGTTGATGGTAAAGCCTGCAACCATCGCCTGCTGCAACATAGAAAAATCACTGGCGGGGCTATCACCAAAAACAAGGATCGGAGGCGATGGCAACCATTGGCGCATGATCTCACCTTTGAGCCAATAGGGGCCTTCGGATAAAACACCCGTGTATTTTCCGCGACGCACAAGCAAACGACTGCCCACCACATGATCCGGCGCTATCCCCAAAATCGTGGCACCTTCATCGCCAAGTACATCCAATGTCGCCGTGATCACATACACATCAACGCCTTGTTTTCTGAGCTGCTCAATCAACACGCGCGGCGTGCAACCGTCGGTTGCAAACAAACGTTGATCCCATGGAGGATACATTGAACTTCCATGCTCCACCGCCTGACGTGCAATTTTTCTTACGTCATCCACACGCAATCCTTGCAACGATTGGAGGATCGCTAAAAAAACATCTTTGGCCGTGGGACGTGCATCTGAAGGCAATGTACGATCTTCAAAGCGGCGCAGGATCTCACGGGCCGCATCATTGGCGCTATATTTCGCAGTAAGACGTGGGTCGACCAGAGACATGCCGTTTAAAACACTTCGCAAAATAGGCGCGGCCTCTTCTTTGATAATTTTGGCATCGATCACCGCCCCCCAAAAGGACTCCATGATGTTGCCCGTCCAAACCGTACCATCCAGATCAAACGTGGCCGTCGGCGTAAGCCCTGCAGCACGATAAGCAGACAAATCCAAATGGGATACCGCTTCACACATTTGCGCGGGCGACATGGTCACCGGATCGTATCCTGGAAGTGCTTTTGACAATGAACCGCCCACTGGACGGTCGCTTACCTGCACATCAGGTCCCAAAAGCTGCACTTGCATGGCAAGCCACTTGGCCTCGATGGCAATATCGATCCAGCGTTCGACGGGGACTTTTTCAAGATCAAATTGATCATCTTTGATCGCGACCCATGAAAATGGCGACTGGGCCTCTTGGCCCGGCAAATAATATCCGTCCTCGATGGATGAGCGCATATGACGCGACTTTAACGCACTCTGTGCTGCATCGGCCAAACGCTGCCATAGCCTTGCATCTTCATGGGTGAGGCGCCCATCCCCATCCACATCGAGCTCCCGTACAAAACGCTCCCCTTTGACGGGTGCCGCTCGAATGGTACGCATATGCTGCACGACCGTGGCTGGGATCGTCTCGGCATATGTAATGTTTTGCGATAGCGTCGAAGCCAATACCACAAGGCTGACGCAAAGATGACGGCATGTTAGGATGACATTCATGGTAACGTCTCACTTATCTCATAACGCGACGTAAAAAAAAGGTATTGCGGATCATGCACCCCTCCTATGCCCGGGAACTTGAAATTGCTGTCGCGGCCGCACAGCAAGCCTCTGAGATTGTTATTGCCCATTATCGAAGCGATTTTGCGGTCAAATACAAAGGCCCAGGGAAAAGCGATCCAGTCACCGCCGCCGATCAAGAGGCCAATACGCTGATTATCAATCAACTTGCACACGCATTTCCCGAGGATGCCATTTTGGCCGAAGAATCAGAAGACAATGCAAGTCGACTGACCGCGCATCGCATGTGGTGCGTCGATCCCGTGGATGGCACCCAAGATTTTGTAGATCGCACCGGTGATTTTTGCGTGATGATCGGCCTTGCTGTGGGAGGTGAAGCGGTTCTCGGTGTTGTTCTTGCACCCACCACCGGCGACCTTTTTACAGGTGTTGTAGGGCACGGTGCGTTTCTGACCCGTGGTGATGTTCGCACGCAACTTCATATTGCACCGCTGGTGGAACTTAAAGATCGTGTGATAATGATGTCACGCAAACATTTTTCTAAGCGGGTTTTGCGTGTGGCCCAATCGCTCAACATCACCCATCAAATTCAACGAGGAAGCGTGGGACTTAAAATGTCGGCCATCGCCGAAGGACAGGCCCATGGCTACATATCATTCAGTACCCGCATGCAAGAATGGGACACCTGCGGGCCCGAAGCCATCGTTCGCGCCGCGGGCGGCAATGTCACCGATATTTTAGGCAATCCCTTGCGTTACAACAAACCCATCCCCATCACACAAACAGGATTTGTGGCAACCGGCGGCACCGAACACGACGTGTGGTTGGATGCGGCGGTGAAGGCGATTTAGGCAATTGAGCAGTGTTCTCATCGTAGGGGCGGTTCGTGAACCGCCCGATAAGAGTTTGATTCAAACACCGCACGGGCGCTTCGCGAAGCGCCCCTACAACAGAAACACCCTTACAAAAAATTCGGTTCCAGAAAAGACATGTCCGGCTTACCAAATAAATAGCCTTGAAGAAGTTGGCAGCCTTCCTCCAGCAAAACGTCACGCTCTTGAGGTGTTTCCACGCCTTCGCATACCACGCAAATGCCAAGATCTTTCACACAAAGTCGCGTCATCGCCCGTACCACGCTTCGTTTTCGGGTCGATGTGTCCACAGCCCGCACCAAAGCCATATCAAGCTTCACAATCTCAGGTTCAAGCTGCGAAAAGGTGGTTAGCCCCGCATATCCTGCACCAAGATCATCCACCGCGATCCGAAAACCAAGCTGGCGAAGGTTCGCCACTTTGCTGCTAAGCCCTTTCACCCCATCCAATGATGCACGCTCTGTGATTTCCAAAACAACACGTGAGGCAATACGCGTCAGAGGCGACGTGGATGAATACAATTCGGGATCATTGAGATCAGCCGGATGCAGGTTCACAAAAAGTAGCGCATGATCGGGTGCATGCGGTGCTGCATATGCAACCTGCTCGCGGATCTTGCGTCCAAGATCATGAATTCGTCCTAAGCGCTCTGCGGCATCGAGGATCTCGATAGGGGTTCTTAAAAGAGGATCATGGGAGCGAACCAATGCCTCATACGCGTAAATGATTCGCTCGGGCAAACACACAATAGGTTGATACGCCATCCACAACTCTTCAAGCGCATTGCTAAAACGAACATCAAGCGATGCAAGATCGCCAAGTTGGCGCCCCTCGACGCCCGCCAATGCAAGCGCTTCACGTTTAAGTTTCGCCATGAGGTTCATACTCACGGCACGCCTTGTCACTTTTTCAAGCTCGTCCAAACCAACGGGCTTGGTGAGATACCGATAAGCGCCGTACTCAATGGCTTGAATGGCGGTTTCAAGACCCGGATCACCGGTGATCAAAATAACGGGCACATCGAGATCATACTTCCGTACTTCTTTTAAAAACTCTAATCCGTCCATTTTAGGCATGGAAAGATCACTGATGATCACATCAAAGGCAGTGTCTTTCAAAAGCCTTGTGGCTTCATCACCGTCCATCGCCGTCTCAACGAAAAATCCCATCCGCTTCAGTATTTTAGAATAATCCCTCAAAATATTTGCATCGTCATCGACAAGGAGAATCATAGGCTCGTTTATATTGGCGGTCATTGGATCCTCTCATTCACCATCGTCCGTATGTGCTTGGCCTCGAAGGGCTTTTCAAGATATTCGTTTGATGTTGCGTCAAGAAACGCCCGCGCTTTCGCTGTAAAAGAACCGCCTGTAAGAAAAATGATACGTTCAACTTGATCGCTTGCAATACTCTTCAGTTTGTCATGGAAATCTTCGCCCATCATTTCTGGCATCATTAAATCACACAAAATAACATCAAACCGATTTCCCGAAGCGATGCATTGTAAGGCATCGGATGCGTTGTTGTATGCAACAACATCATGATCATTGGATAATATGTGTTCCAACGCTTTGGTGATCATGGGTTCGTCATCAATCACAAGGATCTTGCCACGCCGCTTGGCCGTGATCACATGCGCCTCAACAGGGGGGTTCACTTTTAAAAGACCCGTCCCCGCTGAAGGAAGCGAGATACTAAAAACAGATCCCTTACCCACTTTGCTTTTCACCTCAATCGATCCACCAAGCTCCGTCACGATGCGATGGCAAATGGATAAACCAAGACCGGTGCCGAGACCCCCGGTCTTCGTTGTAAAAAATGGTGTGAATATTTTTTTCAAAACTTCTTCGGACATACCACATCCGGTATCTTCTGTTTCGATGATCACATCGCCCTTGTCGCCCATGTGAGTTGAAATGCGAATTGCATTGTCTTGGGCATGGCCTGCTTCAATCGCCTGGGCAGCATTCACAACAATATTCAAAAACACTTGGCCAAGCTTGGATTCATTGGCTTCCACAAACGACACAGAGCCATAGTTCTTAACAAGTTGTGCACGATGTCTAATTTCGTTCCATGCCATCCGAAGTATAGAGTCCATAATCTCATGAACATCCACTGCCGTTTTTTTATCACTCTCCGAGCGCGAAAATATTTTCATGCCGCGAACAATATTTCGGATCCGATCGGCCGCTTCATAGGCATCACGGAGCTCTTCTTTTACTTCGTTCAATTCGGAAGCAATATTTTTTCTTTCTCCCAGTGCAGCAATATCACGCTGTGCAAGTTCTAGATTGGCCATGACAGAGGCCAATGGGTTATTGATGTCATGGGCAACATCAGCGGCCAGCGTGCCCATGGAAGCCATTCGTTCAGAGATCATGATCTGTTCTTGCATTGCTTTTCGTTCAGCACGTATGTCTGCTTCACGCAACTCGCGTTTGATCGCTGCTGCCAAGCGGATCCCTAGCTTGTCTTTCACAAAATAGTCGTGAGCGCCTGCGGCCATCGCATCTGCAGCGATTTCATCACTGATCGTCCCTGATATAATAAGGAAAGGCAGATCGAGACCTTGGGCATGCATTAACGCAAGGGCCGACTTTGAATCAAAGTTTGGCATGGTATAATCACACAAAATAAGATCCCATGTTCGCGTTTCAAGCGCCAAACGCATCGATTCTTTCGTGTACACACGTTCTGATATGACATTGAATCCACTGAGTTGAAGTTCTCGTATAATAAGAGCGGCATCGTCGTCCGAGTCTTCGACCAGCAGTACGCGCAGTGGTTTACTCATACTGCGATTATCTTCTTGAGGCATTTTCTCATGTTCCAAGAAAACACACATATTGGCAATTTTTAATGGAAACGAGAAATCAAATAGGCGCAGGGACAGGCGCAGTCGCGCATGACGTTACGCAACTCTTGCAGGATTTGTCTTCACAATCGGCTTTGCCATTGTTGTCGTTGTCGAGACCATCGGTGCAAAGGTCCGCCGTGTTTTCACTGCCGCACACGGTCACAGAACAGCTGTATTTACAATCATAATCGCTGCAATCGATATACGTATCGCCATCGTTGCTTATGCCATCCGCACACAACGCATCGGTGTTTTCCGAATGATTGGCACAGGCAGAAACGCAATCGCTGCAACCCCGATCGGCGCAGTCAATTTTTCCATCAGCATCGTTATCGATGCCATCGCTGCATGCCGCTTCGGTCTTTTCAACCCCTGTGGTGCACACGGTCACCTCACAGGCGTTTACACAGTCAAAATCGCGGCAATCTACAAACGTGTCGGCATCGTTGCTCACACCATCGCTACACAACGCATCGGTGTTTTCGTAGGTAGGCGTGCCTCCGGGTGTTGGCGAAGGCGTCGTTCCAGAACATGCTGGCGCACAATCTTTGCAACCCCGATCGGCGCAGTCGATTTTTCCATCAGCATCGTTGTCGATGCCATCGCTGCATGCTTCCACTGTTTTCTCAACACCAGTGGTGCACACGGTCACTTCACAGGCATTCACACAATCATAGTCACGACAATCCACAAATGTATCAGCATCGTTGCTGATACCATCGCTGCACAACGCATCTGTGTTTTCTGAAGTCCCAGAGCCTGGTGTTGGCGGAGGTGTCGTTCCAGAACATGCAGGCACACAATCTCTGCATCCCCGATCGGCGCAATCGATTTTCCCATCGGCATCATTATCAACGCCATCGCTGCATGCTTCCGTTGTTTTTTCAACAGGGCCTGTGCATACCGTTACGGCGCAGGCATTCACACAATCAAAATCACGGCAATCCACAAAACTATCGGCATCGTTGCTTACACCATCGCTGCACAATGCATTGGTGTTCTCAACACCGGATGTGGCTGTTCCGCCCCCCGGCGATGTTGTTTGGCATACCGTCGTACGCGAACAACTGAGGTCGTCACAATCCACATAGGGATCGTTGTCGTTGTCGATACCATCGCGACACAGGGCATTCGTATCTTCGTTGCCGGTTCCACAATGGGGAAGTTGATCCTTGATGCGCCAGCATTCCATATCCTGGCAATCGACTTTTCCATCACCATCGTTATCGCGACCATCCAAACACAGCGTCACGGTATTTTCGCCGGTCACTTCACGGCATGCATCCGCACAATTCTGACAATCCCGGTCACGACAATCTATTTTTCCATCGTGATCATTGTCGATCCCATCGCTACAACCCTGCGCATCGTTTTCTGCCCCACAGACCGTGATCCCACATCCATACAAGCATGCGTGATCTGCGCAGTCGGCAAAACGATTGCTATCGTTGTCGATTCCATCGGAGCAGGTCGCATCGTCGATTTCAGTACACGAAAAGGTTTTACAATCCTCATCGGCACAGTCTACTTTGTCGTCAGCGTCGTTATCACGCCCGTCGTGGCATTTGGTGGCGTCATTTTCTGAGCTTACAGAGCATGCGGTAACACCCGCTGTTTGCAAACAGTCCGTATCTTTGCAGTCAATGTAGCCGTCGTTATCGTCATCAAGCCCATTTTGGCATGTGGCGTTGCTATTTTCAGAGGAACTTTGCGGCACGATGGGTGTATTGGGATCGTCGTGAGGACCCGCGTCATCGCCATTGACCGTCCGTCCATCGCACGCAGTAAACAAGCCCAGCACACCGACCCATAACAAACTTCTTCCCATCCAACGCATAGACCCCTCCCCTGCGTACATCTTTATGCACGTCGTGAGGCCCATTCCCTACAAGACGCGGTGCATCATGATCAAGGAAAGATTTTGGGGAGATTTTTTAAGAAACGTAGGGGCGCGGCTTGCCGCACCCTTAATCCAACAAATACGACGGGATCTTAGGAAGCTTTTTAGTGCGTTGATTGCTGTTGGAAGAACTGTCTTCATCCTCGTTGGTCTGGCCTCCTGTGAAGCCACTGCCGCCACCACCACCGCCCTTATTTTCTGGCGCGAGCACTTTAACCAACGCCTCTGCGGCTGCACGCATGCCTTCTTTGTTGCCTCGCTCGGGGGCCGTCACCATGCGATCATATTGTGCGGCAATCGCACTTTGTCCCACATAGTTCGCGCCGGCACCTGTCTGGGCTGCCTGCTGCTGCACAATGGAGGATGGCATCATAATGGGTAAAATATTAGATAGCATAGCCGTTGTCTCGGCAGCAGAAATGACAAGTTGCGTGAAATGATGCGCCACAGCACGATAACTACGAACGCATACATTACCTGATAGGGGTCAGTAGTCTGTGGTGCATTTTGGACCTACATTATCGCAAAGCCATCATGGAAACGTGTCAGGAGAGCGTGATAGATGTCCCTAAAAGCAATACAGCATTTTTTAATGTAGGTCCAAAATGCACCACAGACTACTGACCCCTATCAGCTACACCCACGCGCCCTGCTCCCTAGGTATTGTCCTGGTCGCCCAAAGCCATTCCGGTATTTGTGCCATTTTTTTAGGTGATGGTCCTGATAAACTTGTCAAAGCGCTTCACAAAACATTTCCGAAGGCCACACAAAAAGAAATCCCTGAAATTCAACAGGTGATCACAATCATAGAAAATCCAAAAACAACACAAGCCCTCGCGCTCGACATCCAAGGCACGGCATTCCAAAAGAAAGTTTGGCGTGCCTTGCAGGAGATCCCCGCAGGAAGCACCGCAAGCTATACCGATATCGCCGATAAGATTGGTTCACCCACATCATGCCGCGCCGTGGCCCAAGCGTGTGCGGCCAATCAATTGGCTGTGATCATTCCATGTCATCGCGTGGTACGAAAAGACGGCGGACTTTCGGGATATCGATGGGGTGTGGAGCGAAAAAGAATTTTGCTTGAAAAAGAGAAAGAGTGTGGTGGGTCGTCCGAGATTCGAACTCGGGACCAACGGATTAAAAGTCC
>SYDY01000012.1 GCA_005801425.1 Bdellovibrionales bacterium | reverse complement strand
TACCTTGACATGGTAGGGGTCGGCAGTTCAATCCTGCCCGCGCCTACCAGGCATTTTGCCTGGTTAGGTTGACATTCATTCGTAGGAGTCGGTCATCGTTAGGCCTCAGCAATCATCTTCACCGCGCATCAACAAACGTATTCGAGCACCCGAAGTCCGTGTGATCGGCCACGATGGGACACAATTGGGCATCATGCCGCCAGACATGGCGATCAGCAAGGCGCTTGAAAATGGCCTTGATTTGGTTGAGGTTTCTCCTGAATCACGTCCGCCGGTTTGCCGTATTATGGATTATGGTAAATTTAAATACGCGCAGAAAAAGAAGACCGCCGAAGCGAAGAAGACGCAAGTTGTTTCGCTGCTTAAAGAAGTGAAATTTCGACCCAAAATTGAAGAACACGATTATGGCTTTAAAGTCGATCGTATTCGTCGATTTTTAACCGAAGGCCACAAGGCCAAGGTGACCATGATGTTTCGTGGTCGTGAAATTACACACCAGGAAATTGCCCGTGACATCATGGCACGTATTGCAAGCGATGTTCAGGTCTGTGGGACTGTGATTCAGACCCCCAAACTCGAAGGTCGTAATATGACTATGATAGTTGCGCCTTCAAAAAATGGGTGATAATCCACGCAACCAAGCGAGAGTATGACGATGGCACAAATGAAGATGAAGACGAAGAAAGCGGCAGCCAAGCGTTACCGCGTAACCGGCAATGGGAAAATAAAAGTGGGTCGCAAAGGAAAGCGACACATTTTTACGAACAAGAGCCGTAAGCGTAAGCGTAATTTGCGTGGAACACGTTTGCTAAGACCCGCTGAAGCAGCTGTTGCCATGACTTTGTTGCCTTACGCATAATTTGATTGTAGGGGCGGACCCCCGTGTCCGCCCTTGTTCGTTTAAGGAGAGTGTCCCATGCCACGTACCAAAGGCGGCCCTAAAACACGTCGTCGTCATAAACGTTTACTCAAGCGCGCGGAAGGTTACTGGGGCGCGCGACGTAAGCTATTTACCATCGCGAAAGAAACAGTCGATCGCGCCTTGGCCTATGCCTACGTGGGTCGTAAGCAGAAGAAGCGTCAGTTCCGACGTTTGTGGATTGTGCGCATCAACGCTGCAATTAGACCTTTGGGCATGAGCTACAGCCGCTTTATTAGCGCGCTGAACGTGGCGAACATCGAAATTGATCGCAAAGTCCTTTCCGACTTGGCGCATCAAGATCCAGCCGCTTTTGCTGCGATCGTTCGTAAGACCCAAGAGTGCGCAGCCTAATGACATAAGGGCGGTTCATGAATCGCCCCTACGAAAATATGCACGCAAAACCGATGTCTTGGGCGGGGTCACATGGAAGAGCTGCAATCTCTCGTAGGCGTCGCCCTTCATCGCATTGGCGAAGCCACTACCATTCATGAACTTCACAGCATTCGCGCCGATTATCTCGGTAAAAAAGGCCGTGTTGCCGATCTGTTGCGTGCATTGAAAGATGCAACGCCGGAAGATCGCAAGACGCAAGGGCAAGAGATCAATGTGGCCAAAGATCGCATTGAAACGGCCCTTCGCGATGCACAAGAACAATTGGCGTTGCGTGAAGAGCGTGCGCAGCTTGCCGCAGGAAGCATCGACGTTACGCGTCCTGCGCGGCGTTTGGCATTGGGATCCCCGCATCCTTTGCGGATCATTCAAGACGATATTGTTCAAGCCCTTGTACAGCTAGGTTTTGAGGTGGCCGATGGTCCCCAAGTGGAGACCGATTGGTACAACTTTGAAGCATTGAACATTCAAGCTGATCATCCCGCGCGCGATATGCAAGATACATTTTTTGTGTCGCCTGGCGTGGTGTTGCGCACCCACACAAGCAATGTTCAGATCCGTGTTATGGAAGGCCGAACGCCGCCTGTGCGCATTGTGTGCCCTGGGATGGTGTATCGTCGCGACGACGTGGATGCCACGCATTCGCCTGTATTTCATCAAGTGGAAGCGTTGTGGATTGATCACAGTGCAACGTTTGCGGATCTGCGCGGCGTACTTCGGCGTTTGGCCAGCACATTGTTTGGTTCGCAAATTGATATACGCATGCGTCCAAGTTTTTTCCCATTCACGGAGCCCTCGGCGGAAGTGGATGTTCGCAGACCCGGTGGGCGTTGGCTGGAAGTGCTGGGTGCAGGGATGGTCGATCCGGCGGTGTTGCAGGCTGTGGGTTACGATCCTGAAGTGGCCCGTGGTTTTGCATTTGGTATCGGTGTTGAACGTGTGGCGATGATGCGCTGGGGCATCGAAGACATCCGTCATTTTTACGACAATGATATGCGATTTTTACGACAATTTGGCGGTGGGTGAGCGATGCGCGTCAGCTTGGATTGGCTATCGGATTTCGTCAAACTCCCAAGTTCTCTGGATGCTTTGACGGAGACTCTTCTGCGTGCCGGTATTGAAGTAGAAGCTGTGCACAGCATAAGTCCCAAGGTTTCGGGGGTGATTGTCGGGGAGGTGCTGTCTGTGCTGCCGCATCCCAACGCTGATCATCTGCACGTGTGCAGGGTCAGCGACGGCAATGAACATCATACCGTGGTGTGCGGTGCACCCAATGTGGCAGCTGGGCAGAAGGTGGCCTATGCGCCCATTGGCGCAGTGGTGGTGGCGGGGGAAATCGTTCATCGGGAGATCCGTGGCCAACCCAGCATGGGTATGCTGTGTGCATTGTCTGAATTGGGGATCCCCACGCTCGGTGAGGGACTTTGGATTTTGGATAGCGCGCGTGCTGAAGTGGGCAGTCCCATTGGCCCGTTGGCTGAGCGTGCCGCGGTTTTTGAACTTGGTATTACGCCAAACCGACCTGATCTCCTCTCGCACGTGGGGGTTGCACGAGAAATCAGCGCAACCCAAGGCGGACGCTTGGTGCAGGGTGCGCAGCGTGTCTCTGAATACGACGTGGAAGCATCAAGCCGCATCAACGTGCGCGTGGATGTACCTTCTGCATGTCGTCGCTATGCGGTGCGTGTTGTGGATGGCGTGAAAGTGGGTCCATCGCCTTCGTGGCTGATTCGTCGCCTTGAGGCCGCAGGTCAACGCAGCATTAACAATGTTGTTGATGCCACTAACTATGTGATGCTTGAGTTGGGGCAGCCGTTGCATGCCTTCGATTTAAATCGTTTGCGTGCGCCTGCGGGTGGGAAACTCACATTGACCGTACGTTATGCTGTCCCTGGTGAACAGGTCCCTACGCTGGACGGCAAAGTACGAACGGCCCATGGCGAAGATTTGGTGATTGCCGATGGAAACGGCCCTGTGGCGTTGGCAGGGGTGATCGGTGGCGCAGGATCCGAAGTCACAAACAGCACCGAAACGGTGGTGATCGAATGCGCGTGCTTTGATCCCAAGCATGTTCGACGTACAGCCAAACGTCATGGTTTGCGCACCGAAAGTTCGTATCGTTTTGATCGCGGCACCGACGAAGTAGGACTTTTGCGTGCACTCGATCGTTGCGCACAGTTGTTGGTGGAAATCGCAGGCGGTCGTGTGGGTCGTGGTGTGGTTGAGGCGGGTTCTTCCGAACGCCGTCTGCGTGAAGTGTCATTGCGTCCTGAGCGCGTAAAACACGTCTTGGGCGTGGATATGCCCGTAGAAGCCATGATTCGCTTGCTTGAGCCTATCGGCTTTGCGTGTACTCGCCATACACAAACGCAATTGACGTTTGAAGTCCCAGGATTTCGGCCTGATGTGACCCGTGAAGTGGACTTAATCGAAGAAGTCGCGCGTCGTTTTGGTTACGACAATATACCCGAAACTTTACCGGATCCTTCATGGGGCCATGTGGCGTCGCAGATCATGCCGGGGCCGCCACTCGAAGGCTTGCTGAGGAAGCAAGCTTTGGCGTCGGGCTACAGCGAAACAGTGACTTATGGGTTTCACGCGCCGTCTGACGCGTCGATGTTTTCAACCCATAAATCAGTTCGTATGAGCAATCCGTTGGGTGAAGAACACAGTTGCATGCGCACATCGCTGGTGCCAGGTTTATTGCACATTGCGGCCTATCACGCGCGGCATGGCATGGATGATCTGCGGTTGTTTGAAATCGGGCGCAGTTTTTTTGATGTTGGAAATCCACTGCCGCGCGAACGTCGTGCTTTTGCATTGCTTCTTCAGGGAAAACGTTACGGCGAAGCGTGGTATTGTTCTGCCAATGACGTTGTTACTTTTTATGATCTATCGGGTGTGGTGCAAGACCTTTTGAACACGGCGAACGTCAATGGGGTTGTGAGGTTGCAACCTTCGGATGCGCAATTGGGAACGCATCCTGGGGCGTGCGCGACGATTCGTGTGGACGATATTTCTGTGGGCTTTGTTGGGCAATTGCATCCTGCGCTTGAACGGCATTTTGCACTTAAAGGCCCGACGTTTGTGGCTGAGCTTGATCTGGATGCCATGGAAGCGTGTGGCAGCAAATCACCCGTCTACACAGCCTTACCCAAATTTCCAGGCGTGCGACGTGATGTGGCCGTGGTAGCGCCGAAAACCCTTCTTAGCGAAGATATCAGACAATTTCTCCTTACCCATGCGGGTGGAAAAATCGAGCAGGGCGTTGTGCAAGATGTGCAGCTCTTTGATGTCTACGAAGGCAAAGGTGTTCCAGAAGGCATGGTCAGTCTGGCTTTCTCTATTTATTACAGAAGCAACACCAGAACCCTTATTGATGCAGAAATTGCGCGTGCATTTGACGATGTTTTGCAAGGTTTGCAGCAAACATTGGGTGTGACAGTGCGTGCTGGGTAGTTCAGGGAATTGCTCTCGCTCCCATGTGGACCTATAGTTGATTCATGTCGTCGACTGAACACGGGACCATGACCAAAGCCGATCTTGTGGATGCCATCTATTCAGAGGTGGGTTTCTCAAAAAAAGAGGCTTCGGATGTTGTTGAGCTTATTTTTGAAACCATCAAAACAACCTTAGAGCAAGGTCTGCGGATCAAAATCAGCGGCTTTGGCAACTTTGAAGTGCGTGATAAAAAAGCACGTTTGGGGCGTAATCCTCAAACCGGCGAGGTGATCAATATTGCTGCACGCAAGGTGCTTACTTTTAAACCATCCCAGGTTCTAAAATCAGCGCTGAATGGTGACAAAGAAGAGGCAAGCGCTGTTGCGCGTTGATTATGGTGATGAGAAACGGAAAAAAAACGTTGTTGCACCCCGATGCGCCTATTCCAGATAAGCCTTATTTCAAAATTGGCGAAGCGTCGCATTTGGTTGGGGTGGAGGCGCATGTCTTGCGCTACTGGGAAAAAGAAGTCCCCGGGATCAAACCCACCAAAACATCGTCGAATCAAAGGCGATATCGACGCAAAGATATTGAAATATTTCGTGAAGTAAGACGACTTTTACGCGATGAAAAATTTACTTTGGCTGGGGTAAAGCGACAGCTTTCGCAGGGCGTGCGCCCCGTGCTCCTTGTGCCGAGCCGAGGACGAATTGTTGCGCCTGCGCGCAACAGTGAACCCTTCTTTAAAGTTCGAAAAAAATTAGAAGAATTGGTCGCGTTTTGTAAATCGTATTGATGTTCTATTATGGTGCAGGTAGCGGCGCAGCTTGCTGCGCCATAATCGTCCTAATCCAACAAATAATTTTTAGGATCCACTGGTAGTCCGTAGCGTCTTACTTCGTAGTGCAGATGGGGAGCGGTGGACCGTCCTGTGCTGCCTATTTCTGCGATTTGATCACCACGGCGGACTGCATCGCCTTCTGCCACATCAATCGTGTGAAGATGGCCGTAGTGGGTTTGTATTCCAAAGCCGTGATCGATGACCACAATTTTACCGTACCCTCCGCGCCATCCTGCAAATACGACAGAGCCGTCGGCAGAGGCCACCACAGGGGTTCCCATACGACCACTTAAATCCAAGCCTTTATGCCAAACAAAATGATTGTCGAAGGGATCTTGTCTTTGCCCAAAACTACTTGTGATTTTTCGATGGGCAATGGGTGTTACTGACGGCGTGTTGCTGAGTACCCAATTGACATCCACAAAATACGCATCAAGATCGCCAAGGCGAAGCGTAAGATCGCGTGCACGCCTTGCGAGGGTTTCACATGCCATGGGTTTAGAAGATCCAGCGTCAAGCACCGGAATGTGACTGTGTGCAATCAATCGATGCATGTCTCGCTCGCATGCAAGATCAAGATCTCTCAATGTTTCTAAGAGGGCCGTTTGTTGGGTTACTTGCGCGGCAAGTTGCTGGTTTTCTGTTGTAAGTATCTTTTTTTCGCGAGGAAAACACATGATCGTGACAAGACAAAAACTTGCGATCACGCCATGCGATCGTTTGATGTTCCATGTGAATTTGGGCTGCATGTCGCGGCCGATGAGTGTGACGGTAAACACGAGGGGTCTTATATCCTGAAATGGGCTTTTAACGACAGTGCCCAAGTTTACTGCCGTTTGTGAGGGCTAGACACGTCGTTGCACCCTGACTTGCACATACGTCTGTCACAGCCACCTCACAGTATTTTTTGCATGAACCCAAGTAACAGCCATAGCTCGGGTTGCATTGTTTTTCATGCAAGTCACATGGTGCGTTTTGTTCACCCAGCGGAACACCTGCTTGAATATCCAAACAAACGAGTTTTTGGGTGGTGCCTACCGGTTGGCAGCTTTGCATCGCGGGGCAATCGTTGCCGCATGCAAGTGCATGACAAGAAACAGTGCACGGCGGCGTTAACGCAGCCAAAACAGTGCCTTCAGTGCCAGGTACACATGCCGCAACACGTTCATGTTCTGCATTGACTCCAGGCACACAAAACGTGCCATTGGGGCATGTACTTTGCTCGAATACTTTTTGACATGGATCGCGGCAGGCTGTGTGTTCGTAGATCCCAGGAAGCAAACAAACAGCATTATCGGCGCATTGGAGCGAGTCTAAACAGGGTGCGGCGAGTGGGGTTCCTCCCACGGGAATACAGGTCGAACTAACGCACGTGTAGCCCTCAAGACAGGCTCCATTCTCTGCACAGGGCCTATTTTCCAGCGGCAGCTGTTCTTGCACACTGCATCCACTGACACTGACGACGAACACTACAAAATAAATCCATGGTCTCATCACGTGCACAAACTATCACAGCCGTTCCCTCGAACAAACTTCCTGGGAGCGCGGACGTCCCGTCCGCTCATACTGCCTTGACCTTTAATAGGCGCATCGCCTATAGGCTTCGCATGTGTCGGGGCGTAGCGCAGCCTGGTTAGCGCACTTGACTGGGGGTC
>SYDY01000111.1 GCA_005801425.1 Bdellovibrionales bacterium | reverse complement strand
TATCGTTCGACGTTGTTCGGGGTTGCGACGAAACTGTTCGGGTTTAAGCGTCAGCAAATCGTATCTGCGATGTCCGGCGGCGGTGCGCTCTGGGATGAGCTTGCCCTCTGTTTCCCATCGGCGTAGCGTAGCGATGGATACACCCATTGCTTCCGCTGCTTCACCAATGGGGACAAAACTACGCATTTTACGCATATTTGAATACATTTAATCAGATGTCAATAGAGCAGTACCAAACCCTGAGTTGCATCGCCCAGGGGGCTCGCAATGACGAACTATCTCGACACTGTTGAAGCATGGGTGACCGCGTAAGGCCAGTTATCAAGAATTTTTAGCCATGCTATCAAGCACGTTTAGCCATGCATCGAGCTGCACATCGAACTGCGCATCAAGCTGCGCATCAAGCTGCGCATCCGACATTTGAGGCACGGGCATCTGGGAGGCCGCTGCTGCGCCCATCCCCGAGGCTCCCATTGCCCAAGAAACAGCGGGCGCGTCCGGTGCAGGCATCGCAAATGACGTCGTCATCGACTGCAACTGCGAACGCAATGCCGCGGCCTCCTGTTGTAATGTGACGACAGTGTCTCGCAGTGATGCGATTGTGCCATTGGCTTGCGCCACCTCGCCTTGCAGCATATTGATCTGCAAGATCAATCCGCTTTCACGCATACGCACGGCATGCACTTCGGCATTTGCTTGCGCAGCGTTGCCATCAGCGACAGCAACAGTGGCGCTCATACGTTGGGACATCGCCAAGTGAATTTCTTCAGATTCTTCACACACCTGAGCCCGATAAGATTTTATAGACGTATTCGCAACAGAAGAATTTTCCGCACGTAGAACGCTGATTTCGCGCCCCAGCGTTGCAATATTCTCCTTCAGCCGTGCTACCGAATTCTGCAATTCATTGCGCTCTAAATGCAGCGATTCAAAATCCCTCTCAGACGGACTTTGCGCTTCACGCAACCCCTTGATTTCTTGTTGCAAATTCTTGCATGATGCGCTTGCTATGTTTGCTTTTCTGTTTGCACGCTGAACGTTCTCAAACGTGTATCTTCTCTGACGATCGGCCTCCGCTTTCGCATCAACAAGCTGGGCACGAAGCGAATTAATCTGGATCTTCAGCAATTCTATCTCTTGATCCCCTTGAAGCCCACCGCCACGCGCAAGCAGCGTGCTGTCCATGCGTGGAACAGCCATCCCAGCGCTTGCATCCTCGATCGTCCGCCTTGCCTTTTTCGGTGGCGGAGGTGCGGACGCGGAGGAGTAAGGCACATGATCGAGCCCAAACAACCAATCATTAAAGGTACGTGATTCATAGGACAAGGCATCCGGGGTGTGCGATGAAGAAGCAGTTGCCACAGACGCTGCAAGCACTGTATTCGCTGGGATACGAGGGATAGCCATGGGAGAAACTCCTTTAATTTAATTTAATCTATTCTATTCTTTTCAACTCACGTTAGTTACCGAGCGTGCGTAGCCATTCATCCATCTGCGCATCTGAGAATTGCTGAATATTCAAAGGCAGTGCAGGCATCTGAGGAGCGGCTGATACATCTCCCCAAACGCCCATTGTCTCCTCGATTTTTTTATCGAGCCACGCTTCCAAAAGAAGTCGTGGCTTTTTCGCTGGCGGAGGAGGCGCAGATGCGGAGGAGCCCGGCACGGGATCTGGCCCATGAAATCCATCCCGAATAGCATGGGGTTCATGGGGCAAGGCGCCCGATGAAGAAGAAATTGCCACAGATGCAGCAAGCACGGTATTCGCCGGGATACGAGGGATAGTCATGGGAAAACTCCTTTAATTCATTCTTTTGTAATTGTATTTCTAAATAGTGCAGCACAGCGTTATCGACAGAGCAAATACATCGTTGCTAAAAAAGCATAAGAATCGGTCATATTGATTGATGTGGTAGATACGGATGAAATGTAGGGGAACGGCTTGCCGCCTTCAGTAAGGATTTTAGAGTCGAAGGAGCAACGCCAAGGTAAAACGATCCTCGGTTTTGGCAAGATCCGGTGCCCAACCGCCTATCGCTACCGTCGGGGCGCCGTTGTTGCCACCGGGCGGTGTCATGCCACCATGCCCTGCAAAATACGGTACATTGGCTGCACGGTGATTGTACTCGACCCGAAAGGTAATAAAGGGCTTGGGGATATAATCAAACGTAAGCTGAGTATCCCATGCCTTGAAATCGTCACCAGGGTTGGCGCTGAAATACGGCGATGCTATCGCTGCTGTCGATGCGGTCGCGCCATTGATCGGCGGGATCAAAACAAGGTAACGACCCGGATTGATAATGCCGCCGCCACCGAATGTCATGGCGAACATCTCGCGATAAAACCACGTGCGCACATAGGCCATAAAGCCTAAGAAGTATTGTGAATTGCACGAAACGCCGCCGCCCATTTCACACCCAGCATCAAGTGTTAAGGACGTCGCAACACGCGTCACCAGCCCATTGGGATTTTCGTAGTGCTTCATCATAAACGAATTATCGCTATGAATACGGCGGCGATCGGGAATATTGAGTGAGTCCGTCCCATAATACTGATTGAATGCAAACGAAAGCTTGCCTGTGGGGCGCCACAGGGTTTGCATCCCAACACCCAGGCCTTTATTGAATCGGCCATACGCTTGCCAACCATTGGTGATCATCGGTTCAATTTTAAGTTTATCGGTGACAAAAATTTGTGCACGAACGCCATTGAAAAACCAGGGCGTATTCGCTGACACGTACGAGGGTTGGTACGTCCAGTTGTCTGCATTGTAGTAACTCCACAAGCCAACGAACGACATGAAGATACCGGCCTGAATGTTGATGCCGTTCAAATAATTTAAGTGATAACCCGCATAGGCTTCGGAGATGTAACGGTAGGCGTTCGCAAGATCCCATTGTCCTATACTGGTACTCGCATCATTGCGCGCCGTAGTTTGTGAATACATGCCAAACTGAGTCATCAGGCGTGCGTGCACGCGTTTGTAATTAAAGTCGCCGCCAAATCCAACATGGGTCAATTGAAATTCCCCATGACGAAATACTTCGGTCGACCCTGCAATGGTGTGGTCGACCGGATCACTCAAGCTGTAGTGATATGAGCTATCAATGCGAAACTCACCGGTGAACGGACCATACGATAACGGTCGATCCGTTGTCCCGCCACCGCCAGGCAACCAAAAAAAATCTGCAAAAGCAAAAGGTTCGGGTTTACCCGTAGTACGTTCCGATGCCAAATCGGCCTGAGGTGTTTCCTGCGCCGCCAAAACGGTGTTGGAATATAACAACGAGAATAAAACAAAGTGAAAAACCATGGTGATGGCGAATTAGCGCACCACGGGACAATAAAACAGTTTTTCGATGCAAAGATCCCATCAAGAATTCAATATTGTTGATAAACTCTGCTTGATGTCCGCCCGTTCCACGCCCATAGCAAGCCTTTCACCAACCCATAGGTCGGTGCATGCCCTGCTTTTAGGTACGTTTGAAGGGCTTGGGATCCCCGCGAAGCAACACAAAGAGGGCATATGCGCAGGCATGGTATGCCTTCACCTACAACAGGCTGCATACGCGCCCCACCCATCGCCCGAAGCGATCTTGTATGCCGACGCATGCCATGGACTGCACATCGTTGCCCCACACATGGATCCCGAGGCCCGAAAGCTCATCACGGCAAGCATCAATACGTCATACGTTCTGCAGGATGCTGAAGTGAGTGGATTGGTTGAATCGCAGACGTCGCCCCCAGAAACCCCTCTCCAAATCGAAGTGCGGTCGCATGTTCTCTCCTGCGGCGATAGACATCATTGTCCCGCCTGCAAGCCTCTCCTGCAGCTGGCACAGCGTATGCATTTTTTGCAAAGCGTTACCGAACACGGACAAAGTATCGGATCGGCGATTGATCTTGGAGGAGCCCTTCAATGGTGGCCACTCTATGCCCCCACACGTCCACAGGCATGGCGCGATGCTTCGACAGTCCTGCAAAACGCCCCGGAAGGGGTTCGATTGCACATGCGAACAGAACATCACACGTGGCTTCTTACGACACAGGAGCAACCGGGGATCTCACGTCCCATTGCCCATTCGGATCTCACCGATGTGAGCACAACCGAGGCTGGCACCTATGAACTTTCTCAAGGGCATATTGCCGCAAACACGTTCGACGCATTGCATGCTGCGATGGGATTTCACGCAGCACGACCGCATGGATTCTGGACCAACCAGACACAAAAAGATATTCCCAAAGAGGCATTGCACGCATCATCGATGGCACATCATCTGGAAACCCATCCTTCTGGAACAGATCATGATGATTTGTATGCCGCGCTCACATGCGACGACGACCGCGCCGTTGCGTTGATCCTGCAACGACCTTCCATCCCCCATCTCGTTGCAGATGAACACGATATTTTAAAACATGCCGTGCTGCACGCATCACCCGTCAGCGTTGAACGGATTGCAGACCTTTTAGTGCGTCATAATCCGAACATCGTTGAAATCCTCGCCCTCGGAATCGCATGTGTCGGTCACCACGGAAGCGCACGTACGGTTGATACTTTGTTAAAAACACAACAGAGATTAAGTTCAAAAAAGCCGTGGAAAGATGCAGAGAAACGAAGATTTAGCGACGCATGGGACGAGGGATTATTGGATGCCACGAAGCATGGTAGCAACGAGGTTGTTCATGCCATCGTGCAGCATGCACGGCCACCATGCAGCACAACACCAGGCGACATGCTCATCAATGCGCTTTCTTTTTGTGATCCCACCTCATGCGGCGCACTGGTTGCCCATATGCGCGATCATGCCCGTGTGGCATTACCATTTCATATGCGATCACGTGCACAGAAATTGGCCATACGATGGGGTGATCACGAACTGGCAGGATCCATAGGGCAACTTCAAGTGCTCAAACAATCAAAAATACGTGCGACACTCGCGTAGCGACCATGGCGCAGCAAGCTGCGCCGCTACGAAGTCCATCGGGAGTGTTGACCCAACACACTCATACGCATAAAAACAAAAGTTCACACATTAAGGACTATCCATGTTGATCGACATTTTACTGATTGCGTTAAGTGTTGTGCTTCTGGTCGCAGGTGCAGAGGCCTTGGTACGCGGTGCCTGCGGTATTGCGCTTTTGGCAAAAATCACGCCCGCCGTGGTCGGGCTGACCATCGTCGCGGCAGGGACTTCCATGCCCGAAATGGTCGTGTCACTCCAAGCGGCCTATGAAGGTCTTCCTGGTCTCTCGATTGGTAATGTGGTCGGGTCCAATATTTTTAATATCGCCGTAGTATTGGGGCTCACGTCCATGGTGAACCCCTTGATCATTCAAGGCAACACCGTTCGCTTTGAATGGCCTGTGATGATGATCGGCACAAGTGTTCTCTATTTGCTGATGCGTGATGGTTCACTCGATCGTACTGAAGGATTTTTTCTCCTGGCGGCCATGATAAGTTTCACGATCTATGTGGTTTGGGTGGGACGTACCCAAGCAGACGTTCGTGAAAAACTTGAAATGAAAAGCCCCCTCACAGCATCCTTTGGAAAAACGGGTGTCATCTCCCTGGTACTGAACACCGGTGCTGTTGCGATTGGAATTGTACTCTTGGCCGGTGGATCCACGGCCTTGGTCCGTGGTGCCACTGGCATTGCGAGTGCTATGGGCATTTCCGATACCATTATTGGGCTTACCATCGTTGCCGCCGGAACCAGCATGCCTGAACTTGTGACATCAGCGATCGCAGCATGGCGCGGTCACGATGATATCGCCGTGGCCAATGTTATAGGTTCCAATATTTTTAATACTCTTGGCATTTTAGGAACCACGGCCTTGGTGCTTCCATTGAGCGTCCCACACGAGATCCTCACACGCGATAGCTTTTGGATGATGGGACTCGCATTGGTTCTTTTTCCCATGATCCGAAGCGGGCTTCGACTGAGTCGGCGCGATGGGGCCGTGTTGTTTGTGGCGTTTGTTGTTTATATGAAGGTTTTGATCGCGACGATTTGAGCACTTATCTTGAAACCCCCACCCGTCGCTACGCGATGACCTCCCCCGCAAACGCTGGCTCTTGGTCACATCTCATTTTTTATAAAAATCTCGTTTTTCTATATTCGTCATCCCCGCGAACTCATGACTTCCCTTTGGGCCAACCCGGTAGTCGAGAAACTTGTGGCGCAACGATTCTACTTATTTTTTTATGT
>SYDY01000110.1 GCA_005801425.1 Bdellovibrionales bacterium | reverse complement strand
TGACGGGCGGTTCGCGAACCGCCCCTACACGAGGGCAACGTGTCAAATATACGCATATCATTGATTGGTGCCCGGTTGTGTCACGCGGATCAAGGTGTAGATTGCGCCGAGGCCGTTGTGGTCGTCTTGCATGTAATGGGCAGCGCGCGTGATGAGCGCGCGCGCTTCGTCGTTGGTCCAATGGCGAACCGCATCCACATGGCAGTTGTCTTCTTCTCGGATCGCCAGAACACGCGCCATCACATCCGTAACATCACCAAAGGCCGTGGAACCATTGGGCTGCAATCGCAAGCCATTGCCCAACAGATCAAAAAACATACCTTCGGTGTCGTGTTCAACCAAAGCACGCAATGCGGTGAGCACGCCTGTTGTGTCGATATCGCCCAACGCTTCGGAGGCAAAATGGGCGCCTGCGCGCATTTCGTCTGAGGTGAAGGGTGTTTGCATCAGCGATGTGGCGTTTTGTAACAGAGGTGCTGCAATATCGGGCCATTGTTCATGCAGAGTCGGTTGCAAGGCCGCTTCCACAAATGTTGCAGCGCGAACCATGGCGGGATCCGCATACAGACTGCGTCCAAGGGCGATCAGGCGTGGAGGAACATCGCTATTTAAAAAACGATCACTGTGTGATTGCAGCGATTGCATTTCGCAAAGAAACGTTGTGCTCGATGTTCTTGATAATGCACTTGCATTGGCAAACAGGGTACGCATCACATGCAAAAGACGTGGATCGTCCAATGCATCGCCGTCGCCGAGATGAATATGGGTGTTGCCAAAATTTTTGATGGCTTGAAGATGAACGCCTGTTCCATCGCCCACAAAAGCTTGCAAACCCCGTGCCATGGTCAGAACGGGTTTTTGGGGCGATTTAAGGGCATTTGCGATCATGCCCATGGCGAGATCGCCCAAGTCGCCATGACCATCGGCACTGGGTGTTTCTGTGAGGCGGCTTGCAGTATGGATCACGGAAACGGAAGCGGGACTTTCGAGAACACTTTGAAGGACAGGAAAAAATCGGCGCAGGGCACCACGATCGCCGCGTTTAAGATCTTCGCCGACTTTGTGAAGGATACGTAGCAAGGTATCGAGCTCACCATGATCCACAAACACTTTGGCCATGGGCAAATACATTTCTAAGGCACCGCTTTTGGCCAAGAGATCAAGGGCTTCAAGATGGGGCCACACTTCATCGGCATCACAACCGATGGCGCCCAAGGCAAAGCCGCCAAAAAAGTCCCCGAGAATGGGAATACCGAGCAGTGATAAACTTGTATCAACGAGATTGCATGCATCATCGGCACTGCCATCGACCAGCTGGCGTATGATAAATCCCGCGAGAGAATCACCGCTCCCAAAGACGCTTCCGCAATCGGTTGCGATTAAAAGATCGACGGTTTGTTCAAGCACGCTGCGGTTGTCGATGCGTGTGCCTGTGTTGTTGGTATAAAAGCGTGCTTTGTTCCAATTGACAGGAAGCGAAGCCTGTTCGTCGACATCATCACCTCCGCACGTATTCGATTTTGCGATCCATCGGTTGCTTACGGACAATCGCAGGGCGTGAACAAATCGATCTGCGCGCGGTAAATCAGAGCGTACGGTTTCCCAAAGAAGTGCTGGGAGTGATGCACCTTCGGTGGGTGTTGCAAAGATGGTTGTGACCTGTTCAACAAGGATGGGGGCCAAATTGGCAAGTGCAGGATCGAAGAGATCGATCGATGTGCCCTGCAAATCGTGCAAAAGCGTACTTAAACTGTGTAAAAGTTCTTTGGCACTCTCAAGATCGTTTTGCAAAAGATGATCGATGGTTTGTACCAGCGCGGGAAGTCTTTCCCATTGGGTTGTTTCGAGGCCTGCGTGTGCCATATCGCGCAAGGCTTTCCATGCGGGATCATTTTTTTGAATGAGATCAAGCATGGTGAGCAGATCGGGAAGCATGCCGCTGTGGAGTCCTTCGCCGAGCAATTCAAAGGCTGCGGCCAATACCGTGCGGCGTGTATCAAAGTAGTCGAATATTTGATCGCCATTATCGGTACAGACAAGACCGGGATCGTTGATTGCACGCGGGGCGATAAATGTCCGGACGGCAATGCGTTGGCCTTGTGCGTTGATGGGATAATTAAGGTTATCTACATCGGCGGCCCCGTCCAAATCACGGTCCATAAAAGGCTCAAAAAGGGTTCGGGTTTCTGGGTTGATATGCACCCGCGGATTGGCATGGAGATCGGGCCATACCGACCATGCGGGTTCTGTTTCAAATGTTTCGTTCATGGTGCGAAGCCATGTATTTGCAATGGCAACGGGTGGGGATGCTGGGCAAGTACCGGGTTCACTCAGCCATGCGAACAATTCTTCGGCAAGTGAACTGAGGGTGGCGATGGGGGCTGTATTTTGTTGGCCAGGCAGTGAGGCCCATGCAAGCGTATCGCGCAAGGTTTGATTCAAATCAGGAACGGCAAGAATGCGTCGAAACAATTCGGAGGCTTGGGAGCTTGCGGCGACGGTGGGGCCGTTCACCAAACGTAGTCCGGCATCAAGGGTTTTGCGATGGGGCGGTGTCGCGAGTGTATTGAGCGCATCGGCCACTTGATCGGTAAGCAAGGGGAGACTTCCATTGGAAACCCCTGGGATCACACCCTCACGAACGAGATCAGGCAAGCGTATGAGGAGATTGGGTGGAACGGTGTTGTCGATGGCGGTGATAAATCGTTCTTTTTCATCGGCCCATGCCGCCATGCGGGTGTCGAGGCATGCTCCTCCCGCTTGTTGGGTGTTATTGACGGCAATGCTATAAACCAGGGCCCCAAAACTGGGTTTGGCCGCGTTACGGTCTGAGGTATCGTTGGTTCCGGGCGACCATTGTTGACATCCACACAATAGGACAAGAGCAATGCCCAGAGAGATGCGCATTCTCGTAGCATGGCAAACAGCGGCATCCGGGTCAAAATTGGTCGTGTGCAATACCAGACATAGAACCTTATTTTGTGCTAAGCGAGGAGCCTATGGACGATCGATTGTATAAAATTCTTGGGGTCAGCAAAAAAGCGACCGCCGATGAAATAAAAAAAGTGTATCGCAAATTGGCGCAAAAGTATCATCCCGATGTCAACCCGGACAACAAGAAGTCCGAAGAGCGTTTTAAAGAAGTGAATAGCGCGTTTGCGGTACTTTCCGATCCCGACAAACGCAAGCTGTACGACGAGTTTGGCGAAGAATCGCTGAGTATGGGTTTTAATGCGGATAAAGCACGTGCTTACCGGCAGTATCAAAGCTCCGGGGGTGGCGGTGGGCAATCAAGCGATCCCTTCAGTATTTTTTCTGGCTTCGGTTTTGGCGATGCCATGCATGATATTTTTCGCGGTGGCGCGCAATCACGGGGGCGTCGTGGGCAAGATCTCAGCACCAGCATGGCGGTTGATTTGCGTGATGCGGTGCTTGGGGGCGAGAAGCGCTTGGTCTTGGACAAACCTGTGCGATGTGAGGCGTGCGATGGGCGCGGGATGTCGGGTGTGATGGGCCAGGCCTGTGCGCAATGCATGGGGCAAGGTTCCATGGCCAAGCGCAGCGAGTTAAAAATTAAAGTGCCGCCAGGCATACGTGATGGACAAGAGATCCGTCTTGCGGGGCAAGGTGCACCGGGGGTGGGCGAAGGCGCTTCGGGTGATTTGTTGGTGCGTGTTACTATCAATCCTCACGCACGGATCGATCGTGACGGGAATGATCTGACCATGGAAGTGCCTATCACCCTGGGTGAAGCGATGCGTGGTGCGCGCATTGATATCCCAACCTTTCATGGCAAGCTGAAGGTGACGGTTCCGCCGGGGGCCCAAAGTGGCACGAAGTTGCGATTGCGTGGCAAGGGCGTGGCCGGTGCCGGCGATTTGTTTGTGCGATTGCTTGTGCATGTGCCGCCCATGACGCCAGAGACGGAAAAAGCGATCGATGTTTTGGAAGCGAGTTATGGGGGCGATGTGCGGCGGGATTTGGGCGACCTCTGAAAATGTCATAAGAGGAATATGTGTGGTGGGGGGCGCCGGTCAATTTTTCGGCTTTTTGTGGTGGCATGGATTGGATGCTTTGCGCAGAAAAGGAACATAAGGGATCGATGAGCTTTGTTTTTGTGTGACCGGTGGAAGCATGGGGCAGCATAGTTGTCATAAGAGGTTAATGCGGGTGGCAGAATTTGATTGTCCCGCGTGTGCCAATCGATTGTCAATGATTTTTGGATGCGACGAGTGGGTGAGTCATAAGATCTCATCAGGTATTGTAGCAAGGGTTTGATACTGCTCTATTGACATCTCATTAAATGTATTCAAATATGCGCAAAATGCGTAGCTTTGTTCCCATTGGTGAAGCAGCCGAGGCAATAGGCGTATCCATCGCTACGCTACGCCGATGGGAAACAGAGGGCAAGCTCATCCCAGAGCGCACCGCCGCCGGAC
>SYDY01000109.1 GCA_005801425.1 Bdellovibrionales bacterium | reverse complement strand
GCATCGGTATGGTCAATTTTTCTATCGTTCCCAATTTCGATATTTTTGTGATGATACTTTACAAGCGCTTAAGTCGCCCTGGAACGGATGTGGATACCATCCAAGGATTTGCGGGCGGGATGTTTGTGTTTTGACCGACCGATGCCGCATGGTGCCGGGTATTCACCGTTACCAATCAGGCACACAATTTGCATCATGTGTATCTCGCAACGTAAATCCGAATACAATGCAAATTGTGTGCCTGATTGGTAACGGTGAATACCCGGCACCATGCGGGCACCATACGGCTTACTCTACATCCGCCCCAAACACATCCACCTGATCAGCATTGATCAACGTTCCGTCTGGAACATACTCCGTAGGTTCCGACCCCGACACGTAATACTCATTGGTCGCATTGGGCGTGGTGGGCCGAGCCAGCAAACCGGTTTCAGGATCGATCAGAACTTGAACCATATCTTTGGGTGGTTCAAATTCACCTTGTGCCAAAACATAAGGCCGAGAACCCATGTGATCGCGCAATGTATTCGACATGTAATCGCGCCAAATGGGAAGTGCTGTACGACTGCCTTGTTCACCTACGCCGAGTGGTGGACCATCTTTACGATCATACCCTACCCATACACCCGCCACGAGATCCCGACTAAAACCCATAAACCACGCATCGTAGGCATCGTTGGTGGTTCCTGTTTTTCCGGCCACCGGAAATCCTAAATACGAAACACCGCGTGCAGTCCCTGCTTCCACCACATTTTGAAGCAAGCTCACCATCATGAACGCCGTTTGCGGACTGATGGCCTGCTCCGGTATTTCATCAAGCTTGGCTATGGTGCGATCAAGCCGCGAAGCGAGATCAAGCAATGGATCCCATGGCGATGCTTGATCCTCGATCACCTTACCTTCGCGATCGATAATACGTGTGATGTAGCGCAGCGGCCGACGCACACCGCCCTGATTGAATGTGACATACGCATTGATCAATTGATCGAGTTCGGTACACGACGATCCAAGTGCAATGCCCAGTTCACGTTTAAACGGTGTGTTGATGCCCAGCTTGCCTGCAAAACCGATGACATCATCAAGGCCCACGGCTTCCGCCACACGCACTGCTGGTGTATTCACCGAATCTTGCAGACACGTGCGGAGCGGCAAATGACCCCGAAATTCGTGACCCGCATTGCTTGGTTTCCATTTCGTGTTGTTGTCGAGATCGTGGTAAACAAATGGTTTATCGTCGATCATGGTCGATGGCGTGTATTTAAGTTTTTCGATGGCAGCAGCATACACCACAGGTTTAAAAGCGCTGCCTGGTTCACGACACGCTTGTGTCGCACGGTTGTAATTCGATTCGGAAAAATCAAAACCACCGACGACAGAAACTACATTGCCCGTAAACGGATCCACCGAAAGCAGCGCCGCTTGCGTTGCGGGGATCTGCCACAGCTCAACAAGCTCGGCACCTGGGGGCGCCTGCAACACAGCACGCGTCACACTGCTTATATTCCATTGCGCGTGAGGATCTTCTGATAGTTTTTCCATGGTGCTCGGGCGCACCCAAATGACATCGCCCTCATGAAGTGCATCGGTAATTTTTGTAATGTAATGATTTCCCGCAAGCTCAGTGGCATCCAGTGCACGTGCCCAACGCATTGCCGCAAGCGGCAATACTGTTTCGACACCTGCAACGTTCACAGAAGCGACACGATCATCGCCACCAATGCGTTCTACCAATCCGATGTAGGGCTCACCTTCTTCCAAAGACAGCTTCATGCCTTTGTCCAAATCAAGCTGCTTGCGATACGCTTCGACGAAGCGTTTCCAGTCTTTTTTCTCAAGATGCAACAACGGGCCGCGATAGCCTTGACGATGATCAAGCGCCATTAAACCATCAACCACCGCGTGGTGGGCTGCATCCTGAGCCGCCAAATCAAGCCCAGTGTAAACCTGCAATCCATCTTCAAGCACACGCTTTTCGCCAAAACGTTCTTCGAGTTCACGGCGCACTTCTTCGGTATAATACGGTGCACGCAAAAGATAATGTTCGCGGGCCGGATAGGCGGTGATATTTTCTTTGACGGCAACATCATGTTCTTCCTGCGTGATGGCTTCATCTTCCAACATGCGCCTTAAAACATAACGCCTGCGTGCAAGGGCTGCTTCGGGCTGCGTATGGGGTGAATATGCACTTGGCCTTTGCGGTAAACCTGCAATGGTCGCCATTTCAGCCAGCGAGAGATCCCACACATTTTTTCTAAAATAATGCTGCGCTGCAGCCTGTATGCCATAGGCTTTGTTGCCAAGAAAAATTTGATTGACGTAAATATATAAAATATCTGATTTTTCTAAATTTGCCTCAAGATCCCGTGCAAGCAACGCTTCACGAATTTTTCGACTGAGGGTACGTGCACTTGCTGCAGCAAACGTTTCTTGGGTCGCAAGCAAACTCTTCGCTACCTGCTGCGTGATGGTCGAAGCACCACGCAATTTGCTCATGGGATGAATGAGTTTATCGGCAACGGCTTTAAGCATGCCGAGAAAGTCCATACCCCCGTGATCATAAAAGCGTTGATCTTCGGCGGACACAAAAGCCTGCAAAAGATGCTTGGGTATTTTATCGACAGCCACAATTTCACGACGCTCAGCCGCAAATACGCCGACCAACTGGCCATCGGCAGCATAAATGCGTGTACCCACCTTGGGTCGATAATCGCTCACCGATGCGATTTTAGGGATCGTACGCGAGTAAACAAACACCGTAAGAAATGCGAGGACAACAATCCCCGTAATCCCCACAAGTCCACCAAAAAGACCTATTCGAAGCATTGTGAAGCGGCGGCCCGTAGGTCGCTGCGGCGGAACCACCCGTAATCGTCGCCCTGAAGCCATAAGGGGCGGATAACATAGGGCCAAGGGCACAGCAATCGAGAGGCCACCTCAAAAAATCGACAACTGCGCACGTGTTTCTAAAAATCGCGTTTCTGCAACCGGCGCCAATGCGTGGGCAATGTGTTCTTGATGCAGTTCGGGAACATCGGAAATCCACACGCAGGATGCGCTTACTGCACGCAGGATACGGCTCACCGCGTGAAGATCCAAATTCCACATCACATGGATCACATGTTCTGCGGTTGTTGAATTTGCAGTGCCCTGTCCTGTTTCGACCATACACAACCGGCGCCCACGTAGCATCGGACGCCCCTGCAAACGCATCATAGGCAACTGGGCCAGCACCTTATCGGATACCTGAGGCGGTAAAAGTAACTTCCCAAGCATCCCTGATGCGTTAAGAAAGAATCCCCGTTCTGCCAGACGACGATACAAAATGGCAGCAAGTCCGATATTGTCCACTTCGATAAGCAAACGGACTTGGCTGGCCATCAATATTTCGAGTTCACGCACTGCACAGTCGACATCAACACCTGGCAGAACAGGGTTGGGAACAGGCATCGACATCACCACATGCTCAGCCTTGGGCAGCAGCGCATTGGAATGATGTGTTTTTCCCAAATACAAAATGCGATGCAAAGACGATTCAAGCAGCGCATGTGCAAAACCCAACTCATGACCAAGATCGATCAATTCGACCTGAAAGCCTCCCACACCGATGGATCGACGCCATGGCACAGGCAGCACATGCGTCCGATATCCCGCGCGTGATAACGCATCGGCCATTGGAGCGCTTGCTAAAACCCGTTTGTGCAAAGGCGGCAGTTTATTCTCGAGTGTGGTGAGCATACAAAGCTCGCGGGCTGTGGACGCATCCAGCCACAAAGGTGATCCAGCCACCTGGACACCGCGGTCGTAACGAACCACGGGAAGTGCTGATTCACCTGTCATGTGGCTTTTCCGTTATCATGAAGCAAGCTACACTTAAAAGGGCGGTTCGCGGCGCCATATGTAGATCCACGACATTATTCTTGCGCCATGATCCTATCGGCTGTCTAAATTTGGCCACTACCCAACAAGAGGATATAAAGCGCAGCATCAATGTCCAGGGGGGGCGAGGTGACTCTAGATAATCAATCATCGCCCTACCAACTGCCCATTGTGAAAAAAAGTGATAGCCCAGTGTATTTTACAGGGCTCAACGGTATTCGCGCAATCGCAGCGATTGGTGTTCTGAGCTCGCATTCATTTACAGCGATAAAGCACTTCAAGGGACATCATGCTCTCCCCAGCATGGATATCGCTGGCCAAGGTGTTACCATATTCTTTACACTTAGCGGCTTTCTCATCACCTATCTCCTACTCGTAGAGAACGAGAAAAATAGCGCAATAAACCTTCCATATTTTTATGCAAGACGGGCTTTGCGTATATGGCCCCTTTATTTCTTTTATCTTGCTCTGAGTATCACTTTCCATCGTGTCTTCTCACCAACCACCGATCTGAATATGATGTCTCTTCCTTTATTCTTTTTCTTCCTTCCCAACATCGCCTTCAGTCTCAACAAGTGCCCGCCAGCTACAAGCCAATTGTGGTCTATCGGTATAGAAGAACAATTCTACGCCTTTTGGCCTTTAATCATCGGACGCGTGCGGCATCTAACAAGGTTCCTCGTGGGATTTTCTCTTGTATTGCTATGTAGCCAATTGATAATTCGCATTGTCGCTGGCTCACATGACCACTTTGCCGTAAGTCTTTCCCAAACAATGCGCTACGACACAATGGCGATAGGTGCGCTCACCGCTATCCTTGTGAAAAATAAAAACTGCACTTTGCAACGACTTGTTGCCGGACGGCTTCCAGAGATCTTGTTCATTGGGTTAGTCATACTTCATTGCTTCAACGCTTTGCGGTTTCTGACCTATTTTGGGACGATGGTGACCGCTCTTGTTACGGGGTTGTTCATTGCATCGCAAATTACCGCGAAAAACAAAATTATTAATCTGGAAACACCATGGCTTAACTACCTAGGAAAGCGGTCTTTTGGTATTTATGTGTACCATCCCCTCGTTATTAATGCGCTCACTCTTGCAATAAACGCATTACCAAGCGAAAGGTTCATACCCAACCCGGTCATCCTGGGAATGATCGGAATTATGACTGTATTCGTCGCTCATATTTCCTATGAATGGATCGAACAACCGTTTCTCAGACTAAAGAATCGCTTCACGCTATTCACTCCGATACAACTTTCTCCAAAGCCTACAAAAATATATGGACCAAGACCAAGAGCAGAAGAAGCCCCCTGAGGTCGCATCGTAGACTAAAATCCATTTGTTCGTGGCTTTTCCGTTATCATGAAGCAAGCTACACTTAAAAAGGGCGGTTCATACATCGCCCAGTATGAGACGACTGTATGGCAAAAAAATCAGACACTCCAAAAGAAGAACACACTTCTGGATCACGCAATTTTTTGCCCCAAGAACTCTTGGCCGAGCGCGCTGTGCGTATCAACGAGCGGGTGGGCCTCAAAGCCCACAGGCAGCACAAACAGCTTGAGCGCGGTATCGGATCACGCGGCAACATTCCAACCGCATCCGCACACAGCGCGAGCGTGATGGATTTTGCACAACAGCTTGCGGGTTTTGAGTCTGATATCACTGAAGAGACACCCGCCCCTGCTGCGACGAAAAAACAAATCACCCCGGAGGATGTGCGAGCCAAACGTCAAGGCGAGAAGGTTCCTGAACCGCCCCCCGTGCAACATCCTGTTGTGATTCAGGACAAACCAACCCAGGGGAGTCCTGAAGATTCATTTCGCAAACCTATCGAAGTACCAACACCCATGGCGGGCGCTGTTCGTGAACCGTCCACAGAACGCGTAAATTATCCCCAAGCTCCCAAACCCGTTCACGTCAGCGGTGGCCCCGAGGCAGCAAAAAATGCAAGCTTTGCAGGAACGGGATCCGAATTCCTTCCCAAAGAAATCACGCAGATCATCAAACACAAACCGAAGAAGAAATAGACTGGAAGGGTTTTTGGTGGCGATACAGGGATTCGAACCCCGGACACCACGGTTATGAGCCGTGTGCTCTAGCCAACTGAGCTATATCGCCAAGAGCGGGGCATCATAAAAACCCACAGCCTCTGAGTCAAGCCAAGACCGACAGCCAAGCGATCATCAATCCCAAAAAATGCGACATTGGCCGTGTGAAATAACGAGGTTGTTGATAATAACTAATATGGCACCAATCATCCCTGCCGCCAGCGTAACCACCAGATACGACACCACTTACGCGGTCATAGAGCAGCTCGGTATAGAACCATTCGTAAAGCCCAGTGATACCAGCCAACGCTCAAATGAGTGTGTGATTGCACGACAATTTGCCTACAGCATCAGCTCCGAAGCAGCCGAACCACGCCGCATTGCCGGTCTGAAAATAGGCAATTTTGGGGGTATCAAACTGGTTGAAACCTCACTCGAAGTCTTGAATCCCTTGTTTAGGCTCTCCCCGACAGAGAGTCCTAACCAATGCAGCATCCTTGGTATGATGCATCACCCTTCACGTCGAACATTTTATTCAGATCAATATACCCACCATGGTGTACCTCCTGGATTGCCATGGCCCAGTGTCACCCCAGGAGAATTGGGCCTTTTGGCGCATCTGGTTGCCGGGAACAAAGGGGCACCCAATCATGCTGCCATTTACACCCTCGCCGGCCGATACGATCAGCCCGATTATATGCCACGGCCCTATGCGCGTTTCGTGATCGATTTCCTTCAAACGCTAGGACAAAATGAGAGTGATGGTGCTCCCTGCAACTACCTGCCTGAGCTTTATCGCATCGTAAATATGCCTCTTCCACAGCTTTCCGATGGAACAACGCTTGGATACGAGACCAAACCAGATTGGCATGACATCACTCCTTTTGCATTGCATAAACAGGCGCTGGATCTCTGGAGACAACTGCAATCATCTCCTTCTGCTGAAATCAGAGAGCAAGCACGCGCATTCAAAAATCAAGCCACAGCATGGACACACGAAACCAACAGCTGTGCTTCCCTGGCCGAGTCGGTGCAATATGTCATCGCGCATATGCAATCCCTCACCCAGCTACACGATAGTATGACGGCGTTTGTAGAGCAGCACAGCACAGCAAAAACCAAAACAAATCCGATGATACCCGGTCAACCGAACGCCAATGCATCCATTGATGACGTGCTGGCTTGGATTCAAGAAGGCAGTAGAAAAGAATCCGTCAAAAAGAAAAAAAAGCCACAATCCGCCAGTGCACAATCCAAAAAGATCACAGCCGATGAACACAATGCATCGCCGGATGTATCGGATGATGATCTCATCGATGACATCACATGGGCATCTCTTTACACACACAAAAATAAAACCAAAGTCACATCTATTCCCGCTTCGGCACAAGACGATCCACACGTCACACCTTGGACACTCGCACAACAACTTTGGGGAAAAACCCATGCAACGCTGTATTTGCAGGCAGACACAACACTGTGGCGTTACGAAGAACGCATCTTTTTACTTTCGGGCAATGCACTGGATGTATGGGGACGTCTCTTGGCCAGCAACAACCCTGGGACTTTTGAAAGTCGAGAAGCATCCACAGCCTACCATACTTACAAGCATGGCTTAGCTTCAACCGCGGCCAGCGTGTGCGATTTCATGGAACGTGATGTGAGAAAAACCCACTTCAATGTCCAAGGAAGTCTTTATGATGCCCATCCGGTGATCAGATTGTATTACTTTCAGGGACATGACGGGAAACAGATCTGTATCCACACAACGCATCCCAAAAAGAAGGGCGAACGACCCCAGTGGCTCACATTTTATTATACCGATCCCACTGTAGATCCCCAACGCGATCCCCTTGCCTCTCTATGGCATGAGAAAACGCGAACAGTACCCAGAAATCGATTGGAGCCCATTGAATCACAAAGACATATGCATGCAGCACTGAGGATATTATGCCCGCAACCTGCTAACGCTTTGCTTTAGAAAATAATGCTTCAAGTTTGAGTCGAGCAGCATCGAGATCAGGGCCCGCCTCGCGCTCACCTTGAAATGCCTTGTACATGCCACAAAAGGTCGAACGTTCTTTGTCGGGTACATACTCAGAGATGGTCTCTTTGCATTCGTTGTGCGAACCTGGGTCATAATATTGGCAATTTTTGCATGAGCGCATGTCGTAGCGGCAGTGAGGGCATTCCTCGCCGCGCTTGACCTTGTCTTCCATCTCTGTGGTTTGATGGCACTGCCAACACGTAAAGACCCAATCCGACATCTCGCACACCGCCTTTCGGTAGTCTGATAATAACACGGGGCAGATAGACACAAAAGACCACAGTGTCCATCCTGTAAGCACCATTGCCTATGATTATTTATTCACGTCTAAAATCAGCGAAACGGGATCCACAAAAGGGAAAAAACATAATACAGGAATCTATAGTTTCCATTTAAAAATACGATGAACGGTGTAATAAATATGCGACATCACAACAATATGCTTACATGCACGATCGCAGTATGCGCTGCGATATTCCTTACCGCGTGTCATCCGGATAGAACAACAACCGAAACACCCCCGGGCGACACGCCACCTGGAGACACAACACCCCCGGGCGACACAACACCCGGAGACACAACACCCCCGGGCGACACAACACCCGGAGACACAACACCCCCGGGCGACACAACACCCGG
>SYDY01000002.1 GCA_005801425.1 Bdellovibrionales bacterium | reverse complement strand
GCCAGGTGATGGGCAACGATGTGGCGATTTCTTTTGCAGGCGCATCGGGTAATTTTGAACTTAATGTTTTCAAACCCGTGATCGTTTTTAACTTGCTGAACACCATACGGCTTCTCGGCGACGCATGCGATTCATTCACTCGCCACTGTGCCGTTGGGATCGAAGCCGATCCTGCACGCATCTCGCAGCACCTGAACAACTCATTGATGCTTGTGACTGCACTCAATCCTGTGATCGGTTACGACAACGCCGCAAAAATTGCCAAGCATGCCCACCATACCGGCAGCACCTTACGATCGGCAGCACTCGAATTAGGCCTGATCGATGCGAATACCTTTGACAACACGGTACGACCTGAGACGATGATCACTCCTACTTAGCGAGCGCGTGGAGGAAGATCATGATCAGGATCGGCTTGATGGGGTTTGGCCGCATCGGGCGAAATATTTTTCGCATTCTTCATAATCGAGACGATATTCGGGTGGTGGCCATAAGCGATGTCGCAGACCCAAAAAATCTCGAATACCTTCTGAAATACGATACGATCATGGGGCGATTTCCCGCCACCGTATCGGTCAGCGAAGGGCATCTTTATTGTTACGGCCGGCAGATCGCGATGCTTTCAGGCGAAAAACCTGGCGATGTTGCATGGGGTGATTTCGATGTAGACATTGTGATCGAAGCGACGTCAAAACCGCGAACACGTGCAGAGATGGAAGCCCATCTTAATACCGGTGCGCAGCGGGTGATCTTGTGCGTGCCGCCGGTGGATCGTCCAGACATTACCGTGGTGATGGGTGTTAATCAGGATCAAATTACCCACCACCACAAAGTGATATCAAACGCATCGATCACGGCCCATTGCGCAGCCCCGATCATGAAAATCATCGATGAAACGTTTGGGATTGAACAGGTATTTTTCTCAACCGTGCACGCCTATACCAGCGATCAACGTCTGGCGGATGTTCCTGCCGACAGTCTGCGCCGTTCACGAGCAGCCCATCAGAACATCATTCCCGTCAATACCAACTCTGTGGCTTTGCTCGAAGATCTCTTGCCGAAACTTAAAGGCAAAATCCAAGGCCTTGCCATGAAGGTCCCTGTTCCTAATGGATCGCTTGTGGACATGACAACCTTCACACGAAAAATCGTCACCGAAGGATCCATCAATGCCGTAATCCAAAGTGCAGTTGCTTCAAAGTACAAGCGCACCGTCGATTATTGTACCGATCCCATCGTATCCAGTGACGTCACCAAAAGCCCTTACTCATGCACCTTTGATGCCATGTCCACCACCGTACTGGGTGATCGACTCGTGAAAACCATCAGTTGGTACGACAACGGCTGGGGGTATGCCCATCGGGTGGTGGATCTGATCGCGCATCTTAAGTCTACCGAAGGGAGATCAACATGACCATTCGCGTTGCAATCAACGGTTTTGGGCGTATCGGTCGCAGTGTGTCGCGCATTTTATTCAAATCGAAAGACATCGAACTTGTCGCCATCAACGATTTGTTCGACGCCAAAATGCTGGCATACCTGCTACAATACGACACCATCATGGGGACGCTTGATGAGAATGTGACCTATGATGATAAGCATTTAATCATCGGCTCACGAAAAATTCTTCTCACCCAAGAAAAGAAACCCACTGCACTTCCATGGAAAGAACTTGGCGTCGATGTTGTCATCGAATCCACAGGGCATTTCCGAAAACGCTCACAGCTTGAACAGCATCTTGAAGCGGGCGCCAAACGCGTACTCCTCACCGTTCCACCCCAAGACTCGGTGGATGCCATGGTGGTGATGGGTGTCAACGATGACACGTTAAAAGCCGAACATCGTTTGGTGTCCAATGCATCATGCACCACCAATTGCTTAGCCCCTGTGGCCCAAGTGCTGCACGCGGCGTTTGGCATCCAGCATGGGTTTATGACCACGGTGCATGCGTACACCAATGATCAACGCTTGGCCGATGTGCCCCATTCAGATTTTCGTCGCAGCCGTGCAGCGGCAGAAAATATCATCCCCACCACCACAGGCGCTGCCAAAGCGGTGGGTGAAGTGCTCCCTGAACTTGATGGCAAGCTCGACGGCATCGCCGTGCGCGTGCCTGTGCCCGATGGATCGCTTGTGGATTTGGTTTTGCAACTCACCCAAAAACCAAGTCGCAATGAAATCAATGCAGCCATTCAAAAAGCAGCCACCGGCAAACTCAAAGGCATTTTGCGCTACAGCGAAGATGAACTTGTTTCAAGCGATATCATCGGCGATCCCCACTCATCCATTTTTGATGCGCAACTCACGCAAACCCATGGCAATGGTTATGCACGTGTGGTGAGCTGGTACGATAACGAATGGGGTTACTCCAATCGGTGTGTGGATCTACTGCGAAAGATGGCACTTTTAGCGTAGCTTGATGGAAGCGGCTGGGGGTGTTGTCGTGCACGCATTGGTAGTCGGGGTCCCATATGTTTCGCTTGATGCTAGCCCCAATTGGCCTTTGTCATTGCTTCCCCAGCACTTGACGGTTTTATCTTGAACAATAGCGCATGTATGAAACTTTCCAGCATCCATCACTGCAACCGTCAAACCCGAAATGATACTGTTGGCTACTGGGTAGGTCGTGTTGCTCCCATAATCCAAAATACCATTACCAAGCTGACCTTGCACACCAGAACCCCAGCATTTCATCGTTTCATTGGCAATCACAGCGCAACTGTGGTCACCTCCCACAACAATGGCCGTGGCGGTGGCATTATTTCCAAAAGCAATGGGCCCACTGGCTGCTACCACATTGGTGGTTGTATTGTAACCGTAGCCCGTTGTGGTGTTATTCCCTAACCGGCCATTGCTCCCGAGTCCCCAGCACCTTACATTTCCACCAGAAAGAAGAGCACAGGTATGAGACAATCCTGCGGCGATGGCGGCAGCGGCAGTATTATTGCTAAAATCAATAGGGCCACTGGTTTCCACCGCATGGTCACCATCATCTCCTATATTTGTTATTGCGTTGTTTCCAAACGACCATTGGCCCCAGATCCCCAACACTTAATTGCTCCACCAACAAAAAGTGCACAGGTGTGAAGCGCTCCTGCGGCGATGGCTGTGGCATTATCACCACCAAAATCAACGATACTGTCTGCCACCGTAGAATGACCTGTAACGCCATTCCCAATATTTACCGTCGCATTATTTCCCAGCCGGCCATTCTCGCCACGTCCCCAGCACTTCACTGCCCCATCGGTAAGTAAAGCACAGGTATGAAAAGTTCCTGCAGTGATCGCGATGGCGGTGGAATTATTGCCCAAATCAACCGGCGCACTATTTGCCACAGTCGAATGACCTGTGACGCCATCCCCAATATTTGCAGTCGCATTGCTCCCCAGCTGTCCATAGCCCCCATAGCCCCCATAGCCCCAACACTTCACAGCCCCGCTACTACCACTACCCACGATGGCACACGTATGCTGACCCCCTGCCGCGATGCTGATGGCAGTGGCATTATTTCCGAAATCAATCGCTGTGGTGGGTGGTGCTGGCAAATTGGTTAGATTGTTCTGTCCCAATTGGCCTTTGTCATTGTTTCCCCAGCACTTGACCTGTCCTCCGGCAAGCAAAGCGCAGGTGTGCGCATCGCCAAACGCAATATCCACTGCGGTATTGGTGGTGCAATTGTTCAAGCATGCATCGGTTTCGATTTGATTTCCGTCGTCGCATTCTTCCTCGCTAGATTTCACAGCATCACCGCAATAAGGGCCCGTAAGCGTCAAAACATCCGTGCAATTTGCATTACAAGCCTCGCAAGTCTTAGTGCCATAGGCACATGCCAATTCTGAGGTGTTATTGCCGTCGTCGCATTCTTCCGCGTTAGACGTCACAGCATCACCGCAATAAGGGCCCGTAAGCGTCAAAATATCCGTACAATCTGCATTACAAGCCTCGCAAGTCTGAGTGCCATAGGCACATGTCGATTCTGAGGTATTATTGCCGTCGTCGCAGATTTCGTTGTTGGATGTCAAAGCATCACCGCAATAAGGACCCGTAAGCGTCAAAACATCCGTGCAATTT
>SYDY01000108.1 GCA_005801425.1 Bdellovibrionales bacterium | reverse complement strand
ATATCGTCGATGACGGGGCCGTACACTTCTTCCCAGAGAATGCCGCGAAAGGTCGCGTAGGCTTTGGCATTTTGATAATCGAGATCTGAAATGTTTTGAATATCGCGATAAATTTGCCGTGCTTCTGGGAAAGCACTGTTCAACCCTCGAAAGGCCAGCATTTTTAATTGTTCGGGTGTCATGTTGCGAAGCTCATCAATGGCGCCCCATACGGTTTTGGCGACGGTGGTGTATTCTTTGACCTGCGATACAACGGCGGCGGTTTGCGCCAATATGGACGTGAGCTCTATTTTGGAGGCGATTTCCGTGGCCAAAATATCGGTGAGAAGCGGAATGTCTTGCGATACGAGGGCGTTGATGGCGTAGGCTGTGCTGTCATACAAAAGTACGCTTAAAATTACAGCCAGCGCGACATGCTTTCTTTGCTCAAGAACCATGGTGGATGGCCCCCTTGGGAAATTCTTTGGCAAGGCGCTGAATGGTTTCCCATGAAGATGTTTCTTTGGCGCTGCGAAGAACTTTCAAGTCGGCTGGATGACTTGTGGCAAGCCAGTATTCGAGAGGCGTGGGTTTGAGATTGAGTACAATAGATTGACCTGCTTCTTGCAATAGCAACTGACTCAATTCACCGGGGCGGCTTTCGAGATGTTCCAACGCCTCTTGTTCGGCTTCATTTAACGAAAATTCTTCGGTCACAAGTTTGGCGTCGCTGCTGTCATGGCGAAGAAAAAATCGAAAAGTGGCGTTGTTCAAAATAGCCGAACGTGTTCGGCGGGGGAGAGAACTAAAATCCCCCATGGATTGACTGATGGACCAAATGCCGCTGCCTTCTTTGCGCACGGTTCGATACAGGCTTTCGATAAGGCGCGCTCCCGCTTCGCTTGCAAGCAATGACCACACTTCGTCCATCACAATCACCGTGGGGCCACTTGCGATGCTGTGGGCGATGGACAACGACAGTAAACCAAGCACAAGCGTTCGTGTTTCATCGTCTTCGACAGGGGCGATATCCCAGGCTGTGATTTTACTCGTGTTGTCCAAAGGCATGCGATGCAATGCTTCGCCCCAAGGTCCTTTGAGCCAATAGCCAACACGCGATGCGATGGTGTTGCCCATGGTGCCGTATTTCTTAAGGGCTTCAAGCCAGCCTTCCCAGCCGTATTGTTCAGGATCTCCCAGTGTGATGGTTTGCAGCGATGCTTGTATGGCATCGCGCATATCACGTGTGACGATGCCTTCGCCGCCGTCCACCATGAGTTCGAGAACGGATCGGATCAATGCCTCTTGTGTTTTAAGGTGGGGAGAAAAAGGACATAGGGCGAGATTGGTATTGTTGGGTTTGATGGGCTGGTATGTGCCGCCAAACACATGGGCAAAGCGGTCGTAATCACTTCCCCGTGTGATGATAAGAATGCGTCCGCCAGAACCCGCCCATCCACTCAACAAACATTTGACTGCAAAACTTTTACCGCTGCCTGTACTTCCTGCCACGGTGGCATTCCATGCGGGTAAATCAGGATTGAAGGGGTGGAAATGATACAGCTCGCCCGTGTCGGTGTACAAAACAGCGGTGCCTTTGGATGCGCCTTTGCGTGTGGCAAACAACGGACACAAATCAGCGGCGCGTGTGGCGAGAAACGCATGGGAACGGTCAGGGATAGTTTGATCGCAACCGGGTAACAAATGGATGAACGCTTCAAAGTGCCGCATGTCTTCGCACGCGAATGTGGCATCGCCGCATTCGGACATGGCGCGCATGGCATGCTGTGTGTTTTGAGCGAGCTCGTCGTGGCTTTTTCCCCATACAACGCACTGGACGGAAACATCGCAAAGTACATCACCTCCTGCGAGTGCACTTAAAAGTTCGTTGGTGTCTTGTTGCTGACGTATGACTTCATGATCGGGTGCTTGGGAATGTTTGTTTGCGCCGCGAATGCGTGCCAACACGTGATCCCATTCAACGCCAAGTCGACGTGCAGCGTGCACACGTTTTTTGGCTTCCGCGTCATCAATGCGACGCAATGAAATGCAAAGAAGCGATGAAAAAGGCAGATTTTGGAGTGCTGTGATAATTCCGGGCCAAACCACCGTAGGTGCGCGGTGCATGCTCAGGACACGTACAAGTCGGTTTCCCGTTTCAAAGTGTCCAGATGATGTACGTACGGTGTAATCGAGAATTTGGCTACGAAGTGACAATTCGGGAAGAATTTTTCGCCGCATGGGCGGTGTGGTGAGCCAGGGTTGTGCCAATCGTTGCAAACGAACCCCCGCATCGTCTGCACTATGAAGTTTGATGCAATCCACACCCGAAGCAGAGAGGGCACTGATGAATGAGCTTGTGCGTTCATTCAGATCGATCTGCATGCTCGTGTGAAGCTCGTGGGCTTTGCGTGAAATTTCATCGTGACTGCGAATAATCGCGTGGCGTGTGATGGGCACATTGGGGCGATTCTTTTTGCCGCTCACAGCAAGGGTGATTTCTGTTCTCCCAAGATGCGGATTGGCGATCATGTGCGTGCGACTTGCATCGGCCAATTGGTTGCCTGGCGTGTTGTTGGACGTTGCAAGCAAACGGATGTCATTGGCTTGTACGGGCATGCGGTGACTGTAAATGCGAAGGGTTGTTTCAGCGGGGCAACGTGCAAGTGCACGTGCAAGCCTATGGCTGAACAGCGATTGCATATCAGAAGGGGCACAATGAAGATCGATCCCTGTGAGGCTCATGAGTGCAGTGGCGCGGAGATCAAAACCGATCAGCGTGCCGTTTTCTATGAGCGTCCACAGAGGACAATCGTCGTAAATTTTCACGGTGTTCTCTTGGGATAAGTGAAGCCCGCTTCAATGGGAAAGCATGTCCGTACTTGGGGACGTGTGAGAAAATGAAACAACGCACGTGTGTAGCCGGGTAAATGACCCAGTTTTCCGATGCGAAGGGAAACCCCCGTGGCGGCAGTGATGAGGAGGGCTAGGGGGAGACTCCCCGCCACCACGGAGGCCAAATAAAAACCAGGGGCAAGCAGAATGATATCCAGTGCCTCAAATCCGAAGAGATCGCTTTTGAGCTTCAGTCCGCGTTGGCAGGCCTTGATATCGTTCATGTTTCCCCCCGGAAATGTTACGAATGGCGTTTATCGAACAAACATCCCCACGATTTGCTCTGCATTGGCCACACCGATACCCGCAGCGAGGATCCCCAGTGCCATGCCCATGTTGCCTACGCGCCCAATGATGGCGAGCAGTGACCAAATAAAGCCCGTGATGGCGAGCACCGAACCCAATGCCACAAGCTCCGCATTGATGCCGCGTATTTTGTCGGTGACGCTTGAAAGCCCACCGGTGCTTTGCGCGTGGGCGTCCAATGAGATGAGGATGAATGCTGCGACAAGGCTTATCTGCTTCATGGTTTGTTTTCCTCCTCTTTTTGTGTGGCTTCACGAATGTGCAACCGACCATCCACAGGCAAGCAGTCCAAAACGACGCTAAGCGAATTGTCTTTGTTTACAAACGCCGCACCAATGCGCGTCCAGTAACTTTCTTCGCCGCGATCTTTGATGCTGTAGACGCAGAGGGGTTTGGATGGTGGTGGGGGCATGGGCGGGCTCCTTAGGAGTTGTTTAGGAGCTCTAATACAGAATTATTGCATCGGATTCAAATGTTTTTTTGTCCATCAAATAGAAGCAAGCCCATTGGCTATCGTTTACAATCTATGCAACAAAACATTTCGCATGAATAAACTCCCCCGATCCATCTGGGCCCTTGGTTTTGTGAGTCTATT
>SYDY01000107.1 GCA_005801425.1 Bdellovibrionales bacterium | reverse complement strand
ATGGCGGGCATGAACGTGGTGGGCGATCTCTTTGGTGCTGGAAAAATGTTTTTGCCCCAGGTGGTGAAAAGCGCACGGGTGATGAAGAAAGCCGTGGCGTATTTATTGCCGTTTATGGAAACAGATCCTTCTCAAGTACGTCAAAGCAAAGGCAAATTGATTTTGGCGACGGTGAAGGGCGATGTGCATGATATTGGAAAAAATATCGTGGGTGTTGTTCTGGCTTGCAATGGTTACGATGTGACCGATCTTGGGGTGATGGTTTCTGCCGATAAAATTTTGGATGCGGCAGAGCGTGAACATGCGGATTTAATTGGTCTTTCAGGTTTAATCACACCGTCGCTTGACGAAATGGTGCATGTGGCCAAGGAAATGAAGCGGCGCAACATGACTGTGCCCGTGTTAATTGGCGGCGCAACCACAAGCAAAAAGCACACAGCAGTAAGGATTGCGCCAGAGTATGAGCATGGTGTGGTGCATGTGATCGATGCGTCGCGCGCAGCGAGTGTCGTATCTGCACTTTTAGGTGAAGGGAAAGCGCCATTTTTAGAAAAAAATGTGATAATGCAAGCTTCGTTGCGTGAAGATTTTGCCAATGGTTCGGGTGTGGTGCTGGCTCGGTATGAAGAAGCGCAGTTAAAATGTTTTAAAGCAGATTTCAGTGCAGAGAATATCGCACGTCCTGATTTCTTGGGCGTTCGTGTTTTGAATGACATTGATTTGAATGAAATCGTGCCATTTATCGATTGGACACCGTTTTTTCATGCCTGGGAATTGCGTGGCGTTTATCCTGCTATTCTGAAAAAGCCAGGCGTTGCCGAACATGCGCAAGAATTATTTAACAACGCCCAAGCGATGTTAAAAAATATCGTGAATGAAAAATGGCTTACCGCCAAAGCGGTCTACGGATTTTTTCCTGCCAATGCTGTGGGTGAGGATATTGTTTTGTGGACCGATGAGACGCGAAAACATGAGCGAACACGTTTGCATTCGCTTCGTCAACAACGTTTAGGAAGTGATGTGTGTTTCTCGCTCAGTGATTTTGTGGCACCCGCCTCCGGCGAAATTTGCGATAGCATTGGCGCTTTTGTGGTGACCACGGGGCATGGGTGTGATGAACGTGCACATGCCTTTGAACGGGACGGCGATGATTACAACGCCATTATGCTCAAAGCCTTGGCCGATCGTTTGGCTGAGGCGCTCGCAGAGAAACTTCATCAAACTGCGCGTATTGCATGTGGCTTTGGGGCTTCAGAAAAGTTTTTACTTGAAGATTTGATCAACGAAAAATACCGAGGTATTCGTCCGGCACCGGGGTATCCAGCATGTCCTGAGCACAGTGAAAAGGTGACGCTTTTTCACTTGCTTGATGCTGAACGTAACGTTGGGGTGTCGCTTACTGAAAACTATGCCATGTGGCCTGCTGCTGCCGTGAGCGGTTGGTATTTTAACCACCCACAAAGCAAATACTTTGCGGTGGGTAAAATCGACAAGTTGCAGGTGGCATCGTACGCCCAGCGAAAGAATATTTCTGTGCGTGAGGCGGAGCGACTTCTTGCGCCAAATCTTGGGTATGATCCTGCATGAGCTCTATTGATTATTTCCGCCTTCGGGAGCCTGTACACGTAGGTCCCTGCTCTATTCCGTGTTCTGAATTGCACGCGAAATTGACGTATGCCCTGAAATGCTGGTTTGTGGATGTTTTTAAGTCCCATGGGACGCCTCGGCTTGTTTTGGGTGTGGACGTAGAACATCTAAGAAATCACAAATTTTCATTGCCTAGGCTGGGAATACGTGCGCATGCGATCTCTTCTTCAGCGAACATGGATCCTGTTTCACGGCAATGGGCCCTTACGCTTGCATGCAATATCAGCAATATTTTAACAGGCGTGATTGATGAAGGATTTCACGACGATCGATTGTATGTTCCTCGAAGCGAATGGTTGCGCGCACAAATTAATGTTAAATCAGAAGTATCGTGGCTAGAAGTATTGAAAGCGCATCTTGCGGACGATTCTCGTGTAGAAAAAGTACGAAACTGGTGGTTCTTTGGACGTGTGAGCCCCGAGATCGGTTATTTTGGCCCTATTTGGCAAAAGATATGGAATGAATCATACGCTGCACAGGTGAAGGCCTATTCTCATGCATCCACGTGTGAGGGGATGCATCGTATATGGTTGGGCGAAATTTGTGGTGCGACCAAAGAATTTGAATCATGCTCCCGCGAACGAATGCAGTCATTGGTTGAAGTGATTCAAAAAAAAACGAGGTTGCACAATCAAGAAATGCGTTGGATTTTCCATTATGCGCCTTTATTGCACCAAGATCGTTCATACAATGAACTGGGTCCCGGTTTGGCGCAGGCAGTCAATACCCTTGTGCGTAGGGCTATTTTTCAAGGCTCTGAGATGTCCATTTCGAACGCCAACTGGCCGTTGAATGCATCGTTTATCGCGTGTCTTGTTGGATTGCCTTCTGTATGGTTTTCTTCTCAGTCATTTAATAAAAAAGAACGTGCTTTATTGGTATACGGTTTGCTCTTGGCCCCAGAACAATTGCCCGTGCACGGTGACCGTTGTAATACGCTTGATCAAAAAATATGCGCGGTGACGAATCGATTGCCCAAGTATATTGCTTACGAAAAGAAAATACTTTCTGTTGCGTTATCGGATTTCCCGACAATTATAGAAGAAGATGAATCACTGATTACGGATGTTGCGTAAAACAGTAATAGGAGATCGCCATGTCTGACATTGAAAATATTATTATCATTGGTTCAGGTCCTGCAGGCCATACAGCAGCGGTGTATGCTGCACGTGCAGAGCTTAAGCCCCTGATGTTTGAAGGATTTATGGCCGGTGGTTTGCCTGGTGGTCAGCTTATGATCACCACTGAGGTTGAGAACTATCCAGGGTTTCCTGAAGGGGTGTCCGGCCCTGAACTTATGGTAAAAATGCGTGCTCAATCGGAGCGTTTTGGAACGAAGATCCTTACGCAAGATGTGGAGTCTGTAGATTTTAGCAAGCGTCCGTTTAAAGTTATTTCCGAAGGCAAAGAATATTTTGCGAAAGCAATTATTATTGCGACGGGGGCATCGGCACGTATGCTCGGTTTGCCAAGTGAGCAGCGTTTGTTTAATCGCGGGGTGTCAGCTTGCGCGACATGCGATGGTGCATTGCCCATTTTTCGCGACAAGCATCTCGTGGTCGTGGGCGGTGGTGACACGGCCATGGAAGAGGCCACATTTCTTACGCGCTTTGCGAGTAAAGTAAGCCTTGTGCATCGACGCAATGAATTTCGATCATCGCGGATCATGCTTGAGCGCTGCCGAAGCAATCCGAAAATTGAAATCAAAACACCTTTTGCCATCGATGAAGTTTTGGGCGACACGTCGGTAAGCGGCGTGCGATTGTTGAACACAGAAACCGGTGCACGCGAGGAAATCGCGGTTTCGGGTGTGTTTGTGGCCATTGGTCATACGCCCAACAGTGGTTTGTTTGCCGATGTTTTGAAGCTGGACCCGGCAGGCTATATCCTTACCGAAGGCAAGAGCAGCCGCACCCTTATTGAGGGTGTGTTTGCCTGTGGCGACGTGCAGGATCATGTCTATCGACAAGCCGTCACTGCGGCAGGCAGTGGTTGCCAAGCGGCCATCGATGCAGAGCGTTGGTTGGCCGAACATGGCTAGTCATGGCTGATTGACAGATCGTGCAGGCTCAGCTCATATCACAATCATAGTGAACTCTCGGGGGAGGGCAGTGTGAAACGTGTTTCTGCATTTTTTTGTATCGCATTTTCTATGGCCGCTTGCCAAACAACTGCCCTCGTCAAACGCGGAAACGCCGAATATGCCTCGGGGCAATACGATAAGTCGGCGCAAAGCTTTGAACTTGCTTTGCGTGAGCATCCACAGGACGAAGCAGCGCGTAAAAGCCTAGAGCGTGCCCGTGCCGCATGGGCCGATGTTCTGGTTGGTCGGATCCAAACGGCATTGCGCGAAGAACGTTACAGCGATGCTGTGCAAGGCTTACAGGTCTTGCGTGATGTTCCCCTGTCGTTGGACGATTTTGATCGACGCGGAAATGTGCAGAAGGTGACGACGGATGTGCAATCGAAAATCCAAGGGATGATTGCCGGGCTTGTGGATCGGGGACGCAGTGTAGAAGCAATGCAGCTTGCACTGTCGGTTGGGGCCGGTTCTGAGAGCGAGTCGTGGTTTGCAGGTTTGAGTCAACGTTTGGGTGCCATGCATCGTGAAAGATCGCAGCAAGCGCGTATCAAAGGATTGCCGGGAGTTTCTGCGTTGCATACGGCGCTTGCATATGCGGTGGGCGATGCCGATACATCCCACGATACCGTGGAGGCTGCATGGTTGGCAATACGTGATGCGCACTGCAAGCAAGGGCCGCAACTTGTGGTGAAGGGCTCATGCAAGGACTGCGATGAACTTACTGCGGTGCTTTCATCGAAAATAGGCAACGCATGTCCTCTTAATATGCCGATCAAAGTGACGCTTCAGATTGATGCCAGTGATCGGACGGATCGTACCGAAACGGAAATATTTTATGCCACACGTGGTGATGCTGCACGTGTAGATATTGTCAAAATAACAGTACCTGATGTTGAATTTCGTGAAATCGATGATGTTGATGTGAAGATCGAAAAAATCGCCCATCGTGATTGTGCACCTCGTCCTGGTGAAGAGCGCCGATGCCGCGAGTGGATCGAAGAAAAACGTCATGAAACGCCTGTAAAGCGTAGGACATGGGTTCAAACCACGCGGCAAATTGATAGGCCGAAGCCAGGACCCAACGAGGCAGGGAGCTTCCCCTATGCCCGTGACTGGATCCAGCGTGGTGCGATGATCCGAGGTATGGTTTCTGTCACCATGGGTGATCAAAAATTAGTGACAGATCAGCCTTTTGTGGCGAAGCGTTATGTGGAAGCATCGGAGCATGATGCAGTGATGGCAGATGGTACGGTGCTTGTTCCGGCCAATCGCGGTGGTATTCTTGATGCGAAAAATCTGTGGCAGTCGGTGCTTGATGACTTAAGCACAGAAGTTCGAGCACAAATTCTAGCTGCCCAAGAGCACTTTGTTGAGGCACGTGTGCGTGATGCGGCTGTTCCTGCATCGATCGATACATTCTTACAAGCAGATGATACGCTGGTACGTGCGGTGGCGGGTGGGGTGACGCTTGATCCTGGATCGCGTTCCTATTTCAAGAACCGATATGGCATGGGACCCGATGAGGCAGTTCAATATTTGGTGAGCCCGCGTCGTTTGTCGCCTTAATTCTCATTTCGATTTGCCAATGGGTCTTTGGATTTTGTATGCTGCGCCCGAAGCGGAGGACACGATGCTGCGTTCTGTGACCAATTCGAGTGAACTTATAGCGGATGTTTATGCCATTGATGATTCGCGTGGACGTCCTACGGTGCGCTGCACGCTACGCCTGGGGGATATGGAAGGTTCGGGTGATGTTCCGGCTGGTGCTTCCAAGGGTGAAGATGAAGCGGCGACGGTACCTGTTTCGCAGGCGATCGATAATATCAATCAAATTATTCTTCCTGCATTGCGTGAAGCGGGTCTTGATTTGATGACCCATGAATATGTTGAACGTTTGGATCGTCTTATTGCAGAAAAGAGTGGCCCCAATTTTCGTACATTGGGTGCCAATGCAGCATTGCCCGTGTCGCGTGCGTTGTGGCAGCTTGCGGCGGCGCTGCATGGCCAACAACTTGCGCTTTATATGCGTGCCAACAGCGAGGCAGGCAATGAGGGTCATGTCCTCTTTATGATGAATATTTTCAATGGTGGATTGCATGCACTTAAAGAGGGTGAATGCTTGGGGCAAGACCGCATTGATATCCAAGAGATCATGGTCGTTCCTATGACCGCTTCAACGTACGAGCAAGCCCTGGCCATGGGTGATCGTATCGATGGGCACTTAAAGAAAATATTAGAAAAGAAGTTTGGTGCAGACAAAGTGACAAGGGCCGATGAGGCTGGATTTTCTGTTCGTGGTCTTGGTGATAGCAAAGCCGCTTTTGCACTCGTTTTCGATGCGATTAATAAAGCGGGATACACGCCGGGGCATGATGTAAAGCTTGCTTTGGACGTTGCAGCAAGTTCTTTCTACGATGCGAATACGGGTTTTTACCGCGTGCAAGGGCAGACGCTTTCAACCGAAGATATGATTGCGTATCTTGTAGGCTTGGTTGATGCGTATCCTGGCATGTTGCTGTCTGTGGAAGATGGCCTTGCTGAAAATGATTGGGAAGGTTGGCCTGTGCTTACGGAAGAAATGTCCAAGCGCAAAGTGACGACCATTGGCGATGATTTGTTCGTGACCCAATTTCCGCGTCTATTACGTGGTATCGAAACAAAAGCAGCCACGGGCATTTTGATTAAAGTGAATCAAAACGGTACGGTGCAAGGTACCCTTGATGTGATGAAGCATGCCCATGATGCAGGCATGAAATGCATTGTATCCCATCGCTCGGGTGAAACATTGGACGATAGTATCGCAGATCTGGCATTTGGAACCGGTGCATTTGGCCTCAAAACAGGCGATCCACAGCCTGTGGGTGACTTTACCGATCCAGATGCATGGGTGCGGCGTGTGAAGTATTTGCGAATGATTGCATTGGAGCAAGATTAATTATTGCACTTGGTTGTATCGATTACGCCATCAGATCCCATGATACAGCTTCCTCCGGCGATACCATCTCTTCCGTCTTGACCTTTGAGGCCTGCAACGCCTGCGGGGCCTATGGGGCCTCCTCCTGGATTTGAAACACCACCAGAGGCTGAAATAGAAGCGGCACCGCCGCCAGCACCTCCCGTACCGGGATTTCCGCCAGTACCCTTTGTTGCTCCTGATTGTGGGCGAAGACATTTTCCCGAGTCAATCCAAATAGACTCTGTTCGTTGCGCACCCAGAAGGCAAAGACTGTGACCACCATTGCCACCTCCTCCACCACCTCCACCACCTCCGCCAGCACCAGAACCACCAGCAGCTCCACTTTCCGAAGGCGCAAAGTCTGCTGTGTCATAGCCTACGGCGTTCCCTCCACGGGATCCATTTCCTCCATTACCGCCCGCTCCGCCGACTTGACCCGCGGATCCTCCAAGAGAAACATAGACATTGCAAATTGGCACCAATCCACCAGCCCCGACATAGTAAAGCACTGCAATGCTCGAACCACCGCTTGTTCCTCCAGATCCGCCCTTGCCGTTTTCTCCACCTCCGCCTCCAGCGCCACCTGCAGCCGAATCACTCCTGCAATTCATTCCACTGCCTCCGCCGCCGTGGCCGCCGCTGATCCCATTAGCTCCATTGCTTCCTTTGCTTTGGCAGATCCACGGATCGCCAGAATCACACCATGCTGTAGAGGCATTTCCACCAATCGCAGACGTCAAGTATGCGCTGCCAGGTTTGCCGTCTTCTCGAACGCAATGGCCTAGCAATGTGCCAGCACTGCCGTTTGGAGCGCTGCTGCTGCTTCCACCATACGTATAATCGCTGGAAGCTGCGCCCGAAGCATTTGCTTTGCCGCCATAGTTGTCGGTAGCGCATCGCGAACCGCCGCTTGGGGGTGTTCCTGTTGTGTTATTTACCTGTCCTGCCCCATCAATATCCTGATGATAGCGTCCATCTGCACCGGTACACCCCGTTCTTCCGTCGCCTCCCTTCACACCCGCGACTCCCGTATAAGCAGCCTTTGCTACGAATACATTATTACGGATCACCACATTGGCTTGCGTATTTTTTAAATAAGCACCGATTGTCGTGGGATTATCGTTCGTTGCAGCACCTGTTTCAAAACGAAAACCACTGATCACAAGGGGTGAAGTGGGATCACTGGCAATGTCGATGTAAAGTGCAGGTGATGGTGTGTTTGTTTTTCCAAGCACTTTTGACAAGGTAGGACCACGGGTTGAAAAATCGTCGGAAAATCCGCCGTACATAGGCAAGTTGGATGCGTTATCCAGCTTAAACGCACTGTATATGCATGGTGTGCTGCTATTGGCCGCGGTGACATAAATAAATTTCTTGCTTGAGTTGGGGACGTTACAGCCAGAAGTTAGCCCACAATTGATAGCGTTTTGTAATGCTTGAAATGGGTTTTCAAATGATCCATTGCCAGCTTGTGAATTTTCACTGCCATCACTGGCGCAACGCACATAAATCGCCTTTGCTTTTTCACCATCCACACCGTCGCAGTTCAAATCGCCACCCACCACGGCTCCCGTGCATGTGTCATCCGTCGATGTGTTCTCGTTGTAACCCACTTTAAAAGTGTCGGGTTCGTCGATGGCCACGGCATTGCAGCAAAATCCAGAATTATTTTGGATGGTGTTGGGTTGCGTTGGACACGGATCCGGTTCGCATGTTCGTCCTGTTGTATTTTGAGGGGAAGTACACTCAGAGCAGGTGCTATCGCGATCTTCATCAAAGATGCGATCATCACCCGGACATGCATCACATGCATCGGCCACGGTATCGTGATCTGCATCGTGAAAGTCATTACCCGCTGGACAGTTGTCTTGGCCGCCCCATCCCGTAAAAGTATTAGGATTCGGTGGTGGTGGTGTCATACATAAACCATCATGATCCGCATCCTCCTCTGAATCGTCGGCCAAGGGACATACATCGCAACCATTGGGAACGTATCGTCATCGCCATCAATGCTGCTATTTGCATTGGCGTAAATGCATGTGTCTTGTTCACTGGTGACACTCTCGGCGCTTGATGGAAAACAATCGCCCGTCCACCACGATGGTAATGTTACGCTGCAATCAGGCAAACACACACCCAATACATAAGCACCGTCTGTTATTTGATTTGCAGAGCATCGTGCAGCGCACAGGCCATCCCCATCGGCATCAACAATGGCATCGTCTCCATCGCAGACGTCGCACGCGCCATACACACCATCACCATCGGGGTCATCGTTGCTTGCGGATGAATCAGCTTTATCGCAATGGTCGCATAGGTTACCAATACCGTCATTGTCTGTATCGATATAGCCGCAACCCTTGCCGCCGGGCTCTTTTAATGCGCCAGAACAAGCGCTTTGTGTGGTATCGCAATAGCGTTCAGTGCACTCCTCATCCCGGGTGCACACGTCATAGCATGTGTTTTCGACACACTGTTGCGCCAATGAGCATGCAGGAGAGCATAAACCATTTTGGTTATCTCTCGTGTTGCTTACCGTGTCGCATGCGCCAATGAGCATACCCAAAGCAAACAAACACACCACACGAAAGAAAGCGATCATAGTCCCTATTATACGTTAAAAAACATGATGCTGCATAAATTGTGGGGGATTTACCACCCCCGAATATCTTGTTCATGAGGCATGAGATCAGGCGGTGTCCAGTACTCGTGTTGTGGATCATAGAATCCAAAGTTTGAAACCCGTCCGGTGTACACACAGGCAAAGTTGGACACTTGTTCGCCAAAGCGGGTGGTATGTCCTTTGTCTTTAAAAATCATGCCCCAGCGATTGTTGTATGTTCTATCGATCACTTCTCCGAGCCGGTGCATCTGTTCATCGAGACGTTTAACTTGCTGGCGTGTTTCTTCTGCTGCAATTTGCGTATGGATCTGCGCGCTGCTACCGGGTATTTGTTGATTGGCTTCTTCTGTTTGCCAACCTGCGAGAGTTGCAAGATAGCGGCGTTCCTTGGCCAATGTTTCGAGTTCACTGAGAACAGGCGCATGGGTTAATGTGTGGCGTATATCATCTTCGAGTTCTTCAACCACCAATGCAGTTCGCCAAAAGCCAGCTTTTTTTGTTCTAAGAATATCACCATAAATGTGGTCACCAACATAAAGAATTTGCTCGCCATGGATCCCGAGTGTCGCTTCGAGATCCGTGAAATTGCCGCCTTGATAGAGATGTCCACGTTCCAAGACACGCACGATGTTGCCAAGGTTCTGGTTGTTGTCGTCAATTTCGACAAAGGGCTCCAAATGGCTAAAAAATGAAGGTTTTTGTGCACCCACCATGACAATATCAAAATAATCACGCCATGAAGGATATTCTGCATGAAAACTATTAAGAAGGTAAGTCATGACTTTTTCGGTGTAGGGCAAAAGCGAATTGGTTAGAAGAAAAAGCTTTTTCCCAGCGCATCGGAGTCTGTGCAGTGTTTCGGGAAGTTGCAGATCGCGTTCTAGGTAAGTTTCTAGATTGGAACTGACGATAGATTTAAGCGAATCGTCTGCATGTGCTTCATCAATGCAGCTTCGGGTATCTTCAAACAGATCGGAATAAGATTTTTTAAATTCGGCATGGGCGTCGCTGTAATCAATAAGTTTTGCATAAAGGCAGACCTCTGGGAGAGAAAACAGCGTGTCTACGCGCGTAAAACGGGTCGCTTCCCATAGGGTTTTTTTCTTAAAGTAGTGATTGCGGATATCGTTTGTTTTTAACTTCGTTGAACCATGAAATCCGCGGCAGACTTCGCGATGGCGATCCAGTTTGATGATATTACCGAGTTGTTTATCGACGATAAGTCCACGGATCACAAAGTGTGGATCGTAAGGTATTTTGCGTATTTCTTCGGGATATCCACGTTGGATTAATTTGTTGATGGTGATGTCATAGGCGAGCCGTTCTACAGCTTGGCGTCGGTAACGCGCGATGGTGTAGTCCATATCGAAACCGATGGCGGAAATGTTTGCCATATGGAGATGTCGGTTGACAAAAATTCTTCTTTCCATAGGGACGGTAGCATTTTGAGGAAAAACGACATCAGCATTCAAGGCAATTTCTCCGGGAGAGAGATTTTTTGGGTTCGTTTGCGAAGAAAGAGATAGGTAAATCGGGCATTGCCAGGGGCTTCGAGGTCTTCAAAAAATAAATCGCGGATCTCATCCCTGCTGAACACGCCGCCCATTAACCCGTGGTATAGCTTTTCCCCGAGAATATAACCAAGAAGATGGGTAACGGCATTGAATATTTCATGGTGACTTTCGTAGATCCCACGTAAGATACGTGGCTTTTCATTCTCTTCCCATCGCAGATGACGCAACGTGAGCTTCGCTGCGTGGCGGTCGGTGTTGGATGTACTTTTTGAGCGCGCGATACGTTGTAGGTCTTCTTCTCTCGAACATTTTCTTTTGATGTTGACGATTTTAGACCCCAAAAAGCCGATGGCCTCTTCAATGCAGCGGGCGTAGAATGCATCGATAAGATGGGTGGGTTCATCACCGGAATTTGAAAAAATACGCCGAAGAAAATGAGTGGATTCTTCTGCTGCATGATTGATGGATAGGTTTCCCAAGTAGATCATGTTGCATCGGGGGATATAATAGCTTTCAGAATTCAGAATCTGTTTGCGCATGATACGCATATCACGTTTTGAAAAATGACCCCGTTTTTGAAGGGTGTTCAGAAATCGTAAATCGGCAACAGTGGTTATTTCTATATCGTCGAGCGCATTGTTTAATGGAAGCTTTAGGAGATCCGCAATCATTCGCGTGTAGGTCCTGATGTTTGCTTCTGGTGTATCAAGCAAACTGTCATCGTCTTCAGAGTCCACCCAGTTGAGGAATGATTGCTGGCATACGATGGGCGGTGTGTTGAGCATGCAATAGGCGTTGTGGGCTACACGTACAATGGATGTTGTGTTGTGGAGACCCGATTCCTCCAACTGATGATATATTTGCTCGCAATTCTGATAGATGATCAAGTCGTTTATCTCGGTGCCACATTGTTTGCGGACATGCTTTGGCAAATGACATGGAGCCACATGCCATTCACCCACGAGTGCAATAATTTTTTGTTTAGGAAAGCGTTTGAGTTCTTGCGCAATGCGCTTTGCGGCGAAAATATCGCGGTTATCTAGGCTGCTTTTCTCGGGGCCTCTCCCTGATGAATCCAAGGCTAGAAGACGAAATCCTTTCTTCTTTGCGATGTCAAAAATGTCCCGAAAGCTTTTCCAATGGCCAGACCATGACTTTTCTGACATGCCGAGGATCTGTAAAAAATCGTGATCATCAACATCGCCAGCCATGTAACGGTCGAGCATTTTTTGATGTTTTCCTGCAATAAATTCTAGGGCGATGGTTGTGGGCGCTGATTTCGGTAAATGCCGCAAAATTCTGCAAAATGCACGTTGCGATTGCGGAAGAGTGTGGTAATCCCCCATGAAAATGATCTGAGAAGTATGAATTTTTTTGATAAAATGTTGAGGGTTTTCGCGGCGTTGATAGGATCGTACAGCGCGTTGGTATGCGCGTTCGTATTTACGAAATGCTTCAGTATAGCCGGCAACGCATTCATTGATTTTGCGTTGGTTGCTTTGAAAAATCTGGCGATGGATTTTTGCCAAGGATATTTGCGATGACGTGTTTTTTGAGGCGTTTGAACGAGCTTGGGGATGCGCGATAATCCTTTGCATTAATTTCACTTGCCTCGATCTCATGCTCAATGTCAGAGTTCCAAGGTAGGGCTCTGCTTGATGCGGTGCTCCATTCGCTATTGTGGCGAGGTCGCACCAGGCGGGCAATGCTTCATTGGGGAGGCCTATGGCTGATATCCTTTGTGTGCTTGGCGTCATTCACCGAAACGCATGTGCAGTCGTATTGAAACTCTTGATGGTTTGTTGGGTGATATGTTTTTCGCAAAGTGCTCGTGCTGATGCACCTTTTGCCTTCACCGCAGATGAATATCGTATCTACATTGACTGGCGTGATGGTTGTTTAGATCCACGTTTGGCTGCACACTCGGATGCAAGTAAACTTAAGAAAATTGCCACGAATTTGGGTGTAAATACAGGACGTTTGCAGGATATTATCAGTCGGGTTGAGCCTGAAAGTGCGTCCATTCAGCAGCGAATTGAAGGCGCATTGCAAGCGGCTTTACAGTCAACACCGCTTGCAAGCCGTGTCGATCTTGTCACTGTGGATGTTGATTCAGGGCATGTGGTGGCCGGTGTGCGCTGGAAGTGTGGCGATCCCCAGGACATCTCACAAGATGCTGCCTACGCAGCATGGGCGGCATCTCAGACGGACGCATTGCTGAGCACCGTTGGGTTGTGGTGTGTTGATGATTTCGGTGTGAAACAATTTTCAGCGACTATTGGGCGATCTGGGATGAACCGCATTGAGCGTGCCGATATCCCGCGTTTTGCGGCAAGTCGGTACATACGTTTGTTTGAAAAACCCAAGTTCGGATCGCATATTTAAATGTGTGGGCGCGGCAAGCAGCGCCCCTACCTTATAATCCCGTGGGCAATTTCCCTTCCGGTGGAACTTCTTGAACTTTATCACTTTCGGGGGCAATCTTTTCACGATGTGAAATGCTGATGCCTGGAACCCCAAAGATGATGCCTCGAATTATTTTTTCTATTTCGTTGGCCAATGGCGCGAATAGTTCTGATCGACCCACGGCTGTGACCGTTACGCCCCGGCCACTTACGACAAAAAAACATGAAACCTGTGATAGCGCCACTTGAGATCCACCTTTGCCCAAGGTGTATGTATGGCGTACGAGATAACCACGTGTGTCGCCTTGCTGAATCGATTCCTGTTCCACTTTGGTAATGCGCAGTTGGCCTGCTTCTTCAAGCAAGGCCATTTCACGAAGATTGCGCGTGAGGTATTCGTCAAGATTGCTGGGAGTGCCTCGCAAAGGTTCAAGGACGACATCTAATCTGGGAGATCCCACCACGCCACCCACGCGGATCAATCGCAAAACAATGCCACCGAGATCATTGTTTTCCACTTTAATATTGGTGTCCTTGATCCACCCAGGTGTTTGGGGGAGTTCAAGACCCACAGCATCGACGCGAAAGTCCGGGTTGCCAGCGTTAAAAATATTTTTGTTACATGCTGTTATTATACAGCACATCATGATGACATGGTTAAAACGCATGAAATCGCCCTCACTTTGTCTATTCTAACTTAATTTGTCGGCCATGCATGCGATGAGATCGATTTGTGTCACGATACCCTTCAACACACCATTGTCGATGACCAATCCAACCTGCACATGTTGATTGATAATGCTACTTAAGGTCGCGATGGGGGTATTGAAATCAACGGCCGCAAAATTCCCATCGGCAAGGGTGCCTGCCAATGCATCCAACTTGACGTGCTGTGTTACCAATTCGTTTAATAGTTTGCGCTCGGTGATGACGCCCAAAACCTGACCTGCGCGAAGTATGGGAATTTGGCTTATGCCATTTTCGCGCATACGGCTGATCACAATGCCCACCGTTTCGTTGTGCTCTGCGACGATAGGTGATGGGTTTCCACGTTTGCGAAGCAAGTCGCGCACGGTGCCTAAGCCAGGTTCTGGCCCCAAAAATCCGTTTTCACGCATCCAGTCATCGTCGAGATATTTAGAGAGATAGCGGAGGGCTGTATCGGGCAGATGGGCGATGATCTTTACTCTTTTCCCAATCATTTCAGCATATTTAACAGCACCGACCACCGATGCACCGCCAGAACCACCACAGAGGATGCCTTCTTCGCGTGCCAAACGTCGGGCGACATCGAAGCATTCCTTGTCGGTGACGCGGATGATTTCATCGAGTATTTTAAGATCCATGGTCGAGGGCATGAAGTCTTCGCCAATGCCTTCTACTTTGTAGGGGTGTGCTTGGGTCAAGCGACCCGTTTTCACCATATCGTAATAAAGCGATCCTACAGGATCAACACCCACGATCTGGATTTTTGGATTTTGTTCTTTGAGATACTTGCCTGTACCCGACAACGTGCCACCGGTGCCCATTCCAGCACACAAAGCATCAAAATCTCCGCCTGTTTGTGCCCACAGTTCGGGACCTGTGCTGCGATAATGGGCACCAGGATTGGAGGGATTGTGATATTGGTTGGCGTAGAAAGCGCCAGGGGTTTCGTCGGCTATTCTGCGTGATACGCAGTAATAGCTGCGTGGATCTTCGGCTTCAACATTGGTTGGGCAAATCACCACTTTGGCGCCGACGGCTCGCAATGCCTTTATTTTTTCAAGTGACATTTTGTCGGGCATGACAAAAATGCATTTGTAGCCGCGTACGGCCGCAACCAAAGCCAATCCCATACCGGTATTGCCACTGGTTGCTTCAACAATGGTGCCACCTGGTTTGATGAGCCCAGCTTTTTCAGCGTCGTTTATAATGTTAATTGCGATGCGATCTTTCATGGATCCGCCAGGATTCATGTATTCGCATTTGACGTAAATTTCAGCGTCTGTGTGGTTGCCTATCTTGTTAAGTTTGACGAGAGGGGTGTTACCAACCGCATCAAGAATATTGGCTACAGTACCGCGCATGAGACTCATACGCTTTGCTCTATCGTGCGTCGCAAGGGAGGGTCAATCGATCCAAGATCGTTCTATGCGCGCGGTTGAGTGATATGTGTTGCTGCGGAAAGCAATTGTACCATTTGACCGATATGCGCGAGATGAAGATAAAACGCACGCAAGTCACGTGGACTATGGACATGCTCAAGACAATCGTCGACAAAACCGTGAAGTGTTGGATACTCATCGGTGACCGATTCAAGGCGTGCGGCAATGGCATGTCGTTTTTTTTCATCAAAGACCACGTTTTTTTGCATCGCCGGATCAATGAGCGACGCAATTGAACGCAATTTCATCGCGATTTTTGCGATGGATGAAGCAGGTACACCCGCACGATATAGCATGCCGGCAACATCAATGGCGCCGTCCATGACCTGGCTGCGAAGCCTGGACGTTTCGGTCTCTGTGTACCAACCGTTTTTAAGATAAACTACCATCCTATTTTCAAAGTAGCTGGGGCGATAGTGCGATGCAAGTCCCTTGTGTTAATGGAAGGGGAATGATGCTGGCAACTCGATCACTCGTAAAATTCTCCGAAGCGGTTGTTCCTGGTCACGGCAAACCGGAAATGCGGCTTGAAGCTGCAGAACGATTTTTGCGAAGCCATCCTTTGCCTCTCTCTGTCTTTATCTCATGCCTCGTTGTCTTTTTGATGGGTCTGGCACGGGTGTGGCGAAACGGAGAAACGGATCACGCCGCCTCTGTTGCACGCCTGGTGCATCGTATGTTTGCTTCGGAATTGAGTCTGTTACAAAAGCTTGCTGTTTGGCTGAAAGCCATCGCATGTATGGTTGTTTTGGCCGATGAAGAAGCGCGGCGCGCTATTTATCGTGGAGAAGGAATCGATCTTCCTTCTGACATCAAACCGATGGCTGTCCCTCCCGTCGTGCAAACCGCAAATCACGCATTTCGCGGCGTGGGCGAGATGGCCGATTATGTGATTGTAGGAAGTGGTCCGGCAGGGAGCAGTGTGGCTTTGGTGCTTGCAGAACAAGGCTACAGCGTTCTTTTGCTTGAAGAAGGATCCAATGTGCCAAGCCAATGGGCAGCCGCCGATTCCATTGAAATCCTCACCCAGCGCATGCGTGCGGCAGGCACACAAACCACCACGGGGCCAGAACGCATTCCTATTTTACAGGGCCGGTGTGTGGGTGGAAGCTCGGTGATCAATTCTGCTATTGTGTGGCGTGCACCCGAGGATGTGTTTGCCCATTGGCACAAAATGTATGGATTGGCTTCTGCTTTGCCTTTGGATCGTGTTGAAAGAGCCTATGCGGCTGTAGAAGAGGCGATCCATCTGGAAACAACCCACGAGCACGTGTATGGCCCCAACTCTTCGCTGATGCAGTCGGGTGCAGACAGGTTGGGCATTGTTGCAGGACCCACCCGCCGTTACACCAAGAATTGTGAGGGACTTGGCCGTTGCATGGAAGGCTGCCCCAAGGGTCGTAAACTTGCCATGAACATCACGCTGATCCCCAAAGCCGTGGCATTAGGTGCTCGGGTTTTATCGGATTGTCGCGTGACGAACGTGCGCTTTGAGGGAACACGGGCTGTGGGGGTAGACGCCATCTTGGGTGGACGCAAGGTAGCCATTGGCGCAACCCGAGGTGTTGTAATTGCAGCGAGTGCCATCGGCACGCCTTTGCTACTTCGGGCTTCAGGTATTAATCGGCCCCTTGTTGGACAGCGCTTTCAAGGCCATCCAGGGGCTTCAGTGGCTGCTGTGTTTCCGACCGCCGTGCGCAAAGGCACGTTGGGTGCAACACAAGGACTCGATAGTATTCATTTTCGTCAAACCCACGGGTACAAACTGGAGAGTCTCTCACTTCCCGATGAAATTTTGGCAACACGTCTTCCAGGTGTAGGTCAGGCATTCGCTGCCTCACTTGCGCAGCTTCCATATACAGCGCTGTGGGCGACCCAGGTGCGTGCGGAAGCCAAGGGTCAGGTGCGTGGTTTTTCTTCGATGCCTTGGGTTACGTATCACTTTACGCCCCGTGATCGACAAACACTTGCTGCTGGCATGAAAACATTGTGTGAAATGTTTTTGGCTGCAGGGGCCACGGCCGTTTATCCCGGTATCTTGGGTTTGCGTGAGTCGTATCAGAGTATGGACGATCTGCGGGCATTTCCTCATGAACTTTATCCGTCACAGGTTGCCATGATCTTGAGTCATCTGTTCGGTACAACGATCATGGGTCCCGATGCCTCATCGGCCGTGTGTGATCCATACGGTGCGGTGCATGGTGCTCAGCGTTTGTATGTTGCGGATTCGTCGCTCTTCCCAACGAATTTGGGCGTTAATCCACAACATACGATCATGGCGATAGCGAACCATGTCGCATGGGGAGTGCTCAATGACCGGTAAAGTTTATTTAAATGGTTGCATTGTTGAACCTGAACAAGCGACTATAAGCGTATTCGATCGCGGGTTTCTCTATGGCGATTCGATTTTTGAAACCATGCGTGTCTACGCAAACATTCCATTCGCCTTGGAAGCCCATCTTGAGCGCTTTTATGCGTCGGGCACTTTGGTTGGTTTTGATGTTCCGTGGGATCGAAATACGCTTCGCGCAGCAATCGTTGAATTGATCAACGCAGCAAATATGCCAGATGCTTACTTGCGCATGATCGGAACGCGCGGTTCGGGGCCGCTTGGTTTGGATCCGCGCCTTGCAAGTCTACCGCAATTGATTATTTTAATTTTACCGTTGCCCATGGTTGATCCACGCCTTTATCGTGACGGTGGAAGCGCGGTATTCGTTTCTATTCTTAAAAATCTTAAAAAAACGGTCGACCCACGTGCCAAAACAGGGAACTATCTGGGAAATATCATGGCTGTGCAGGAGGCCAAGCAATCAGGCTGTGATGAAGCCATCATGCTTGATGTCGAAGGCCGTGTGGCAGAGGCCAGTGCAGCCAATGTATTTGCGTTGATCGACGGTGTTTGGTGTACGCCAACGATTGATACAGGCATTTTAAGCGGTATTACGCGGAGCACAATTCTCGAAATATGCAGTGCCAACGGTATTGCATATCGCGAATGTGAATTGTGGCCGCAGGACTTTGAGCAGGCAACGGAAGTCTTTATCTGTGCTTCTGTGCGGGAAATCATCCCCATCACGCGTTTGGATGGGCATGCCGTGGGAACAGGCGCTGTAGGGGCATCAACCATGCGATTGCGTGAATTGTATCATTCGCGCGTGATGGTTACGTGTTGATCGGTCCCATTGACGGACATGCGGTGCAGCTTGACGCTTCCTGTCGTCATCGCAAACTCTTCATCGGCTTCAATGGGTTGGGTGTCTTTGTCCCAAATGCCTTGGTCGATGGTTGGCCGTAAAAACAACTTACCTTCGGGTTCAAGCCGGTACAGAAGACGCATTTCGCCGATGTCCAAAGTGCCTTGTGGTTTTTTGAATGTAATTTTCTGGTCGATGACCACGGGTACGCCTTCAAGCATGATGGGCGCCTTGGGGCGCATGCTTACACGAAGAGATACGGCGATAAGCGCGTCAACCTTTTTTTCCTCTTTCTCTGTTTGGGGCACGGGTTCCTTTTCTATAAATTCAACAGGTTTTCGAGGACGTAAAACAATCGGTACACGCAGACTTTCGCCTCTTTTTACATCAAGCGGTAGCTGTACAGGAAAATAGCCCATTGCCCGTATTTCAAGGGTATGGAGGCCTTCCGGTACATTGCGAAGGATCCATGGTGCACTGGTCGCGACCTGTTTTCCATCAAGATGGATGGCAATCCCAGTGGAAGGTGTGACCTCAAGGCGAACATTGGGTTCAGACAGCAAGGGCAACTCTTCTCGCGTAATTTCTTTGAGAGTTTCCCATACGTTGCAACCGGCTGAGATGAAAATCAGGGGTAGCCACGCGGTGTATTTCGCGAAGCGCATGAAAGGCTCCTTAGGTTCATGTTTTTCAGACAAACGGTCTATGCGCGTAAACTTTAGGCTTGTCCATTCTCGCAACACGAGATCTTCGCTATGCATGTGTGATGACAAATGCATTTCATTTTTCGCCTGACATGTTTGCTGGACAAGTGGTGATCATTACCGGCGGTGGAACGGGACTTGGTTATGGCGCCGCTGAAATTTTTTTCAACAGTGGCGCACAGTTAGCATTGCTCGGACGGCGTGAAGAAGTTCTCTCAAAGGCAGCACTGGCATTGGACCCAACGGGCGAACGCGTTCGGTTTTGGCCATGCGACACGCGCGATGCACAACGTGTTTCCGAGGTCGTAGAGTCGATTCTAGCATCTTTTGGCCACATAGATGTGCTTGTTAACAACGCCGGCGGACAATTTCCTGCGCCCGCCGAAAATATTTCACCGCGCGGTTTTGAAGCGGTAGTACGAAACAATCTTTTAGGTACTTGGAATATGATTCATGCAGTTGCGAACCAGGCGATGATCCCTGCGCATCATGGCGTGATTGTTAATGTTATTGCAAATATGGCCCGCGGTTTTCCAGGGATGGTGCATACGGGTGCTGCGCGTGCGGGGGTCGACAACATCACCAAAACATTGGCCACCGAGTGGGCACGATTTGGTATTCGCATCAACGCGATAGCGCCTGGCGTGATTAAAACAGAGGCACTTTCGCGCTACCCAGAAGGCATTTTGACGCTCGCAGAAGGCGCATCTCCCATGAAACGTCTCGGTGAAGTGCAAGAAGTGGTCGTTCCTCTTTGTTTTTTTGCATCACCCTGGGCTTCGTTTATTACGGGTCAGACGCTGTATGTCGACGGTGGCGGAAATTTGTCGGGAGATCTGTGGCCAATCGGTGGAATGCCTTAAAAACGACGTTTCTCGTCGTTTTAACGATATTTCGAAGATGATGTGATACTCTTCTTTTCTGTTGTTTTTGCTCGTGATGGCAATGATGGAAGCATCATTGTGTTCCTTTGTTCTCTTTCCTGCGTGAAGAAAAAACAAAACTCTGTGCGAATCGCTTGGTGGTCAACTCAATAATGTATATAATGAATCATGCTCTTCGTTGTATTTGTGTTTGATCGTGAAAACGAACATGCACAAAACATCGAAAGGCATGTTGAACTGTTTTTAACCAGGAGAGAACTCAATGGTAGTAGGAACTAAGAAGAAAGCAACCAAGAAGGCCACTAAGAAAAAAGCCACCAAGAAGGTTGCTGCCAAGAAAGTAACCCGTAAAAAGGCTGCTAAGAAAACCGGCGCGAAAAAAGCCACAAAAAAGGCCGGCGCTAAGAAAGCAACCCGTAAAAAGGCTGCTAAAAAAAGAGTAGTGCGTAAAGCAAAAGCCTAAGGGTGTTATTGGGGGTCGCGTTCTGTACGTAGAACGCGACCTCGGCACCGTTCCAGTAACGGTGCACCTATCGACAGCCCTCGTCATCGAGGTGCGAAGATGTTCTTCTCAATTTCCCTACATAGAGTAAAAGCAAGCAATGAACGCAGAATATGCTCTTGCACATCAACGTCTTGGCCATGGGGCGAAGATTATCGTACTTTTGCACGGTTTTCTCGGTCGTTCACGCAATTTGGCGTCGCTTGCAACAGCTCTGGTGAGCCGTGTGCCCGACTGCAGCGTGATCAGTATCGATTTGCCAGGGCATGGACGTTCACCACCCCTCACCCCCGATGAGGACTACGCTGCTGTGATTGATCTGTTTGCGGGATGGTTCAGGACACTTCCAGCACCCATGACCCTCATAGGGCATTCGTTGGGCGCCAAAATGGGGCTCAGTGTGGCGGCAAGGCTCGGTGCAGCGGTCGAATCGCTTGTGATGCTCGATGCAAGTCCATCACCTGCTGAGGGCATTCGTTCGGATGTGGATTGGATAGTCGAATTGCTGCTTGCAGCACCCGCACGGGCGTCATCATCGGACGCCATGCGCACACATTTTCACAATGCAGGCCTTCCCCGTGGTACGACCGATTGGTTGTTGATGAATCTTCGACATGATGGAGATTTGGTGACATGGGCGATTGATCGGTTGACGCTGGCGAAATTCGCGAAACAATTTCGCGTCCTGGATCAATGGCATGATGCGGAATCGATTGCTGACCATCTTGCGGTGGTACAAGGCGGCGCCTCACCTTATATTACGGAGAGTGACATCATTCGTTTTCATGCATTGGGTGTTGAGGTGCATACGTTGCCTCACGTAGGCCATTTTGTGCATGTCGAGGCGTTGGATGATTTGGTGAATTGGTTTGTGGCCCGACGTTAAATTGTAGCAGGAACCTGTGGATCCGCAGCCGTTCCATCCCAATGAAATTCACCTCGCCATAATTCATCAAAACCGTCTCTGGCTCTGACAACACGCGCCACATCACCATCGACCATCACTTCAGCAGCACGTCGTCGTCCATTGTACATACTTGCCATGACAAACCCGTAGGCACCGGCTGATCGAATGGCCACCACATCCCCTGGCGCAATCGAGGAGGGCAGGGGAACATCGCGTCCCATGAGATCTGCCGATTCACAAATGGGCCCCACCACATCAAACTTGGCATCAAGAGGGGCTTCAACGGCAGGGATAATTTGATGAAACGCATCATACAGTGGTGGTCGCAGCAGATCGTTCATGCCTGTGTCAATCACTAGGAAAGGACGTTCGGCACCAGGTTTTTGTCGTACAACCCGAGCAAGTAAAATGCCTGCATTGCCCACAATCACGCGACCCGGCTCTAAGACAATTTGAAGCCCGAGGGGCCCCAATATGCGCACCAAAGCTTCACCATACTGTTTAGGCTCCGGTGGCGTTTCATCGGCGCGATAGGGTATGCCCAATCCTCCACCGATCCCCACATGCTCTAAGCCAATCCCTTCATAGATCAGTGTTTTGCAGATTTGAGCCATGCGTGTGGCAGCATCTTCAAAAGGCGCCAGTGTCGTGATCTGCGATCCGATGTGACATGACATGCCCACAAGCTTAAGGCTTCCCTGCGCATGTACCCAGCGTGCGAGCTCCATCGCTTCTTCTTGGGGAACACCAAATTTATTTTTCTTAAGGCCTGTTGAAATATAAGGATGGGTTTTGGCATCCACATTGGGATTGACTCGGATCACGACAGGGGCCTGCATCTTTAGTGCCTGAGCGATATCAGCAATCAACACGAGTTCTTCGCGTGACTCGGCACACAGATAACGAATGCCACCGCGCAGTGCGAGTTCAATTTCCCAACGTTCTTTGCCCACGCCGCTTAGGATGATGCGATCTCGGGGAACGCCAGCCTTCCAGGCCTTGAGCAATTCACCACCGCTTACCGCATCAAATCCAGAGCCCAAGCGTGCCAAGTGTTCGATAATGGCCAAATTCCCATTGGCCTTGATGGCATAGCAAATCAGTGTTTGTAGGCCACTCACCGCCGCTTGAAGCACGGTCATGTGCCGTGTAATCGTCGCTGCCGAATAGACGTACGTCGGTGTTCCGAAACGCTGTGCAATCTCAGAGACTGCAACATCTTCGGCATACAAAATACCATTCTGATACGTAAAATGATCCATGCGTATTCCCGGATTTTTATTGTAGGGGCGGTTCGCGAACCGCCCTGTTCTGCACTAAAACGTCACAAACATACGACCTTGAATCATCCAAGCAAGGCTTGGACTTTTTCCCGCAGTATCCGTAAATGCCCCAAACGGCACAGCAAGCGCACCGACAAGGGATGCGCGCAATCGCTGCGTTTTTCCTGCAAAATAGGTTTTTGCCAATCCGTAACTTACTTCGGCATCAAATTCGAGGGCCATGGGTGTTTTGCATCCGGTGCGGGCAACGCTGTCACCGGTATTTGCTGCAGTGCAACTCGGTGTGGACGCACCATAAACTGCTTGTGAATAGAGCATGGCGATTTCGCCCGAAAAATCTTCATTAAAATCGTAGGACACGGCAGGTCTGATATAGAACGTATCGGTGACCGTTCCGATGATACGTCGATACACCAGCATATCCAGGCCTACTGTATAGTTCGGGCTGAATTGAAAATTGTTGATGCTGCTATCGCCGCCCGCATAGCGTTGATTGCTTTGGCGTGAAAGTGCACCAAAACCTGGGGCTTTATCGCCCGATGCCATGCCCGACTTAAATGAGAGCAACGTGCCTTTGGCCACACCTGTAAAAGTGTATTTACTCTCCAAAGCGAAGCCGTACATAAGTATTTTGGTTTTTTGTGGGTCTAAATTCACATCGTAAATTTTATCTTTAAAAGATCCCACTTGAATGGCCGCTTCAATGCCAAGTTGAAAATTGCGATGATGCAACTTCAGATAGCCATCTCCCGTATAAAGTAGCGCATCCCGCGATTCTTTTTGGGCTTCAGTGGGAAGTTTCGTTACATCCGTTCCAACGGCGACAGGATCACCGCTTACGCCGCTTTTTTGCACCCGAATGCCATTGTGCATTCCGTAGTTGAGAACCGTTTTGCCTTGGAGAACTTTTTCACGGATATCATCAGGATGATCTTCTTTGTGCACGCGTAAACCGTATTCTTGGGCATCGTTCCAAATCACGCCATCCACACCGGGGCCATCGGCACCAAAGGGATAAAAGCTTGGGCCTGTGCCCACCCAATCGAACATGAGTGCAATGGTGTGTCCTGCCAGGCGGAAGCTTACGGCGGCACGATCGACCGAGCGATCAAAATCGCAGTCGATGCACATACCCGAATTGTAGAGCATTCCCATGCCCCAATGGTCAGGCATACGTCCTACGCGCAATTCGAGTTGCTCGTTGAGTGCAGTCATGCGCACGTAAGCATGTTTGGCTACAAGCATATCGCGAGGATCGCGGGATGCACGATTGCCTGTGAGCTGTCCGGTGGACAGGGTTTCAATGGGGCCCCCTTTGTCAGGGAAATTCGTAGGGGTAGACCCTAAAACCAAATTATCCATGACATCAAAGGTCATCATCACCGAGATATTGTCGCTGATGTTCATCTTCGGCATGATGCGAAGACGCATGTCGGTGTAGCTGGTATTGGCATTGCCGCCGTCGTTCAGTGGATAGCGTCGCCCAGCATCGCCATCTTGCTCCGTGTATCCGTTGTTTCCGAAATTCAGCTTGCGAAAGGTTCCGCTGCGTGCACGAAAGTATCCTGTCACTTCGACCAGCGCTTTTTCGGGTTTTACCAAGGCCCAGTCGGTGCGTTCCCAATCGGCCAGGCTAAGTGCCGGTTCTTTCTTCGGTTTTTCTTTAGTTTTTGGTTCTTCTGGGGTGGGCTCGACTTCTTTGTCTTCCAGATTAAAGTCATCGTTGGGCGCAATCATCCCATCGTTGGTGTTGACTGGGGATTGTGCGGCTGCCGACGTGGCCCACGCAAGGATGATAAACGAAAATAGCCAACTGGTCTGACGCATTTGATGTATCCCTATACCGTGTGCCTTAGAGCATCAAGGTATTAGGCCAAAAGCCGTCCTTGACAGTGGAAAAATGGTCACCATACTACCCTTCGGCCCTAATACACGAACATATGAGAGGATAAACGCCATGGGTGATCAAAAACCTAGCCAAGGCAGCCCCAAGGGCAAAATTATTGGTATCGATCTTGGAACCACCAACAGCGTTGTGGCTGTCATGGAAGGCGCTGAGCCTAAGGTGATTGCCAACGAAGAAGGCGCCAGAACCACGCCGTCGGTGGTGGGTTATGGACGCGGTGGCGAAGTGATGGTGGGTCAAGTGGCGCGCCGTCAGGCCGTAACCAACCCCGAAAACACGATTTTTTCAAACAAGCGTTTTATGGGACGTCGTTTCGACGAAGTGAGCGATGAATGCGCACGTGTGCCGTACAAGGTAAAACGTGGCAAAGGCGATGCCGCTTATTTTGAAATTGACGGCAAGGACTATGCGCCGCAAGAAATCAGCGCCAAAATACTTCAAAAGCTCAAACGCGCTGCTGAAAATTATTTGGGACAAGAAGTCACTGCCGCAGTGATTACGGTTCCTGCGTATTTCAACGACGCCCAGCGTCAAGCGACCAAAGATGCGGGCAAAATTGCTGGCCTCGATGTGAAGCGCATTGTGAACGAGCCAACGGCAGCGGCCATGGCCTATGGTCTCGATAAAAAGCACGATCAGATCATTGCTGTGTACGATTTCGGTGGTGGTACGTTCGATATTTCCATCCTTGAAGTGGGCGAAAACGTCGTCGAAGTGCTTGCAACCAATGGTGATACGCACCTGGGTGGTGATGATCTCGATGAAGTGATCATGACCTATCTGATCAACGAATTTAAAAAAGACCAAGGCTTGGATATTTCCAAAGACAAAATGGTTCTTCAACGGCTCAAAGAAGCCGCCGAAAAAGCCAAAATTGAATTGAGCGCCGTGGGTGAAACCGACATCAATTTGCCGTTCCTTACGGCCGATGCATCGGGTCCCAAGCATCTCAATATGAAGTTGTCGCGCGCCAAATTTGAAAGCTTGATCAAAGACCTGGTGGATCGTTCCATCGAGCCTTGTCGCAAAGCTTTGGCAGATTCAGGCAAATCGGCTGCGGATATTCACGAGATACTTTTGGTCGGTGGTTCTACCCGTGTGCCCATGGTGCAAGAAGCGGTCAAGAAGTTTTTCGGTAAAGAACCCAATCGTTCTGTGAACCCCGATGAAGTGGTAGCAGTGGGTGCAGCGGTTCAAGCAGGTATCCTTTCCGGCGACGTGAAAGATCTCTTGCTCTTGGATGTCACGCCTTTGTCGTTGGGACTTGAAACGCTGGGTGGCATCATGACCACGCTGATCCCGCGTAACACCACGATCCCAACCAAAAAGAGTGAAGTGTTTTCAACGGCGGCCGACAGCCAAACCTCGGTAGAAGTCAAAGTCTACCAAGGCGAGCGCTCCATGGCATCTGAAAACCGTTTGCTTGGTCAATTCCACTTGGAAGGCATTCCACCTGCACCGCGCGGTGTGCCGCAGGTTGAAGTGGTGTTTGATATCGATGCCAACGGTATCGTGAATGTCTCAGCACGCGATAAGGGTACAGGCAAAGAACAGCAGATCCGTATTCAAGCGGGTGGTGGTCTTTCCGGTGCTGATATCGACCGTATGGTGAACGATGCGGCTTCACATGCAGAGGAAGATCGTCGTCGCAAAGAAGAAGTGGATACACGCAATCAAGCCGATTCGTTGTGCTACCAAATTGAACGCAATTTGGAAGAATACAAAGAGAAGCTTGATGCAGCCACGGTGGCCGATATTCAGGCCAAGCTTAAGAGCACCCGTGATGCGTTGGCTTCCGGTGATTCTTCACGCATCAAATCGGAGATGGAAGCGTTGACTGCTGCCAGTCACAAGATGGCTGAGAAAATGTATCAGCAATCTGGAACACCTGGTGCGCCAGAAGGCGAAGCACCCAAAGCCGCCGACAGCAACGTGGTTGACGCCGAGTTTGAAGAAAGCAACGGCAGCAATCCGTAAATAGAAAATTCTCTTCTGATGAACCTCTCCCGCT
>SYDY01000106.1 GCA_005801425.1 Bdellovibrionales bacterium | reverse complement strand
TAGGGAGGCGCCAGAAGGAAGTCAAGGCAAAACACAGCCCTGATTGCCAAGTTACGTACGCCGGAACTCATAAAGCACGATCGCCGACGCCACGCTAACATTCAAGGATTCCACATGGGGTGCCATGGGGATTTTAAATACGACATCACACATTTCACGGGTGAGACGCCGCATACCATCGCCCTCACCCCCCATTACGATGACACAAGGCGAATTAAGACGGGTCTTGGGTAAGTCACAGGCCGAATCGCCGTCCGCACCATAAATCCAAAAACCCCGCTCCTTGAGTGCTGCGAGCGCTCTGCATAAATTTGCAACACGCGCAATGGGCACCTTGGCAGTCAATCCGCTGGAGGTTTCATGAACCACGCCAGAGACCGGTGAGCTGTTGTCCTTAGGGCAGATGATAGCCCCTACACCGAATGCGGCGGCACTTCGGATGATGGCTCCCAGATTACGTGGATCTTGGATTTGGTCGAGCACGAGAATGAGATCGGCGTTTAGGGCAAGCACACTTTCGAGCGTTGCATAAGGATAGGGAAGCAAAAGTGCCATAACACCTTGGTGAGGTGCGCCCTGCGACTGACGATCCAACTCTCGCCGTGAGACGTTCTTGATGTGGATCTTTTTTTGTTGGGCAAGCACAATAAATTCTTCAAGACCGCGCCCCTGTTCTTCAACAAGAAGCTGGGAAACAAATCCCGACACAAGGCATGCATGCACGGCATGTCGTCCTGCAACATGATCACTCACTGTGAACTCGTTTCTGCATCTGCAATATTTTTTGCAATGCTGTTAAGCGTTGCCACCGGATCTGGAGATTGAAGCACGGGGCGTCCAAGAACCAACCAAGTCGCGCCTGCACGAACTGCATCGACGGGCGTTGCCGTGCGACGCTGATCATCGCCATCAACGTGTCCTAAACGAATGCCAGGAACCACACGTTTGCCGCCAATATGATGCAGAAGAGGCAGATCAGGGGATGCGCACACAAGCCCATCTGCACCGCTGGAAATCGCCATATCGCCCAAAGCGCGTACCGTGGCATCAATGCCGCCCAAAAAACCCGCAGCCTTGGCCGTAGAATCGTCCATGCTCGTGAGCATCGTTACCGCAATGATATCGAGGGTATCAGGGGCAGCATCACGCGCAGCACGGATCATCTCTGGGCCACCTGACGCATGCACCGTGAGAAGGCGGATATGCCGTGCGTCAATGCCTTTGACGACTGCAGCGACGGTCCGCGGAATATCGTGAAGTTTGAGGTCTAGGAAAATGCTGTGGCCCAATTCTGCAAGTACCTCAAGCAGCGCATTGCCATAGCGAACATACGCCTCAAGCCCCACCTTAACCATGCCCACATGGCCTACAGTGCGTTTGGCCAGTGCCAGAATAGCATCGTGCTGAGGAAGATCTAAAGCAAGAATGAGACGTTCGTGTGGCTGCATAAGAGGGACTGGTAGCGCAATTTGATGTGGGTCAACAAGGCCTGAAGGCGCTTATCACGGCCTGAGGCGCATCGGTGATGATCCCTCGTACACCGCTTAAAACAAGCGCGGGAACATCCTCAGGACGGTAAACAGTCCAACTCCATACAGGAATATGACTTGGTACATGCTTGACCACATCTGCCGCAATCATTGTACTCACGGCAAATCGGGAAATGGGAAGGCTAAGAAACATGGGCAGTGGTTCAAGCGAGTCCATGATCGCTACCAATTTCAGTAACGGGTCCAAACGGTGCACCTCTTCCACCATATCATATTGAAAGCTACCCACCGCCACGCGCGATTGCGCATCGTGTCGATGGATGCAAGCCACCACCGCAGAGGCAAGGCGTGCAACGTCGGTGTGACTTTTTATCTCTATCATCAAATGCGCGTTTGGATTGGCAAGAATATCGTCGAGTGACGGAACTGTTGCTTCGAGAAAACGCCTTCCAAAGTCTGGGATTGGGATACCAAGACTTTTGAGTCGTTCACACGTGCGATGCGAGGGCACAGGCTGCCCCGCATGCAATGCCGTAAGATAAGCAAGCGTGTGATCAGAAACAGAACCTGAACCGTCTGTGGTGCGCTCAAGCGTATCGTCGTGGATCACAACAGCATGGCCATCGCAAGTCAACGTAACATCTATTTCTTGCCAATCACTGCCAACAGCAATGCCATGTTCAATGGCCTGCAATGTGTTCTCAGGTGCCTCTAGAGATCCACCACGGTGTGCAATGATTTCAAAGGCGGGCAAATGCATACGAAATCCTTATGCGAATAACGAAGCGTACGTACCGCCGTTTAATAAACGATCCGTGATATGTTCTTCGGCTGTCCGGATATCGACACGATAACGACGATCCAGCTTGTCCAAGTTGCTGTAAATGGTATCGAGCTCATCACCGTCGGCCATATTCATCGCAATGCGATGCAATTCTTGAAAAACACTGGCACGCGCATCAAAACAGTGGAGTTTACTACACGCCAGATGAACAGACGCCCCTGCTTCGCCCATAGCCGAAACAGCCTGAGAAGCCCGTGTAAGCACGGAATCCATACCATAAAGAGCAATCACGCAATTGGCCAACGCACCAAGAATGTGTTGTTTTTCTTTGAGATCGATCATGTATTTTTGCATGGCATAGCTTGCCGCATAAAGAATGGCGCGCTTACACAACTCGGTCGCCAAAATCTCGGACGCAAGGACACCTTTGCCAGCCTGTGGTATTTCGGATGTTCCAGCAAGCTCCGACATCACCTGCTCTGCAAATGGCATCAATGGGATTTTCCCGGTAAGGCCACGTTTCAACAATGTTGCAGGAATGATCAAACGATTGATCTCGTTGGTGCCTTCAAAAATTAAATTGATACGACTATCGCGCAGCATACGCTCCAAAGGATAATCTTCGGTGTAACCGTTGCCACCGTGGATCTGCAGCATGTCGTCCACCACACGGTAACAGGCCTCACTCCCAAACACTTTGAGCACACTGGCTTCGATGGTAAATTCGTCAATGACGTCAACGGCTTTTTTCCAATAATCAGGTGCTGCGTGATCGAGCAACGCCGTGCGTGCATCAATTGCCCCACCGAGACGATAGGCCATGCTTTCGCCCGCATAAATGGATGTTACCGCCGATGACAATTTTTCACGCACAAGACCAAACGATGCAATCGGCTTATCAAATTGCCGACGTTCAAGTGCATAAGCCACACCATGGCGCAATGCCGCTTTGGCAGCACCAATCCCTGCTACACCAAGCTTCCAACGACCAATGTTGAGCGTGTTAAACGCAATTTTATGCCCACGACCGATATCGCCAAGAACGTTCTCGCGAGGCACAATCACGTCATCAAGAATGACCTGGCATGTGGAACTCCCTCGGATCCCAAGCTTGTGCTCTTCTTTGCCAATGGACAGGCCCTGCGAATTGCGTTCAACCAAAAATGCCGTAAATTTGTCGCCATCCACTTGGGCGAAAATAGTAAACAAATCGGCCCAAGCCGCATTGGTGATCCATTGCTTGGTACCGCGAAGAACAAAGCTTTTACCATCAGGCGTTGGCGTCGCCACCGTGCGCGCACTCAACGCATCGGATCCGCTTCCTGGTTCACTGAGCGCATAAGCTGCAATGATCTCACCCGCTGCCAAACGGGGAAGATATTTTTGTTTTTGCGCCTCGGTACCGTAATAAACAAGCGGCAACGTGCCAATACCCGTATGCGCACCCAATGTGACCGCAAATGACCCAACACGCGCAACAGCCTCGGAGCCCAACATGCTGGTGACTTTGTCCCGTGCTAAGCCACCGTAAGCCTCAGGCACTTCAACCATACAAAAACCGAGTTCTGCGGCTTTGTGAAAAATGCTCTGCATAAGACCCGATTTTTTGTGTTCCAGTTCCGTATGATAGGGCTCAACATCCTGACGAATGAACGTATCAGCAACCTTGTAAATTTCGTGTTGCTCATCGCTCATTTTTTCGGTGGTAAAAATAGGGCGTGTGCCAACAGGGGCATACAGAAAATCACCGCCCACGGGCAGTTCAGGGGAAAGATCGTTCATGCAAAGACGATATGCATTTGCGTGTGGATCACGCAATGATTTGGGACGATAAAAATGGATCCCCGCTTTCGCGGGGATGACGATCAACTTTCGCGCGGATGACGAATATATTTAAGTCGTGATCGTGCCGTTGAATACGTGCACTGCAGGGCCGCACATGCGAACAGCGAGATCGTCATCGCATGTGATAGCAAGATCGCCACCTGGAAGCGTTACACGATAAGCCTGATTGAATTGGGCACGATTGGTGATGATCGCAGCAGCAACCACCGCGCAGGCAGCACTGCCACACGCCAAGGTCGGTCCAACCCCACGCTCATGCACAAAGACCGTAAAGCCTTGGTTTTCTGCACGAACAAAACTGACATTCACACGGTTTGGAAAAGCCGAATGGATTTCAAGCGCTGCACCATAATGAAGGCCGAGGCGCATGGGATCGCTTTCCGTAAAAATAATCGCATGGGGATTGCCCATGGAAATAGCCACTGCGGAAAAAGTGAGACCATCCACATCAAGTTGAACAATACCGTTTTCGCCAACCGGAAGGTCTCGGTGTACCAATTCGGCTTTTCCCATGTCGATCACAACATCATCATCCTGAAAATGACACAGATGTGGACCGCGATCACTGTAGAGGACAAAGGGATTGCGGACATCAATTTGATTTTGATCGCGCAAATAGGCGGCGACGCAACGAAGTCCATTGCCACACATTTCCGTATCACTGCCATCGGCATTTTGAACCTGCATGCGGCCGGCGCCCTCTTGAACAGGCCACACCGTCAGCACGCCGTCAGCGCCTATGCCGTGACGGCGATCGCACAAAAATCGTACAGCCTCAGACGTAAGCGGATGATCAAGGTCTGGTCCGTGGATGATCACGAAATCATTGCCTATACCCTGATATTTGGAAAATCGAAGAGATGCCATAACCGGTAAGTATATCTCAGGGTTCTTAAAACGTCACCCCTTTCGTGTTAGGTTGTCTGCTATGGACACGCTGATCCGATTTATTTTTTTAGGTTTTCTTTTGTCAGGTTGTGCAAATATCCATACCCTCCCGCGTGCTGATCGTGAACCGGTGCTCAAGGCATACGCAGGACGTATATTAGCACTTCGGCAATCCTGTTATTTTGGCAATCTTTATGACGAAAATGAATTTTGGATGCTTTCGCCTTATCCGTTTGAATACGTCTCACACCTCAATCATGCCAATGGAGAACCCATTCATCCCCTCAGCCCTCAAGGGATCATACCCGCTGGCACACGCTTTGAAGTGGCCGCCATCGGTTTTCCCAGCCAATTGGAAGTGGCCACACGCTTGCTTACCTCACCGCGATTTAGCATTTGGGTGCATCTTACACCTGTCGACAACGAAAAATTGCTTAAAGGGCGCGATAGTTTTGTGATTTTGCTGCCCCTAGGCACTCAAACACGCGAAATGGCAGAAAAAGAAATAGACAAGATGCTTGGTGAAGAAAGCAAAGTGCTTCCATGGCTCGAAGAACGCAAAACAAGTATCCGAGAGGCCATCGAACACAAATCCGTAGAGCCTGGCATGAGCATTGACGAAGTAACAGCAAGTCGGGGGACGCCCGAAGTATGGATGAACGACCACGCACGGGATGGACGTGAGGTTCAGGTCGCGTGGTATCGCGATGAAGAAATCTGGTTCATCGATGGGCTGCTTGATGACACAAAGCCGCCGAGGGAGAGGAAAAAATGAAGAAGGTCCGTATCTGCACACGCACCCCCACCGCCTCGCTTCGCGAAGTGGAGGTGAGTTAGAGTTGATGCTTTAAGCGCAATGTGCCAAAAACCCACCCCATGAACGACGTTACCATTGCGCGCATCGCCCAACATGAAGGCCAAACGGTCACCCTTAAAGGGTGGCTTTACAACATGCGATCCTCGAAGAAATTGCATTTTCTTCAATTGCGCGATGGAACGGGGATCATCCAAGCCGTGGTCAGTTTGGCCGATGTAGGTCAAGCATTGTTTGAACTCGCAGGATCTTTAACCCAAGAAACGTCGTTGACGCTGACAGGGAAAGTGGTTGCCGATCCGCGCAGTCATATCGGTTTTGAAATGCAGATTTCAGACATTGCGATCCTTGGACGCAGTGTGGATTACCCCATCTCGCCCAAAGCCCATGGTGATGCTTTTTTGATGGACCATCGGCACTTGTGGTTGCGGTCAAAACGGCAACAAACCATCATGCGCATCCGTCATACCCTCGTGCGCGCCATCCGCGATTATTTTGACGACCGTGATTATGTGCTCATCGATTCGCCTATCCTCACACCCAACGCCTGCGAAGGAACAAGCACCCTGTTTTCAACGAAGTACTTTGACGATCAGGCATTCTTGTCGCAATCAGGTCAATTGTATCAAGAGGCTGGCGCAACAGCGTTTCGTAAAACATACTGTTTTGGGCCCACATTTCGCGCAGAAAAGTCGAAGACAAGAAGGCATCTCACCGAATTTTGGATGGTGGAACCTGAAGTTGCATTTATGGATCTTGAAGGCGACATGGATTTGGCCGAAGATTTCCTATGCTACGTTGTTGCACGCGCATTGGAAAAACACGAAAAAGAATTGGTCGAAATTTTAGAACGCGATGTAGAGCCTCTAAGACGGGTTCAGAAGCCATTTCCACGTATTTCTTACGATAAAGCCATTGAAGAAATCAAAGCGATCCAATTAGAAACAGTAGACAAAGAATTGCGTGATTTGCTTGAAATCAGCTGGGGGATGGATTTTGGAAGTCCCCATGAAACGGAACTCACCAAACGCCACGATAGACCCATCATCGTCCACGGGTTTCCATCGCAAATTAAAGCGTTTTACATGAAACGCGAAGATCATAATCCTCTTGTGTCCCGCAGTATGGATGTGCTTGCACCCGAAGGTTACGGCGAAGTCATTGGCGGCGGACAACGCGAAGACAATTTAGAAGTACTCGAAGCCGCCATCGCCGAACATAAACTCCCACGCGATGCCTTTGAATGGTTTCTTGATCTAAGACGCTATGGGACAGTCACACATGCAGGCTTTGGTATGGGCCTGGAACGATGCGTGGCATGGGTTTGCGGTCTGCATCACGTGCGAGAAACCATTCCCTTTGCGCGAACCATGGATCGGCTTCGACCTTGAAGCGTGTCATCATTATTTGCTTGTTATGTGCGGGCAGGATGCCCGCGTTCCAAATAATTCTTGCTCTATTGTTTTGCATTCCAGCAAACGCACAGTGGATTGGTACACCTCCTGCCCACGTTTCACGGGTGGTATCACTGGCACCTTCGCTCACAGAAATTATCTTTGCGCTGCATGCGGATGATGCATTGGTGGGCGTTACACGCTTTGATACTTATCCACCTGAAGTGCTCACATTGCCACGCGTCGGTGGTTTTGCCGATCTCGATATGGAACGAATACACCAGGCAAAGCCCGGTGCGATCGTTACTGTCTCCAACGCCATGCCAACAAGGCAACTTGAAGCCCTTGCCGCTCGCGGTATCCCAACGCTGATTTTGCCCGCTTCTACAATGCAAGATCTGTGGGATGCCATCGACGTGCTCGGGAAACTTTTTAACAAAAAAAGTGCCGGGGTTTTGCGAGAAAAATTGCAAGGCCAATATGGAAAGCTCAAAGGGTCCTGTGGACACAGGGCACAGCAAGCTGCGCCCCTACCTGAACGGCGGGTTATGTTGGTCGTGTCGTCTAAACCGTGGGTTGTGGTGGGTTCTGACAATTTTTTACATGAAGCGATGGCATGGATGGGATTAAAAAATGCCATCAAGAGTCCCATAGCCTATCCTATGGTGGACGAAGAAACAGTCAAAGCAGCAGATCCTGATCTGTGGATTGATTTGAGTCATGAAGGACTGGGAAAGGGCGGTTCACGAACCGCCCCTACAAAAGTACAAAAAAAGACAAGAATGATCCGACCACGAAATATTGATCCATGGGTGCGTTTGGGACCACGATTTCCAGAGGCATTGCAAGAACTCGCACAGGATCTTGAATGTATAAAATAGCGGCCTATGCTGCCTTGAGCGTGTTGCTGTGCATGCTCGCATTGTCGGTAGGATCTACAGGATGGCATTGGCCGTGGCATGTTGATCAGGCCGTGCTTTGGGAGATCCGAGCACCCACCATGTGGCTTGCATTACTCACAGGTGCCGCATTGGCCGTAAGTGGCCTTGTGATGCAAATTCTACTGCACAATCCCCTCGCAGATCCTTACGTGATCGGTGTGTCTGGAGGTGCTGCCGTAGGCGGCGTTTTGGCCATTGTGATGGGACTTGGCGGTGCATGGCTGCCGCTTTCGGCAGGTATCGGCGCCTTGGCCAGCATTCTATGTTTGATGCTTTTGTGCGGCGCCTTTGGATGGCGCGATCCTGCGACGATTGTACTGGTGGGTGTTGTTCTCAACACCATCAGCAGTTCCATGGTCACGATTGTCAAAATGGTTGTTCCTGCATCCACCGCACAGGCCATGCTCTTTTGGCTTGTCGGTGGGATCGGGATTGAAACACCCACCGTGTTGTTCTGGCTCACACTTGGGATCATGATCGCTGTCATTGGATTAACTTTCTCACAAAACGCACTCCAACTCTTGAGCCTCGGCACAATCCATGCTGAATTGCTCGGTCTTTCCGCCCACCGCACGCGCATCATACTTTTATCGGTAGCAACCGTTCTTTGCGCTGCTGTTGTGGCCTACACCGGACTTATTGGATTTGTCGGACTTATCGTGCCCAATGTGGTGCGTCGCCATCTCGGAAATACCCACCGATTGCTTATACCGATTACGGCATACGCTGGGGGCATACTCGTGGTCGCTGCAGATGCCATGGGCCGCAGTATGTTTCCATGGATCGGCGGAAGTTTGCCCGTGGGCGCAATCACCGCCCTCGCGGGTGGTCCATTTTTCCTGTATTTGTTGCGAGACTATGGCAAAAGATGACAATGCCCTCTGGAAAATTGATTGTTTTTGAAGGACTCGATGGCGCAGGAAAAAGCGTTCAAATAGAGCGTTTGGCGTCAACTCTTGTGAAACGTGGTCTGGATATTCATGTGACTGCCGAACCTTCCTCGGGAAGCTTAGGACAAGAGATACGTCGGCGTTTGCGACAAACATCGCCATGCGATGAAGCAACACTTGCACTTCTTTTTGCCGCAGATCGCATGGACCATGTCAACGCAGAGATCACCCCAGCACTCGATTCTCGAAAAATAGTCCTTTGTGATCGCTATGTGATGTCGTCGCTTGCGTATCAATCGGCGATGCTTCCTATGGAATGGGTGCGCAGCATCAATCAATATGCCGTCCCCCCAGATCTCACGATCATGCTCGAAATTTCGGTAGAGGAAGCCATCGCACGCCGCCAAAATCGCGCACAACCCATTGAGCTTCTTGAGCATCAATTGCGCCAGGAAATGGTGTTTGTGCATTATCAATCCCTGCTCGCCAACCATGATGGCCCCTTGGCACGTATCGACAGCAGTGGATCTTTCGATCAGGTCGAAAAAAATATTCAACAGGCCGTTTTTCACCATTTTCCGGAGTTACAAAGTGAGTAATGACATTGTGACCGCCGGGATCATCATTATTGGGAATGAAGTACTCACAGCCAAGATCACGGATCTCAACGGACCGTATCTCATCCAACAACTTAACCAACACGGCATCGATGTCATGGACATGCGAACCATCCGCGATGATTTGAACACCATTGCCGATTGTGTCCACGACATGGCTTCGCACCTTACTTATGTTTTTACTTCAGGTGGTATTGGGCCCACCCATGACGATCTCACCATCCGCGGTGTTGCCATGGGCCTTAAGAAAACGATGGAACGCAATGCGGAACTGGAAAAAGCCTTACGACTTTTTTGGGGACCCAACGCTTCGGATACACAACTCGGGTTGGCGGATGTTCCCGAAAATACCCAAATAACGTTTCATCGCAAAGGTTTCCCGGTATTACGAACTGATAACGTATTCATGCTCCCTGGGGTGCCATCTTTTTTACGTGCCTGCTACGAAACGCTTGCGCCCAGCCTTCGACAAGGCACAACCATGCACACAAAGCGCCTGTATATTCGTGCCGATGAAACGGCCATCGCAACGCCGCTTGCCCATGTTCAACAATTATATCCAGACGTCGCCATTGGATCTTATCCGACCTATGAGTCAACTGAATATCAAGTACTTGTGACCCTCGACAGTCGCGATCCCATAGTGCTTAATCAAGCGTATCAGAGCCTTATCGGCATATTAAATGTACCCTGGTTTACTTGAGCAGTAGAATGGTCAAAGCACATGACAAAATCCATTGGTAAATACGAGATCATCAAGAAGCTGGGTGCAGGTGGTATGGCCGAGATTTTTTTGGCCAGACAAACAGGCGTTGGCGGATTTTCACGGCTGGTATGCATCAAGCGCATTCTTAGTCATCTGGGTGAACGCAAAGACTTCGTAGATATGTTTTGGGATGAAGCCCAAATCGCGGCACAGCTCAATCATCCAAATATCGTGCAAGTCTACGATGTTGAACAAGACAGCGAATCCATTTACATCATCATGGAATACATTCGCGGCGAAGATCTACGCCGCGTGTACAATCAAGAAGTTCATCGTGGACATGTGATCCCTCCCACCATCGCCGCGCACGTCGGCATGACTGTGGCCTCTGGACTTGATTTTGCCCACCGCCAAACCGGTTCCAACGGTGAACCTTTAGGCATCGTACACCGCGACATCAGCCCACAAAATGTAATCATAAGTTACGAAGGCTATATCAAACTCGTCGATTTCGGTGTTGCCAAAGCCTATAACAAGGTTGCGCAAACAAAATCGGGCGTACTCAAAGGAAAATATTCGTATATGTCTCCCGAGCAAGCCACGGGAGATAAAGTAGACGGACGCAGTGACGTTTTCGCACTTGGGATCACACTTTACGAAGTCACCACAGGAACGCGCTTATTTAAAAAGGCAAGCGAGGTCGACACACTTAATGCCGTCGTCGCATGTGAAGTAACGCCACCCAGCCAAGTGCTTCCGCAATACGACACCGATTTGGAAGCGATTTTGATGCGTGCGCTGAAGCGAGATCCCGATCAACGCTACCAAACTGCGGGTGAGATGGAAGCCGATCTCGAAAATTATCTTCACAGGCGCGGCAGAAGCACAAGCGCAGCAACGCTTGCCGAATACATGCATGATCTGTTTGCGGACAAACTTGCCGACGAAGCTTTGTTTGGTGGATCCCCATGGGATGAGACACACACGCGCAAACCCAAAGACAAACCCCCAAGTGGAATGTCGCATCAAGCATTTAGCAATGATGAATCTGCCGAAGATCTCCAGCGCACGCCCAAACGCGGCAGTCCCACCATGCTTCCCGAAAGCATGCAAGGTGAAGCTTCCGTCGCAGCGGCCATTGCAGAATGGACACAACTCGCACAACATGCACCGCCGCACGATGATGATGACGAAGCCACACTTGCCATTGAGAAGCCTAAGCATCAGCAATTGCCCGTAGAACCCACAAAAACCAAGATCTTGTCTGAAAGTGCTCTGTCTTCGATGACAGCACTCGGTGCAAAATCATTGCAAAAAGTGCCCTCACGATTACGCCAGATATTGGCGCCTCTTCTCGTCATGGGTCTTCTGCTTGGAGGATTTTTGGTTTTACGCAATCAGGGATTCAACCCTCTCTTTTTGCGCGAACCACGCACCGGGGCCGCCTTGATCGACTCTGAACCACGAGGTTCACAGGTTACATTCTCAGGCAATGGCGCCAGGCATCTTAATCGATTGTATCGCGACTATCGAACGCCATTTGAGGTCGGTGAAGGATTTCCGGTCGGCGGGAAAATTGTGGTGCATTTCAGCAAAGATGGTTACCAACCTATCGATGTCATGGTCCCAAGACGTGTAGAACACCGTCCACCACTCCCATTGTTCGTACAAATGATGCCTGCTGCGAAAGCAGGAGCCGATACCGATGCTTCTTTGGTCATCATCAGTACACCCGATAATGCAACCATTTGGATTGATGGAAACGACACTGGCACACGAACACCCGTAAGCAATTTCCGCATCAAAGGGGGACAAACCCATCAGATAGAGCTTCGACACGAAGGTTACGTTTCATTTCGCGAAACCCTTTGGGTGCAGCATGGATCGAGACGTTTTGTTGAAGCCGAATTGCTTCCAGATGGTAGGAAAAAACAGGATCGACCTCTTCCAAGCAGCAGCGCCTTGCCCCACACACTGCGCTTTACGCCTCCTGCTCCTGCGCCCACGCCACAAATCATTCCAGAAAAAGCGCCTATCGCTGCTGTGGAATTGCCCAAAACCTCTGCATCATTGACCGTTGTTTCGCCCATCAAAATGGAAGTGTGGCTTAATGACAAACACATGGCCGATGCACCAATGCATGAAGTGCCTATTCCCCCCGGAAACTACACCATGGCGCTTAAAAGCCACCAAGAAGGGTCACGCTTGGAGCGCTCGTTGAAGCTGACCGCAGGACAATCGGAAACGGTCACCGTAAGCAGCACGCGTGGGATCCTTGAAGTCAATGCAACGCCGTGGGCATGGGTTCAAGTGGGAACCCATACGCCGCGGGAAACACCGGTGGTCTTCAAACTTTACGAGGGCGATTACGAACTTTTGTTTGAATGCCCGGAAGGCACACGTAAAAAACAAACAGCGCGGATTACGCCTGGGACCAAATCGACGGTGATGGTGAGGTGTGAGGGGGAGTGATGGGGTTTTGAGTGAGCAATTAATGCACAAAGACGCAAACTTCTACTTTCGAGATATGACACCATGCCCTTTTCTTACGAAGGCTTCGGAGGCCATAAAGAATTCACGATAAAATCTGCGATCGCATCATAGCCCGCAGAGGTGTAGTGAAGATCGTCTCCTAAATCGGCATTGATCATGAGAGGCTTGATCGTCTCAGAAAAAGCGCCCAAGTCCACCACCGTGATTTCTGGATAATCGGTCATCACTTCACGCGCCACACGATTGAGATCATCACGTTTTTGTATCGCGGGCTGCCAAGAAATATGTGCTGGGACGTACGTCGTCGTAAAAAAGAAAATCCTCGCTTGGGTTGCCACAAGCTTTTGTGCAATGGCATGGAGATTTTCACGGTATTCTGTGAGTGAAATATGCGTTTCAACCGCTGGCAGTGCATCCCTCATCGCCTCATGAAGTCCGTTGTTCCACGTAATCGAATCACCCTGCCCAAGGCCCACAAGCCACGAATCAACCTGGCTGCGTGTTTCACGGGATGAACTGTTATTGGAACCATCCCCACCACCATGCTGGACTTGGAACGCATTGAGGCGCTCTCGAACATGCGGCGTATAACCCAAGGAAATCGAATCACCTATGATGAGTACTTTTGTAACGCCGGGCATCCATGCTTCCCAAGCCTTCTTCTCTTCATGCGAAGAGCAAGCAACAAAAAAGACAAGCAGCATAGCAAGCCTAGAAGATTTCATGAATTCCTCTGAAAAGTCGACTCAACCACTTTCAATTTTCGGTGATTGAATTTCAGCACAGGTGCTTTCGGTCTTATCGAGAAGCGAAAGCGAGGTAAAGTTGAGAGATACCGAGCCTGAGCGACAAAGATAAGGACAAAATAACCCCGCCAAAAGCAATCGGTGAATGTTTAGAGAGGTCTAGGGCCTGTCGTCAAACTATCTTTCAGCCCATTTTGCGATGTCGTGAGCGATTAACGCACTAAGACGCAAACCTCACCATTCGACATGTGACACCAGCAGGACACCAATGACGCGGCAAGACAGAAACGTCAACATTCAACACGTGACACCAGTATCCAGTATGTATCAACACGTGACACCAGTATGAAGTGAATGCAACCCCCTTGGGCATGGGTACAAGTTGGAACCCATACGCCACGCGAAACACCGGTGATCTTCAAACTTTACGAAGGCGATTACGAACTTTTGTTTGAATGCCCGGAAGGCACACGTAAAAAACAAACAGCGCGGATTGCGCCTGGGACCAAGTCGACAGTGATGGTGAGGTGTGAGGGGGAGTGATGGTGCTCTAATGCTATTTAGTAGTCACCCGCAGTATTTCCAGTACACGTCAAATGATGGAATTTCGAGCTGGTCGTATCAACACTGCAGGCATCGGCACCCACACCTGATTTTCCTGTATCGCCCGTAGCAGCACGGCCGCCGCCGGGAGCTGCGTGCCACCCACCCAATCCACCTAAACCACCTCCACCAGGAACAGAAGTTGTGTTCCGCACACATTTGCTGTTGCCCCATTGAAAGTCATCATCATATCCCATGGCCGTAAACAACACGCAGACGCTGTGTCCACCATTGCCACCCGCACCACCGCCACCGCCGCCACCATGGCCGCCGTTGCCTCCTGCGCCAGCACGATTGTAATTTCCCTTGTCACTGAACCCGTTGTAATTAAACGAACTTTCTTGCGCCTGGCCGCCTCCACCACCATTGCCACCCCATCCACCCTTTTGTCCTGTCCCGCCACCATCCGAAACCAAAGCGCTGCAATCCAATTGCAGCGAGTTACTCACGCCATCAACGACAACAACAGGGAAGCTGCCCCCGCCACCGCTTCCGCCAGTACCCCCCGCTCCACCGAGTCCTCCTGCAGCCCCTGAGGTACCACTGTAATAGGCACCTTCCGAATAATACGGATCACCAGCAAGTGCCGTAAATTCTGGAGGTAATACACCGCCTGCACCACCCCCACCGGCTGTACCGTTTGTCCCTGAGGCCCCAATATTCCCAGTCGCAGGACGCCATGCAAATGAAGAAAATTGATCGTCGCTGCCCGAGAATAAGCTCAAATTCCCTTTTGTACCGTTGGAGCCATTAATGCCATTGCATCCATCTCCCGTATTATTGAGATGCGAATGGGGAAATGTGCCATTAGCACATATGGGTTTTGGAGGGGATCCGTTCGAGGCCTGGGTTCCACCCCCTACACCACCGCCCGCTTCAGAAGGCGCACCAGTGCCCGCATTAAAGTAAAAGCCCTGACCAGAAGTAAATCCCGACTTTGTACAACCTCGCCCACCGTAATTTCCACTGGCAGATGCGCAACCTGAAGGATTATCTGCACGCACCACTGGCTTCGCATCATCACCAGGTTCATTTTCAAAATTGCATCTATAAAATGACGAATATACAGTGCCATGGCATCCAGGTGCCCCAGCTAACGCTTGGGGCACCGTATCTCCCAGGCTGTTTCCTATCGTCGCCCGCGCTATGCTGTCTTGTAATATGAGTTTACCAAGACCTGTTCCCTGCACACGAATTGTGATTGCCGTTGGATTGGCATCATTTGTCGATCGACTTTCGATCTTAAACCCGCTCAACAAAATGGATTGCAATTCCGTCGTACCATTCAGATCAACGCGCACGGTTGGAGCATCGTAATTGGGGGCAACAATTTTCGTGCGTTTTGCACCCAGACGCTTACTGAAATCATGGATAAAAGCACCATAGATATGAACACGCGTGCTGCTATCTAGATCAAGAAATTCATTGTATTCGCATAATTTGACCGTACCAGAATCGTCCCATTCAGTGGCCACAAAAATTGCGCTGGGCTTTTCAGTTGCTACTTTGTAAGCAAGCAATGCTGCATTTAATGTGGGATATGGATTGGTTAATTTACCTAGGCTACCCGATGGTGCTGCTGAATTGCATCGCACAAACCACGCTTTGCTTGCTTTGCCATCCACACCATCGCAATCGGGATCATCTGCAGGGAGCTCCGCCGCTCTACCCAAACACTGAGAATTGGTTGCGCCGGTAGGCCACCAATCGGCAGTAATCCCTCCCCATGTAAGTGGATCGGGCACATCAGCAAGATCGTCATTAGGGCAACATTGTCGTGAATCCACCCAAGTGCGATCGTCGACGCCTTCACAGCGGTCTTTCACACAGGCCACATTGACGGTGCATGAACTATTATTGAGATCGCAACATGTGCTCCCTGAGTCAGTACAATAACCATCGTTATCCGTATCGGTTGCAGGCGAAGGACAAGAATCACACCCATCAGGGAGGGCGTCATCATCTGCATTCTCAGCATCATCAAACCCTGGGCATGATTCAACGTGCCCTGAGATCCGCGGAGTACAAGCTGATGTACAATAACCATCTGAATCAGCATCGCACACACGGTCATCGCCGTTGCACGCATCTTTGCAATCGATCACAGTGTCACTATCGGCATCACCTTCTTGATCTTTAATCGTTGGACATGGATCTGGAACACACGACGACAGCGTGCATGAATCGCATTTTCCATCATTGTCGGTATCCAATTCGGTGGGATCTGCATTCTTATCGCATGTATCGCACGCGTCCCCTTTTAAATCGCCATCGGAATCGACACAGCCACACCCTGCACCAAAACGTGTGCAAGTTTTGTTGCAAATTTTCAAACCGGTGTCGCATTCATAATCGGAGCAATCTGCATCGCTGTTGCATGCAGGCCAACAAACACCCTCTGCGTCACAACCTTGGGAAAGGCTACAATTGCATGAGCGACTGCCTCCACCGCCCGGATCGGTGCTGCTTTTAACGCAGCTCAACGAAGCGACGGCACATAGCAAGCCTGCACAGCGCAACCATAAACGAAGTTTCATTGTTAAATGATGCCACAAGATTGTGCCATCTTATCGATTTTCCGAAGAAAATGATGTAATGAAAGGGCGGACACAGTGGGGCGTGTGCTAAAACACCCCCACCCGTCGCGGAGCCCGCCCCCGCGAAAGCGGGGGCGACGACC